>NZ_JADBQZ010000026.1:0-61206 GCF_014896175.1 Enterobacter cloacae complex sp. I3
TTTTCTCTTCAACCGACCGGGTTAACTGTGAAGTGATTCACATCCGCCGTGTCGATGGAGGCGCATTATAGGGAGCTGCCGAGGAATGACAAGCGGAAATATGCATTTTTATTTCGACCGCTCACCTTTTCGCCAAAAAGGCTATTTCTGATGCTTTTTTATCTCTTTTGGCAGCTCTGCCAGACTATTAATCACCCAATCCGCTGCACTTTCTGCTTCTGGCGTTACGGGCTTACCGGTACGCACTAATATTTTGGTACCCACTCCCGCCGCTGCCGCTGCCTGCATATCTTCCAGCTTATCGCCCACCATATAAGAAGCAGCCATATCAATGTGCAAGAACTCCTGCGCAGAGTTAAACATGCCCGGATGCGGTTTACGGCAGTCGCAGGTCTGACGATACTCTTCTACCGTTCCCTGCGGGTGGTGCGGGCAGTAGTAAATGCCATCAAGATCGACCCCGCGATCGGCCAGCGACCAGTCCATCCATTCCGTCAGCGTCTCAAACTGCGCTTCGGTGAACTTACCGCGCGCGATGCCGGACTGGTTCGTTACGACCACCAGCGCATAGCCCATCTCTTTTAGCTGGCGCATTGCCTCTATAACGCCGTCGATAAATTCGAATTCATCGATCTCATGCACATAACCGTGATCCACATTAATAGTGCCATCACGGTCGAGAAAAATTGCGGGTACTGATTTTGCCACCGGTTTGCTCCTGAAAAAGGCCTGTTGAGCTAGTATCTCATGAATCGCAGCGCAATAAAGTGCTCATCGTACAGAGTTGGATTGATTTAGACGTCTGGATGCCTTAACATCCGTTTTGTTTACGGTCATCACCCGTATCTGGCAGAAGAAAATGCCACGGCTAACTTACATACGATAAAAATAATCTAATGATTAAACTTTCCAATATCACCAAAGTGTTCCAGCAGGGGAACCGAACCATTCAGGCGCTGAACAACGTCAGCCTGCATGTTCCTGCTGGTCAAATTTATGGCGTCATTGGCGCATCGGGTGCGGGTAAAAGCACGCTGATCCGTTGTGTTAACCTGCTTGAGCGCCCAACCCAGGGCAGCGTAGAAGTTGGCGGTCAGGAACTTACCGCCCTTTCAGAAAAAGAACTCACCAAAGCGCGCCGTCAAATTGGCATGATCTTCCAGCACTTTAACCTGCTGGCTTCCCGCACGGTGTTCGGCAACGTCGCCTTACCGCTGGAGCTGGATAACACGCCGAAAGAAGAA
Organism: Enterobacter cloacae complex sp. I3; assembly: GCF_014896175.1. Classification (NCBI taxonomy): domain Bacteria; kingdom Pseudomonadati; phylum Pseudomonadota; class Gammaproteobacteria; order Enterobacterales; family Enterobacteriaceae; genus Enterobacter; species Enterobacter cloacae complex sp. I3. The sequence goes on from NZ_JADBQZ010000026.1 coordinate 1,245, forward strand.
GTGAAGCGTCGCGTTACCGAACTGCTCGACCTCGTGGGTCTGGGTGATAAGCATGATAGCTACCCGGCAAATCTGTCCGGTGGGCAGAAGCAGCGTGTTGCTATTGCCCGCGCGCTAGCCAGCAACCCAAAAGTACTGCTGTGCGACGAAGCTACCAGCGCACTGGATCCGGCCACCACACGTTCTATTCTGGAACTGCTGAAGGACATTAACCGTCGCCTGGGCCTGACGATCCTCCTTATTACGCACGAGATGGACGTGGTGAAACGCATCTGCGACTGCGTGGCGGTCATTAGCAACGGTGAACTGATCGAGCAGGACACGGTAAGCGAAGTATTTTCCCATCCGAAAACGCCGCTGGCGCAGCAGTTTATTCAGTCCACGCTGCATCTGGATATTCCAGAAGATTATCTGGAGCGTTTGAAAACCGAGGCAACGGCGGACAGCGTCCCGATGTTGCGTATGGAATTCACCGGTCAGTCCGTTGATGCCCCTCTGCTTTCCGAAACCGCGCGTCGCTTTAACGTGAACAACAACATTATTAGCGCGCAGATGGATTACGCCGGTGGCGTGAAGTTCGGCATCATGCTGACGGAAATGCACGGCACTCAAGAAGAAACCCAGGCCGCAATCGCCTGGCTGCAAGAACATCATGTAAAAGTAGAGGTACTGGGTTATGTCTGAGCCGATGATGTGGCTACTGGTTCGCGGCGTTTGGGAAACGCTGGCAATGACCTTTGTATCGGGTTTCTTTGGTTTTGTGATTGGCCTGCCGGTAGGCGTACTGCTGTACGTGACGCGTCCGGGTCAAATCATTGAGAACGCGAAGCTCTACCGTACGCTCTCCGCGCTGGTGAATATCTTCCGTTCCATCCCGTTTATTATTCTGCTGGTGTGGATGATTCCTTTTACCCGCGTGATCGTCGGCACATCGATTGGTCTGCAGGCGGCTATCGTTCCGCTGACCGTAGGCGCTGCGCCGTTTATCGCCCGTATGGTGGAGAACGCCCTGCTGGAGATCCCAACCGGTTTGATTGAAGCTTCTCGTGCAATGGGGGCAACACCTATGCAGATCGTCCGCAAGGTTCTGCTGCCTGAAGCACTGCCGGGCCTGGTGAACGCGGCAACGATTACGCTTATTACTCTGGTAGGGTATTCCGCGATGGGCGGTGCCGTAGGCGCTGGCGGTTTAGGACAGATTGGTTATCAGTACGGCTATATTGGATATAACGCTACCGTGATGAATACCGTTCTGGTATTGCTGGTTGTTCTGGTTTACTTAATCCAGTTCTCTGGCGATCGCATCGTCCGGGCTGTTACTCACAAATAACGTTACACACAACACAAACTCGACGAGTTAAGGATAAAACATGGCGTTTAAATTAAAGACCTTTGCAGCAGTAGGCGCGCTGATTGGATCTCTGGCACTGGTGGGTTGCGGTCAGGACGAAAAAGATCCAAACCATATTAAAGTGGGCGTTATCGTAGGTGCAGAACAGCAGGTTGCTGAAGTTGCTCAGAAAGTGGCGAAAGAAAAATACGGTCTGGACGTTGAGCTCGTAACCTTCAACGATTACGTTCTGCCGAACGAAGCGCTGAGCAAAGGCGATATCGACGCCAACGCCTTCCAGCATAAGCCATACCTGGATCAGCAGATCAAAGATCGCGGCTATAAGCTGGTTGGCGTGGGTAACACCTTCGTCTACCCGATTGCAGGCTACTCCAAGAAAATTAAATCGCTGGACGAACTGCAGCCGGGTTCTCAGGTAGCCGTGCCTAACGATCCAACCAACCTCGGACGCTCCCTGCTGCTGCTGCAGAAAGTGGGCCTGATCAAACTGAAAGACGGCGTTGGCCTGCTGCCAACCGTTCTGGATGTCACCGAGAACCCGAAAAATCTGAAAATTGTTGAACTGGAAGCACCGCAGCTGCCGCGTTCTCTGGACGATGCGCAGATTGCCCTGGCCGTTATCAACACCACTTACGCCAGCCAGATTGGCCTGACGCCAGCGAAAGACGGTATCTTCGTTGAAGATAAAGACTCTCCGTACGTTAACCTGATCGTGACTCGCGAAGATAACAAAGACGCGGAAAACGTGAAGAAGTTCGTACAGGCCTATCAGTCAGACGAAGTTTACCAGGAAGCCAACAAAGTGTTTAACGGCGGCGCTGTTAAAGGCTGGTAATCTCACCTCAGTGTAATATCATCAGGACGGGCTTATGCCCGTCTTGTCATTTGTGCAGTCACCTGATTCAATATCTGACGTTTTGATTATCCATTGAGGAATTATTATGCGTGCTTTACCGATCTGTCTTTTAGCACTCATGCTGAGCGGCTGTTCTATGCTAAGCAGATCTCCTGTTGAACCCGTTCAAAGCACGGCAACCCCGCCAAAAACAGAGCCTGCAAAACCGAAAGTGGTTCGCCCTGCGCCGGTTCGCATTATCACTAAGGCTGACGAACTGGTCGGCAAACCGTTCCGTGAACTGGGTGAAGTGAGCGGTGAATCCTGTCAGGCAACCAATCAGGACTCTCCACCGAATATCCCGACTGCGCGTAAACGCATGCAGATTAACGCCGCAAAAATGAAAGCTAACGCGGTGCTGCTGCACAGCTGCGAAGTCACCAGCGGCACGCCGGGCTGCTACCGTCAGGCGGTTTGCATCGGTTCTGCGCTGAACATTACGGCGAAATGAGTGCATTTCAGTTTGAGCAAATAGGCGTTATCCACTCTCCGTATAAAGAGAAGTTCGCCGTGCCCCGCCAGCCCGGTCTGGTCACCAGCGGCAGCGGCGAGCTTCATCTTCAGGCACCTTATAACCAGGCCGATGCGGTACGCGGGCTCGAGTCTTTCAGTCACTTATGGGTGGTATTTGTTTTTCACCAGACAATGGAAGGCGGCTGGCGTCCCACCGTGCGTCCCCCGCGCCTGGGCGGAAATGCGAGAATGGGCGTGTTTGCGACTCGTTCGACCTTCCGCCCCAATCCGATCGGGATGTCGCTGGTTGAACTGAAAGGCATACGTTGCCAGAAGGATCAGGTCATCCTTGAGCTGGGCAGCCTGGACCTGGTTGACGGCACGCCGGTTATCGACATTAAACCCTATTTGCCTTTCGCCGAATCCCTCCCGAATGCGCGTGCAAGCTACGCTCAGGACGCACCGCAGGCGGATATGCCAGTCTCGTTTACGCCTGAGATAGCCTTACAGCTGAGTCAGCTGGAGAAACGCTATCCTCGCTTACGGCATTTCATCACTGAAGTTCTGGCACAGGACCCCCGTCCGGCCTACCGTAAAGAAGAGGAAGCAGGAAAGACGTACGCCGTCTGGCTGCTGGATTTTAACGTGCGCTGGCGCGTCACTGGGGCAGGTTTCGAAGTGTTTGCCCTTGAACCCAGGTAATTTTGTTCTCCTCTCTTTTGGCATCTTTGCCACACTGGTAAACTAAACCACTTTTTTTGTGTCAGGCTGGCGTTTCAGCCTGTTCCAATCGTCGAAATGGAACCGTAACAACATGCGTACTAGCCAATATCTGCTCTCCACTCTGAAGGAGACACCTGCCGACGCCGAAGTAATCAGCCATCAGCTGATGCTGCGCGCCGGGATGATCCGCAAGCTGGCCTCCGGGTTATACACCTGGCTGCCGACCGGCGTGCGCGTCCTGAAAAAAGTCGAAAACATCGTGCGTGAAGAGATGAACAACGCCGGTGCTATCGAGGTGTCCATGCCCGTGGTTCAGCCCGCTGACCTGTGGCAGGAGAGCGGTCGTTGGGAGCAATATGGCCCAGAACTGCTGCGCTTCGTCGATCGCGGCGAGCGTCCGTTCGTTCTCGGTCCAACGCATGAAGAAGTCATTACCGATCTGATTCGTAATGAGCTGAGCTCTTACAAACAGCTGCCGCTGAACTTCTTCCAGATCCAGACCAAGTTCCGTGACGAAGTGCGCCCACGTTTCGGCGTGATGCGCTCTCGCGAATTCCTGATGAAAGATGCCTACTCTTTCCATACGTCACAGGAATCGCTGCAAGAGACCTACGACAAAATGTACGAGGCTTACAGCAAAATCTTCTCCCGCATGGGTCTGGATTTCCGCGCTGTGCAGGCTGATACCGGCTCCATCGGCGGTAGCGCGTCCCATGAGTTCCAGGTTCTGGCGCAGAGCGGTGAAGACGATGTGATCTTCTCTGACTCTTCAGACTACGCGGCGAACATCGAATTTGCAGAAGCGCTGGCACCAAAAGAACCTCGCGGCGCGGCAACGCAAGAGATGACGCTGGTTGATACGCCAAATGCGAAAACCATCGCCGAGCTGGTTGAGCAGTTCAGTCTGCCAGTCGAAAAAACCGTGAAAACGCTGCTGGTGAAATCCACCGAAGGCAGCGCTTACCCGCTGGTTGCCCTGCTGGTGCGTGGCGATCATGAACTGAACGAAGTGAAAGCCGAAAAGCTGCCGCAGGTCGCCAGCCCGCTGACGTTCGCCACGGAAGCGGAAATCCGCGCCGTCGTGAATGCTGGCCCAGGCTCTCTCGGTCCGGTGAATATGCCGGTTCCTGTCGTTATTGACCGCACGGTTGCTGCAATGAGCGACTTCTCCGCGGGTGCTAACATCGACGGTAAACATTACTTCGGCATTAACTGGGATCGCGACGTGGCGACGCCAGAAGTGGCAGACATCCGTAACGTGGTTGCAGGCGACCCAAGCCCGGACGGCCAGGGTACGCTGATGATCAAGCGCGGTATCGAAGTGGGCCACATCTTCCAGCTGGGTGATAAATACTCTCGTGCGCTGAACGCCGCCGTTCAGGGTGAAGATGGCCGTAACCAGATCCTGACCATGGGCTGCTACGGTATCGGGGTAACGCGCGTGGTGGCTGCGGCCATCGAGCAGAACTACGACGAGCGCGGCATCGTCTGGCCGGACAATATCGCGCCGTTCCAGGTGGCCATTCTGCCAATGAACATGCACAAATCTTACCGCGTGCAGGAGCTGGCCGAGAAGCTGTACGCCGAGCTGCGCGCTCAGGGTATCGAAGTGCTGATGGATGACCGTAAAGAGCGTCCGGGCGTGATGTTTGCCGATATGGAACTGATCGGTATCCCGCACACCGTCGTCATCGGCGACCGTAACCTCGACAGCGATGAGATTGAATACAAATACCGTCGCAGCGGCGAAAAACAGATGATCAAGACCGGCGATATTCTTGATTACCTGGTGAAAGCCATCAAAGGCTAAACAAAAAACCCCGCTCTGGCGGGGTTTTTTAATGGCTCAACGTCAATTTATTTACTGTTACAGTCTTTACCCGCGACAAACTTCGCGTCTTTATCTGCCACCAGCGTTTTCACCATCTCCCCGCTATCCGGGTTTGGCTCCAGCGTAAAGTGGCCATCAACCGTCAGCAATACCGGCTTGCTGTCATTGCCGCGCGCCACGGCGTAATCACGTTCAAGCTGCGCATTGTTTGCCACGCTGACTTTCTTACCGGTAGCGCAGTCAGTAAAGATCGCCGCATCCGCCATGTAGAAATACATCCCCCGCATCGCCATTGGCGTGGCTGGCAGCGACGCTTTCACCGGCGTCAGCGTGTAGTTGAGCTGGGATTCAATCGGATTGCCTTCCCGGTCGAGCATTTCCATGTTCTCACCTTTAGGGCGGAACCAGGTTTTGTCACCGGAGGTATCCGTCAGGACCAGCTTCTCCGCCGTACGCGCCCATGTCCCGTAGGTGGCAAATGAAGAGGGTTCTTTCGCGCCCTGGTAGCGCTGGTTCATCACCCAGGTACCGTCTTTTTGCAGGAACAGTGACGTTTCAATGCCTTCGCAGTCCGCGCAAGGCAATACGCCACGCCAGCTCTGCTGCATTGGCTTTAACTCTTCATTCTGCGCTGGCTGCAAAACCTGCGTTTCAGAACGGTTGTTACACCCGAAAAGCGCAAACAATGTACTCACTGCCAGCGCTGAAAATAATGCTTTTTTCACAATGAATTCCTTATGAAAATTGTGTTCCCTTTCGTCACTCCATCGGGCGACGAACTTTACCGCGTAATGCTTTCACTGTGGATTTTTGGGCTTTCGAGGACAGCCGACGCTCTTTCGATGCGCGGGTTGGCCGCGTTGCCCGGCGGCTTTTTTGTACTGCCGTTAACTCTTTGATGACCGCCACCAGCCTGGCTAGCGCCGCTTCCCGGTTTAATTCCTGGCTGCGGTACTCCTGGGCTTTGATCACAATCACGCCATCGCTGGTGATCAGGTGATGGCTGGCGGCAAGCAGACTTTCTTTATAATACTCTGGCAGGCTTGAGGCCCGAATGTCAAAACGCAAATGGATAGCCGTCGACGCCTTGTTGACGTGCTGCCCGCCCGCGCCCTGAGCACGGATGGCGGCGATCTCCAGCTCGCTATCAGGGATGCTGACGCTTCGGGACAAGACGATCATGGCGCAGGCTGCCAGGCTGTCAGATGAATTTCCAGATTATTCTGAGAATCAGAAAGCCAGATGGCTCCGTCCTGAATCGTTGCCTGCAGCGCCATCGTCCGGCTGGCGAACTCGCTCAGCTGCGCCAGCTGTTCATCATCCAGATACCAGACGGCGAGATTTTTAAACTGCGCGCATTTATTCTTATTTTGCTGCCACCAAATCTCCGCCGCGCGCTGGTTATAGGCGAATAACGCCACTTCCGCAGACTGAGTACACGCCTTTTTAATCCTGCGCTCGTCCGGCAGACCGAGTTCAATCCATAAATCGATCCCCAGATGGTCGTTGCGCAGCCAGGCTTCAGGCTCGTCTTCCGCACTTAACCCACGGGTAAACTGCAGTCGTTCATCAGCATACTTAATCCACGCCAGCAGGCGCAGCATCATACGCTCCTGTGTTTCGGAGGGGTGGCGTGCCAGCGTAAGCGACGCGTCCAGAAACTGGTTGCGATCAAGATCGGCCACGTTGACCACTGCTTTATAAATTGTCGCTTTCAGCGCCATGAGAGAACTCCATTCGAATCAGCCGCACATTGTAGCGAAAACGGAGGCAAAAGGCTGTTACTGAGTAATAAATACACCGCTTTCAAGGCGCTGATATTGCTTAAATGAGTATGGTATAGTCACCTTGCTAAACCGAGTTTATCTTCGTAGGCTTAATGATATCTCACAGTAAGTCAGTGCGCTGGCGGGAGGGGATGTGAATAATTATTGTGAGTTAATTCGCAAACGGTATGCGGAAATCGCCAGCGGAGATCTGGGGTATGTCCCGGACGCGTTGGGCTGTGTATTGAAGGTGCTTAATGAAGTGGCCTCTGATGAGAGCCTTTCAGAGTCGGTCAGGGAAAAAGCAGCGTATGCTGCGGCGAATTTACTGGTGAGCGATTATGTCGATGAATGATACTTATCAACCCATCAATTGTGATGACTATGACAACCTCGAACTCGCCTGCCAGCATCATTTAATACTGACGCTGGAGCTAAAAGATGGCGAAGTGTTGAAGGCGAAGGCCAGCGATCTGCTTTCTCGCAAGAATGTGGAATACCTGGTCGTGGAAGATGCCGGTGCGACGCGCGAGCTGCGTCTGGACAAAATAGCCAGCTTCAGCCATCCGCAAATCGGCACCGTCGTGGTGAGCGAATCCTGATGACATTAACGGGCAGCCGGGCTGCCCGTTACGCTTTCCGCCACTCAAAGCTGGCACCCTCTTCTGTCCACCCCTCTTCCGTGATGAACACCCCTGCAGCAGCAATCAGCGTTTCACCGTAGAACAGCAGCGGCGTGGTGTCGCGCAGCCACGGCGGCACGTTGTACTCCTGCCATATCTTTTTCAGCTTCCGTCCCCCGTTGCGTCCGACGATATGCAGCAAGCCGCCAGCCTTAAAGCGCACGCTGACGGGTTCACCGGGCTTTGGCAGACGCACATGACCAGTCGGCATCAGAGAGACACTCCCCGTGTCCTGGGGCAATATCAGCGGTGCCTCTGGTGAGGTCCAGTGGAGCACCACATCGGTCAGCGAGGGCGAGTATTTTACCCACCAGAGTTTGCCTTTATAGCGTCTGACCTCATATCCACTCAGGTGTACGCAGGGGGAAGCATCTTCCCGCGCCTGCGCGACTTCGTCCCAGATACGGCTCAGCATTGCCCGCGACGGCATCGCAGCATGATGAGTGGCGAGCCAGCGACGTAACAGCGCGGCCCGACGCGCCGGGCTTATCGCCTCCAGAGGCGCAATTGCCAGCGCACCGTCTTCTGAAATCAGGTCAGACAGCTCCTCGCTGAGTAACTCATCCAGCAGGCTTTCCTGTTCGGCACACAGCATGGCGCTTCTTGCCGTCGCGTCGGCGAAATGCGGCCAGCGCTCGCTTAAAAGCGGGAGGACGCGCAGACGCAGGAAGTTACGATCGTAGCTGTCGTCCTGGTTGCTCTCATCTTCGATCCAGCTCAGCTGATGTTCCCGCGCCCAGGCTTCCAGCGACGCGCGGGTCTCGCCAAGCAGCGGCCGTAATAATTGCGTCCCGGCAAACTCTGAACGCGCCGGCATGGCGGAAAGCCCCGCGGGTCCGCTGCCCCGCTTAAGCGCCAGCAGAAAGGTTTCACACTGATCGTCCAGATGCTGGGCCGTCACCAACGCTTCGCCGGGCTGCAATGCCCCGGCAAACGCGGCATAGCGGGCTTTACGCGCCTGCGCCTCAATGCCCAGCCCTTCTTCCTCAAGCGTGACGCGCTCGACGAGAAGCGGGATCGCCCAGGCCGCACACAAGGCTTCGCAGTGCGCCACCCACTCCTCCGCGTGAGGACTTAATCCGTGATGAATATGTATCGCCCGCAGCTGGACGTCAGGCGCCTGGTCGCGCCAGCGCTTAAGCCGATGCAGCAGGACGGTGGAATCCAGACCACCGCTAAACCCCACCAGCAGCTGGCGGTACGGTGAAACGGCGTGTGCGATAGCGGGTAAGGTCATAGGGGATTACACATAAAAAATGCCCGAACTGAGCGGGCATTATCACACAGGACGAAGATTACTGCTGATAAAGCTCCAGCGGCAGGCCGTCCGGGTCGTTAAAAAAGGTAAACCGCTTGTCGGTAAACGGATCGACGCGAATCGCCTCGCACGTCACGCCGTGCGCTTCCAGGTGTTTTACTGCGCTATCAAGGTCATCAACGCTGAAAGCCAGATGACGCAGTCCGCAGGCTTCCGGACGGGACGGACGCGAAGGCGGGAAAGGAAAAGAGAACAGCTCAATCACATACTGCCCGTTTAGCGCGAGATCGCCCTTCCAGGAGTCACGCTCCTCGCGGTAGGCCTCGCTCATGAGCGTAAACCCAAGAATGTCGCAGTAGAAGGCCTTACTTTTCGCATAATCGGTGGCGATAATCGCAATATGGTGAACCGCTTTTAAACCCAGCATAGCTTCTCCTTTTTATGATGCCTGAACGTTACAACCGAAAACCCACACCTGGCAAGCGGTCACCTTTATTTTAGGACTCGCACCCAGTACACGCCGTTTTCATCGCGTTTCGCGCCGTGGATATCCGTTTCAAAGCCTGGATAGTGACGTCCTACCGAACAGAGCATCAGCAGAAAATCGAGCACCGCCCGGCTCTCCTCGGTGATCATCTCACCCGGCATCAGCAGCGGCACGCCCGGCGGATACGGCAGGATCATGTTGGCCGATACGCGGCCAACCAGGTTTTCCAGCTCAACGGTTTCGACTTCGCCTTTCACCTGCCGCTGCCAGGCCTTGTGCGGCGTCAGCTTCATGTCAGGCAGGACGTCAAACGCCTGGAGCATCAGGCGCGGCAGATCGTGCTGGCGGATCAGCCGGTGGATCCCCTGGGCCAGATCCTGAATGCGCATGTTGCGGTAAAAGTCAGGATCTTCCGCGTAGAGATCCGGCAGCATGTTCTTCACCCGCAGGTTGAGATCATAGGCGCGCTTGAACTCCATCAGCCCGCGGAGCAACCCCATCGCCCGTGTTTTATCGATTCCGATGCTGAACAGGAACAGCAGATTGTAAGGACCGGTTTTTTCCACCACCACGCCGCGCTCGTCAAGGAACTTCGCTACCAGCGCGGCGGGGATCCCCTCCTCGCCCATCACGCCCTGTTCGTCCATCCCCGGCGTCAGGATCGTCACCTTAACCGGATCGAGAAACATGTGGTCCGCATCGGCATCCCGGAAGCCGTGCCAGCTCTCTCCCGGCGCGACGGGCCAGCACTCCGCCTCGTCGATCTCTTCCGGCTGCCAGATATCGAAGAACCAGCCGTCGGCCTCATCCTTCAGCCGCTGGACCTCTTTACGGAAATGCAGCGCCCGTTCCACCGAGCGGTTAATCAGGCGCTTACCCGGATTGCCGCGCAGCATCGCCGCCGCCGTCTCGATAGAGGCCACCAGCGGATAGCTCGGTGAGGTAGTGGTGTGCATCATAAAGGCTTCGTTAAACGTATCCTCGTCGTACTCGCCTTTAATATGGATTAACGAAGCCTGCGAAAACGCGGCCAGCATTTTGTGCGTCGACTGTGTTTCGAAAAAGACCTTGCCCGGCACGCGCTCGCCGCTCATCCCGCTTTTGCCCGAGTAAATCGGGTGGAAGTTGGTATAGGGCACCCACGCGGAATCGAAGTGGATCGACGGTACGTCCAGCGTCTGCTTGATCCAGTTCGTGTTATACAGCAGACCGTCATAGGTCGAGTTGGTGATCACCGCATGGACAGGCCAACTTGCATCGGGGATCGCCGCAACCTTACTTTCGATGGCCTGGTGCGTGAACTCCCGGCGCGGAATGCCGCCGAGGATACCGAGCGCGTTACGCGTGGGTGACAGCCAGATCGGGATGACGTCGCTCATCATCAGCAGGTGCGCCAGCGATTTATGGCAGTTACGGTCAATCAGCAACGTGCTTCCGGTTGGCGCGGCGTACATCCCGACGATTTTGTTCGAGGTCGAGGTGCCGTTGGTCACCATATAGCTCTGCTCGGCCCCAAAGGTGCGGGCGATGTACTCTTCGGCTTCCAGATGCGGTCCGGTATGATCCAGCAGAGAGCCTAATTCGGTCACAGAAATGGACACGTCCGCTTTCAGCGTGTTGCCACCGAAGAAATCATAGAACAGGCAGCCCACCGGGCTTTTTTGGTAGGCCGTTCCCGCCATATGCCCTGGCGTACAGAAGGTATATTTCCCCTCTTTCACATAGGTGAAGAGCGCCCGGGTAAACGGTGGCGTAATGTTATCGAGATATTCATTCGTGTATTGCTGAATTCGGGTCGCAATGTCGTCCGCCACGCCGAGCGAATATTCAAAGAACCACAGCGCCATACGCATATCATTGGCGCTGACGTCCATGGTTGAGTGGGTATTAATAAAGGCGTACAGCGGGAGATATTCGTTCAGCTTGTTGATATCGCTGCACAGTTCGAGGTCATATTCATCCCAGTCGAAGATCACGCCGCAGATACGCGGGTTATGCTCGATGAACTTTAGCAGATCGGCACTGTTGTGCGGCCAGATTAGCTGATACCCGCGCGACTGCAGGGCTTGCTCCAGCTCCTTGATGGGCTCGTCTTTATAGAAGACGCCGTGCGGCCCCATAATGGCAATGATGTTCACGGTCTACCTCCTTGAAAAACATTAGCTAAGCATAGTTAAGGTAAACGGCAGGTATAAAAAAAGCCGCAACAATGTGCGGCTTTTCAGATAATTGTGAAGCTTACGCGTAACCGTAGGTCATCAGACGCTGGTAACGACGGTTGAGCAGGTCTTCTTTGCTCAGGACGTCCAGATCGGCCAGGTCGGCCAGCAGCTGTGCTTTCAGGGAAGCAGCCATCACTTCCGGCTTACGATGCGCGCCGCCCAGCGGTTCCGGGATAACGGTGTCGATCAGCTTCAGCTCTTTCAGACGCGGCGCAATGATGCCCATCGCTTCAGCGGCCAGCGGCGCTTTGTCGGCGCTTTTCCACAGAATGGACGCACAGCCTTCCGGGGAGATAACGGAATAGGTGCTGTACTGCAGCATATTCACTTTATCGCCCACGCCAATCGCCAGCGCACCGCCGGAACCACCCTCACCGATAACGGTACAGATGACCGGTACCTTCAGGCGAGACATCTCGCGCAGGTTGCGTGCGATAGCTTCAGACTGGCCGCGCTCTTCCGCGCCTACGCCTGGGTATGCACCCGGCGTGTCGATGAAGGTGATGATTGGCATATTGAAACGCTCAGCCATCTCCATCAGACGCAGGGCCTTACGGTAGCCTTCTGGTGCTGGCATACCGAAGTTACGACGGATCTTCTCTTTGGTTTCACGGCCTTTCTGGTGACCAATGATCATCACCGGACGTCCATCCAGACGCGCGATACCGCCAACGATAGCTTTATCGTCAGCGTATGCGCGATCGCCTGCCAGTTCGTCAAATTCGTCAAACGCCAGGCGGACATAATCCAGGGTGTACGGACGCTGTGGATGACGCGCCAGCTGCGCGATCTGCCATGCGCCGAGATCGGCAAAGATTTTGCGCGTCAGCTCTACGCTTTTTTCGCGCAGACGATGCACTTCTTCGTCGATGTTAATATCCAGTTTTTCATCCTGACGGCTTACCGCTGTCAGAGAATCGATTTTCGCTTCCAGCTCAGCAATCGGCTGTTCGAAATCAAGGAAATTCAGACTCATAGTATTCCTGTATTAGTCAAACTCCAGTTCCACCTGCTCCGAACCAATGAGGCCACGGAGATCGTTCAGTAAACGATCGCTCGGAGAGACACGCCACGTTGCACCAAAGCGCAACCGCGCACGTGCATCCGCCCTCTGATAGTAGAGATGTACTGGAATGGTCCCCGAGCGGTGGGGTTCCAGAGACTGACGGAGTCGGTTTAAAAGCTGGTCATCAATTTGCCTGTCCGTCAGCGAGATAGCAAGCCCGCGAGCATATTTTTCCCGGGCTTCGTCAATGTCCATCACTTCGCGGGCGGTCATTTTAAGCCCCCCGCTGAAGTCATCAAAGCTGACCTGTCCGCTGACGATAAGTATGCGGTCTTTTTCCAGCAATTGCTGGTATTTATCCAGCGCGTCGGTGAACAGCATCACCTCCAGACGCCCGGAACGGTCATCTAACGTACAGATGCCGATACGATTGCCGCGCTTGGTGACCATTACCCTTGCAGCAATCACGAGCCCCGCAGCCGTGGTGATCTTACCACGTTCTGTCGGATGCATGTCTTTGAGCCTGTGGCCGCCGACATAGCGCTCAATTTCTTTAAGATACTGGTTGATCGGGTGCCCCGTCAGGTACAGACCTAACGTTTCCCGCTCTCCATCCAGCACCACCTGTTCTGGCCACGGCTGGCAGTTGGAATAGGACTGCTCGATCTGCTCTGGCTCTTCCGCCAGCACGCCGAACATATCCGCCTGGCCAATGGCCTCCGCTTTTGCATGCTGATCGGCCGCTTTCAACGCATCGCCGAGCGAGTTCATCAGCGCGGCACGGTGTGGCCCCAGCCTGTCAAACGCGCCGGACATGATCAGTTTTTCCAGCACGCGGCGGTTCAGTTTTTTGGTATCGGTACGGGCGCACAGATCGAACAGCTCACGGAAGTAGCCGCCGTTATTACGCGCTTCGATGATCGCCTCGATCGGCCCCTCACCCACGCCTTTGATCGCGCCGATCCCGTAGACGATCTCCCCGTCATCGTTAACGTGGAAATGGTACAGACCCGAGTTAATATCCGGCGGCAGGATCTTCAGCCCCATGCGCCAGCACTCGTCCACCAGGCCAACCACCTTCTCAGTGTTGTCCATATCGGCGGTCATTACCGCCGCCATAAACTCAGCGGGATAGTGGGCCTTGAGCCACAGCGTTTGATAAGAAACCAAAGCATAGGCGGCGGAGTGAGATTTGTTAAATCCGTACCCGGCGAATTTCTCCACCAGGTCGAAGATTTTCATCGCCAGTTCGCCATCGACGCCGTTTTTCTTCGCCCCATCTTCAAAGATGGAGCGCTGCTTGGCCATCTCTTCCGGCTTTTTCTTACCCATCGCACGACGCAGCATGTCCGCGCCGCCAAGGGTATAGCCGGAAAGTACCTGGGCGATCTGCATGACCTGTTCCTGATACAGGATGATGCCGTAGGTCGGCTCCAGCACCGGTTTCAGGCTTTCATGCTGCCACTGTACGTCCGGGTAGGAAATCTCTTCGCGCCCGTGTTTACGATCGATAAAGTTATCCACCATCCCTGACTGCAGCGGGCCCGGACGGAACAGGGCCACCAGCGCGATCATATCTTCGAAGCAGTCGGGCTGCAGGCGTTTAATCAGATCTTTCATGCCGCGGGATTCAAGCTGGAAGACGGCTGTCGTCTCCGAGCGCTGCAGCATGTCGAAACTTTTCTTGTCATCCAGCGGGATGGCCGCAATATCCAGCGGCGGCTCGCCGTTCTTCTCGCGGCGGGCGTTGATCATCTCCAGCGCCCAGTTGATGATGGTCAGCGTGCGCAGGCCGAGGAAGTCGAACTTCACCAGCCCGGCGTATTCCACGTCGTTTTTATCGAACTGGGTGACCGGGTGCTGGCCCGCTTCGTCGCAGTAGAGCGGCGCAAAGTCGGTGATTTTGGTCGGGGCGATAACCACGCCCCCCGCATGCTTACCGGCGTTACGCGTCACGCCTTCCAGCTTGCGCGCCATGTCGATCAGCGCTTTTACCTCTTCATCAGCTTCGTAGATTTCCGGCAGCTGAGGTTCGGCTTCAAAGGCTTTTGCCAGCGTCATGCCCGGATCGGGCGGCACCAGCTTTGAAATACGATCGACAAAACCGTACGGGTGGCCCAGCACGCGGCCCACGTCGCGGATAACCGCTTTCGCCGCCATGGTACCGAAGGTAATGATCTGCGAAACCGCGTCACGACCGTACATATCGGCCACGTGCTCAATCACCTGGTCGCGTTTTTCCATGCAGAAGTCGACGTCGAAGTCGGGCATGGAAACACGTTCCGGGTTAAGGAAACGTTCGAACAGCAGGTCAAATTCCAGCGGATCGAGGTCGGTAATTTTCAGCGCATACGCCACCAGTGAGCCCGCACCCGAGCCACGGCCTGGACCTACCGGCACGCCGTTATCCTTCGACCACTGGATAAACTCCATTACAATCAGGAAGTAGCCCGGGAAGCCCATCTGGTTAATCACCTGGAGTTCAATATCCAGGCGTTCGTCATACTCCGGACGACGTTTTTTACGCTCTTCTTCATCCGGGAACAGGAATTCGAGACGCTCTTCCAGACCTTCTTTCGATTTCATGACCAGGAAATCTTCCGTGGTCATGTCCCCGGTCGGGAACTGCGGCAGGAAGTATTCGCCGAGGCGCACGGTCACGTTACATCGCTTGGCAATCTCTACGCTGTTTTCCAGCGCTTCCGGAATGTCGGAGAAGAGCTCGCACATCTCCTCTTCGCTGCGCATATACTGCTGCGATGAGTAGTTCCGCGGACGCTTTGGATCGTCGAGAGTGAAGCCATCATGGATAGCGACGCGAATTTCATGCGCGTCAAAATCGCCGGACTCCAGAAAACGCACGTCATTCGTTGCCACCACAGGCAAGCCGCGCTCTTCTGCCAGTGCGACAGCAGCGTGCAGATAGTTCTCTTCATCCTGGCGGCCGGTGCGAATCAGCTCCAGATAGTAACGATTCGGGAAGTACTCTTCATAGAACGAGACGCACTGATCCACCAGCGCGCTGTTACCGCGCAGCAGTGATTTACCGACATCGCCCATACGGCCGCCGGAGATCAGCAGCAGCCCTTCGTTCAGCTCAGCCAGCCATTCCCTGTCAATCCACGGACCCAGCGCCCCATAACCGCGCTGATAGGCTTTTGAGATAAGCAGAGTGAGGTTTTGGTAACCCGTATTGTTCATCGCCAACACGGAGATTTGCGTCAGTTCATCGCCGATGAGATCGCTCTGCACATGGAAATCCGCACCGACGATAGGCTTCATCCCCGCGCCATGCGCCGTCCCGTAGAACTTCACCAGGCCGCACAGGTTGGTAAAATCGGTGATCGCCAGCGCAGGCATGCCAAGCGAGGCCGCCTTTTTTACCAGCGGCCCGGTCTTTGCCAGCCCATCGATCATGGAGTAGTCGCTATGCACCCGCAGGTGTACGAAACGTGGTTCAGCCATCTTCAGATCCCGCGTTACTTAATTGCTTGCGTCTTGATTCAGGACACCAGTCCCAGCGCGCGCTTCACCGGGCCAAAGCTGCGCCGATGATGTTCAGTTGCGCCATGTTCAGCCAGCTTTTCCAGATGGAAAGCCGTTGGATATCCCTTATGCTGGGCGAAACCATACGCGGGATAAGTGAGGTCCAGCGCGGCCATTTCGGCGTCGCGCGTCACTTTGGCAATAATAGACGCTGCACTGATCTCTGCGACGCGGCTGTCGCCTTTAACGACGGCCATCGAAGGCATCGGCAGCGCCGGGCAACGGTTACCGTCGATCAGCACATATTCAGGCACAACCTTCAGGCCAGCAACGGCTCGCTGCATTGCCAGCATCGTGGCGTGCAGAATATTCAGATCGTCGATTTCATTCGGCTCTGCGCGCCCTACGCTCCACGCCAGCGCCTTCTCTTTAATTTCATCGAACAGCGCCAGGCGGCGCTTCTCACTGAGTTTTTTTGAGTCGTTCAGACCCATAATCGGGCGCGTTGGATCGAGGATCACCGCCGCGGTCACCACGGCACCGACCAACGGGCCGCGCCCGACTTCATCCACTCCGGCAACAAGGTGCGTGTGGGGATAAGTAAATTCCATCATTTTGCTAACTCCAGCACTGCATCAGCCGCCTGCTCATCAGCATTACAGCGGATCTGCTGATGCAGTTCACGGAAAGTATCGTGCATCTGGTGGCTGGTCTTGCCGTTGGCCAGCAGCGGCAGCAGGGCATCCGCAAGCGCCTGCGGCTGGCACTCATCCTGCAACAGCTCTTTCACCAGCTCGCGCCCGGCAAGCAGGTTTGGCAGGGAGACATAATCCGTTTTCACCAGACGTTTTGCCAGCCAGAAGGTAAACGGCTTCATGCGATAACCGACCACCATCGGGCATTTCGCCAGCATACACTCCAGCGCTGCCGTGCCGGAAGCCAGCAGTGCGGCATCGCTTGCATACATGGCTTCCCGCCCTTTCCCGTCGAGAAGACGAACGTGAAGATCCGGGGCAACGTCGGCTTTGATACGCTCGAACTGCTCGCGGCGTTTGGCATTCACCAGCGGCACAACCACTTCAAGATCGGGCCAGGTCTGGCGAATAATTTGCGCGGTCTTCAGGAAATCAGCGCTCAGCATCTCGACCTCTGCGCCACGGCTGCCCGGCAGCAGCGCCAGACAGTGCACATCATGCGGGATACCCAGCACGTCGCGCGCCGCGTTTTTATCCGGATCCAGCGGCATCGCATCCGCCATGGTATGACCGATAAAACGGCACGGAACATTAAATCTGTCGTAAAACGCTTTTTCGAAAGGCAGGAAAGCCAGCACCAGATTGGTGGACCGTCCGATTTTGAAAACGCGTTTCTGTCGCCACGCCCAGACGGACGGACTGACATAGTGAATGGTTTTGATGCCCTGCTTTTTCAGATTACCTTCGAGGGTAATGTTGAAATCAGGTGCATCGATACCGACAAACACATCGGGTTTGAGTTCGGTAAAGCGGCGGGTGAGATCGGCACGAATATGCAGCAGGCGTCGCAGGCGCCCCAGCACCTCGACGATGCCCATCACGGCCAGCTCTTCCATTTCATACCAGGCTTCACAGCCTTCGGCCTGCATCAGCGGGCCAGCCACGCCAACAAAGCGAGCATTGGGTACGCGCGCCTTAAGCGCCCGGATGAGACCTGCACCAAGAATATCGCCGGAGGTTTCTCCGGCGACCAGGGCTATCGTAAGCGGACGACTGTCGACCATTAACGAATCAGACCCCTCGTGGAACGGTCAAAGAACTCCATGAACGCGTTCACTTCAGGATGCTTATTCGCCAGCTCGGCAATTTCCGGCTTCGCCTCTTCCAGCGTTTTACCGCTACGGTACAGCAGCTTGTACGCGTTGCGGATAGCAGTAATCGCTTCGCGGCTAAAGCCACGACGCTTGAGGCCTTCGATGTTCACGCCAAACGGCGTGGCATGGTTGCCCTGCGCAATCACATACGGCGGGACGTCCTGCGCCACACCGGAGCATCCGCCGACCATCACGTGTGCACCAATGATGCAGAACTGATGGACTGCGGTCATGCCGCCAATAATTGCGAAGTCATTAACCGATACGTGTCCTGCCAGCGTTGCGTTGTTGGCAAGAATACAGCGATCGCCCACGGCACAGTCGTGCGCAATGTGCGCATTCACCATGAACAGGTTGTCGCTGCCCACCTTCGTCAACCCACCACCCTGCACTGTTCCACGATGAATGGTGACGCTTTCGCGAATACGGTTACGATCGCCAATTTCCAGACGGGTCGACTCACCAGCATATTTCAGATCCTGGTTAACTTCGCCGATGGAAGCGAACTGATAGATCTCGTTATTGCAGCCAATGGTCGTGTGACCATTCACGACAACGTGAGATTTCAGTACTGTACCCTCACCAATTTCGACATGGGGTCCAACAATACAAAACGGGCCAATGTGGACGTTTGCGCCAATAATGGCACCGGTTTCCACAATAGCGGTAGGATGAATAAAGGCGGATTTATCAATCACGTATCAGGACTCCCGGCTACGAGCACACATCATCGTCGCTTCGCAAACAACTTTGCCGTCAACCAGCGCTACGCCTTTGAAGCGAGTCAGGCCACGACGCGTTTTTTCAAAAGTGACTTCCATGATCATCTGATCACCAGGCACGACAGGACGCTTGAAGCGTGCTTCATCAATACCTGCGAAGTAATACAGTTCACCCGGCTCCAGCTTACCGACGCTTTTAAACGCCAGAATACCGGTAGCCTGAGCCATCGCTTCCAGAATCAACACACCCGGGAAGATAGGTTTACCCGGGAAGTGTCCCTGGAAGAACGGCTCGTTCACGGAAACATTTTTCACTGCGCGCAGAAAACGACCTTCTTCAAAATCCAGCACACGGTCTACCAGCAAAAACGGGTAGCGGTGCGGCAGAAGTTCTAAAATCTCTTCAATATGCAGAGTATGAGTGTCAGTAGTCAAAATACTCTTCCTGTCAAAATGTACTGATAACAATAATAACACGGCCTGCCGGTTTATTAGAAAGCCGACAGGCCGGGAAAGATAGCGTTAAACGGGTGACGTTTAGTCTTGTTGATCGATCTTACGCTCAAGAGACTTGAGTCGCTTGCTCATATCATCAATGTTCATCACCAGAGCTGCTGTTTTACGCCATACCTTGTTGGGTTGCAGCGGAATACCGGAGGAATAGACGCCAGGTTCAGTGATAGGACGCATTACCATGCCCATGCCCGTCACCGTCACCTTGTCGCATATTTCCATATGGCCATTAATCACGCTCGCGCCGCCAATCATGCAGTAACGACCAATTTTCAGGCTGCCCGCCATGATGACGCCCCCCGCAACCGCGGTATTGTCGCCAATCACAACGTTATGCGCAATCTGGCACTGGTTATCGATGATAACACCATTGCCAATAATCGTGTCGTCGAGTGCACCACGATCGATCGTGGTACAGGCCCCGATCTCCACGCGATCGCCAATAATAACGCGACCAAGCTGCGGGATCTTAACCCAGTTACCGCGATCGTTCGCGTAACCAAAGCCATCAGAACCAATCACGGTACTGGACTGGACGAGGCAATTTTCGCCGATTTCAACTTCATGATAAACGGACACATTGGCCCATAAACGGGTGCCAGCGCCGATTTTCGTATTTTTCCCAACGAAGCATCCGGGGCCAATGACGACGTTATCGCCCAGCTCAACGCCAGATTCAATAACCGCATTCGCGCCAACGGCCACGTTGTTACCCAGCTTAGCCGTCGGATCAATCGCTGCACTGGCAGCAATGTTCTGCGCCGGCTGCGGCGTGGTATCTAGAATTTGAGCCATGCGTGCATACGTCAGGTAGGGATTTTTCACTACCAGCGCGCTTCCAGTGGCAAAAGGAAGATCGTCCTGCGTCAGAACAACAGCTGACGCCTGGCATTGAGCCAGTTGTTCACGGTACTTAGGGCTTACCATGAAGGTAATCGTGCCAGCTTTAGCAGATTGCATGGACGCAACAGCGGTGATGACGATATCGCCATCACCGTGTAATTCTGCATCCAACTGCTGAGCTAAATCAGCCAGTCGAATTGAAGGCATTACTTATTTAACCTGTTTCAGAACATCAGCGGTGATGTCTTTAACATCGCTGCTGTTGAAAGCAACGGCGTTCGCATCAACAACCAGATCGATGCTCTGATCGGCAGCAACTGCTTTAACAGCAGTCTGAATGCGAGTCACCAGCTTGCCACGCTCTTCGTTAGAACGACGCTGACGATCCTGCTCGAAAGCCTGCGCTTTCTGGGAGAAGGTCTGGCGCTGAGCCATAACGTCTTTTTCCAGTTTGCTGCGATCGCTTGCTTTCATGGTAGAACCATCACGCTGCAGACGCTGCATTTTGGACTGAAGATCGCCTTCCATACGCTGCAGTTCGCTCGCACGGCCTTTGAATTCGTTTTCCAGAGTCGCAGAAACACCTGTTTTCTGAGCGACCTGCTGGAACAAATTACCCATGTTGACGATTGCGATTTTGTCTGCTGCCTGAGCAGAAGTTGCCATCGCTAAACCGAGACCTGCAGCTAATAACCACTTTTTCACAATTAACTCCTTACCATCCCATTGGCACCAGAAGGTACCGTTCTTTGCGTGGCAAGGCGACCGTTTTACCGATCGCCGGTTGTCAGCGCTACACTGCCAACGCATTCCATTGCAGCGGATTATTACCAGGTTTTACCAATGTTAAACTGGAATTGCTCCGCTTTGTCTCCATCGTATTTCTTAAACGGCTGGGCGTAGGAGAAGACCAACGGCCCCAGCGGTGACATCCATTGTAATGCGATACCGGCAGACATGCGAATATTGCCCGGATCGCTATAGTCTGGAACGCCAGCCGCGCGCATCTGGGCAGTATTCTCCCAGTTGGTATCCCACACCGTACCCGCATCCCAGAAGAAGGACGTACGTACGGAGTTCGCGTATTTATCACTGATAAATGGCGTTGGGGTGATGAACTCCAGGCTGGCCACGGCCATGGCGTTACCGCCTACCGCATCATCAGAGCTACATACTTGTTTTGGATCACGGCTTGCGCAGTTATCTTCATCATTACCGCCGTAATAAACCGCTTTCGGACCAATGTTGTTAGACTGGAAGCCACGCACGGTGCTTGAACCACCCGCGTAGAAGTTCTCATAGAACGGCAACTCTTTACTGCCGATACCGTCACCATAGCCCCAACGGGTACGACCCAGAACGACCCACTTGTGATCGTCATCGATCGGGAAGTAGGACGCGGTATCCAGCGTGACCTTGTAGAACTCGTTATCGGAACCAGGAATGGTCACCTTACCGTTCAGGTTGACGCGAGAGCCTTCCGTTGGGAAGAAACCGCGGTCAAGACGGTTGTAGGTCCAGCCATAGTTGAAGGTGAAGTCATCTGCAGCAAAACCGTTGTCATCGCTGGAGGTACTCGCCGACTGGCCGATGGAATCCAGATAACGCCACATCGCCACCTGCGGCTGCATGTTGGACAGGTCGTTATGCACGTAACCTAAGCCCGCTCGCAGGGTGTTGTATTCGTTAACCGGGAAGCCAAGCGTTCCGTCCACACCGTAACTTTTGTTGGTGTAGGAAGACAGATCTGCATCATCCGCTTTAAAGTCGTTATAGAAGATACGACCGCCCAGGCTCACACCGTCAACGGTGAAGTATGGGTTGGTAACGGAGAACTCAGAGTAGGTCTGGTAGTCGTTTTTGGTACCGTTAATACCAACAGAGTAACCCGTACCCAGCCAGTTATCCTGCTGGACGCCTACCTGGAAACTCACGCCGCTTTCCGTGCCGTAGCCCACGCCGAAGTTAAAGCTACCGGTGTTACGCTCTTTCACTTTATAAACGACATCAACCTGATCCGGGCTGCCCGGTACACGCTGAGTTTCAGTATCTACGGTTTCAAAATAGCCCAGACGGTTCAGACGCTCTTTACCCTGGTCGACCAGGTCGCTGCCCAGCCACGCCCCTTCCATCTGACGCATTTCACGACGCAGAACGGAGTCTTTAGAGGTGTCGTTACCGACGAAGCGGATCTTACGCACGTAGAAACGGTTACCCGCATCAACGTTAACGTGCAGCTTAACGGTTTTATCCGCATCGTTGATTTCCGGCTGAGTTTGTACGCGCGGATAGGCATAACCATAGCGGCCGAGCAGCTTCTTAATGCTGTCTTCCATTTTGGTGACTTTGGATCCGCTGTACAGATCGCCCGGCTGAATTTTGGTCAGCGATTCGATCTCAGCAGAATGCCCCGCCAGGTTACCACTCACTTCAACACCAGAAAGCTTGTACTGATCGCCTTCAGTAATGTTAACCGTAATGTAGATACCTTTCTTGTCCGGAGTCAGACTGACCTGAGTCGAGTCGATGTTGAAGCGGGCATAACCGCGATCCAGATAGTAGCTGCGCAGGGTTTCAAGGTCGCCCGCCAGCTTCTGTTTCTGGTATTTACGATCGCCAACCACGTTCCACCACGGCACTTCATCGCGCAGCTGGAAGGTCGAGATCAGTTCGTCGGTGCTGAACGCGTGGTTACCCACGATGTTGATCTGCTGGATCTTCGCAGAAACACCTTCCTGGAAGACCAGCTTCAGGTCAACACGGTTACGCGGGAGCGGAGTGACAACCGCTTTCACGCTGGCGCTGTATTTACCGACGCTGTAGTAGAAGTCTTCCAGACCTTTTTCAATGTCTGAAAGGGTTGTGCGGTCCAGAGATTCACCCACACGAACACCCGATGCTTCAAGGTTTTGCTTGAGCATGTCATCTTTGACCGACTTGTTGCCGGAGAAAGTGATACTGGCGATCGTTGGACGTTCTTTTACCTGTACCAGCAGCGTATCACCATCGCGCAGGACGCGGACGTCCTCAAAGTTGCCGGTGGCAAACAGAGCACGGATGGTGTTACTGATATCTTCATCATTAACCGTATCGCCGGGGCGCACAGGCATACTGAGGAGGGCCGCACCAACGGCGACACGCTGAAGGCCTTCGAAATGAATATCTTTCACTACGAACCCGTCAGCACCGTATACGGTGGCGCTGCTAAACAGCAGCGACGCTATGAGCAACTTTTTCATCGCCATCGTTATTATGCGTTCTTCCTAACTAACTCTCTTACAACCGAGAGAAATCATTGAAAAGTGCAAGCCCCATTAACAGCACCAGCAAAATCGAGCCAATGCGATAACTAAAGTCTTGAACTCGCTCGGATACCGGCCCGCCTTTTAGCTTTTCAATCGCTAAAAACAGCAGATGACCCCCGTCTAAAACGGGAAGCGGGAACAGGTTGATAATCCCAAGGTT
Source organism: Enterobacter cloacae complex sp. I3 (assembly GCF_014896175.1). Lineage (NCBI taxonomy): Bacteria > Pseudomonadati > Pseudomonadota > Gammaproteobacteria > Enterobacterales > Enterobacteriaceae > Enterobacter > Enterobacter cloacae complex sp. I3. The sequence goes on from NZ_JADBQZ010000026.1 coordinate 24,798, forward strand.
CACGCTAATAAGCGCGAGGAACATGAGATAGTAAATCACCCCGAACTCCGCTGACATCCCAGCCCCCTGAGCAATCGAGATTGGCCCACTGAGGTTGTTCAGTTTCACATCACCGGTTATCAATTTCCCCAACATGTTGACCGTCAGCTTCATCAGTTGCCATGTTTTATCCGTGGCTTCAAGAATGGCGCTGAACGGCCCATACTGGCGTATTGTCTTGTACTCATCTGGCAGCGGGATCACTTTTGGCACAACGCCTGCAAACCCTTCTGCCTTTTTGCCGACCGACTTCGTATCCGGGATCAGCGTCAGCGAAAGCGGACTGCCTTGCCTTTCAACTTCCAGCGCGAGGGACGTCCCCGGATTATCGCGCACCAGAGTAACAAAGGTCATCCACTCTGTTAATGGTTGACCATCGACTTTAACGATCCTGTCGCCAGCTTGCAAACCCGCTTTGCTCGCCGCCGAATTTGCCTGTACTTCGGCTAATACCGGCTCAATCTGCGCGCCGCGGGGACGAATGCCCAGCGCAGCGACGGGATCCTCTTTGTCTGGCTCGAAACGCCAGTGGCGTAAATCCAGTACTTTGTCCTGACGCACGTCTGACCCAAACGGCGATACGCTGATAGTTGTCTGCGGATCGCCAATTTTGGCTACCAGCTGCAGTCGCACGGCATCCCAATCAGGGGTTTCGATGCCATCAATCGCTTTAAGTTCCATCCCGGAGGTAATTTGCGCACTCGCCGCGATGGAGTCAGGGGCAATATCCCCCACTACCGGACGCACGCCAGGGACGCCGATGATAAACACCAGCCAGTAAGCGAAAATCGCAAAGATGAAGTTGGCTACCGGTCCGGCAGCGATGATAGCGGCGCGTTGTCCAACGGTTTTGTTGTTAAACGCACTGTGTCGCAGTTCGGGAGCGACAGGCTCAACACGTTCGTCGAGCATTTTGACGTAGCCGCCAAGCGGGATAAGGGCGATGACAAATTCCGTGCCGTGACGGTCGGTGCGCGTCCAGAGTGATTTGCCAAAACCAATGGAGAATCGCTCTACCCGCACACCGCAACGGCGAGCAACCCAGAAATGGCCAAATTCATGCACGGTAATCAGTACACCCAGTGCAACAATGAACGCCGCCAGATTCCAGAGAATGCTCAGCATAAAACCTTCCGTTAAATCGTCCCGAATACCAGTAAAAGCAGGCAAGCAAATACTGGAACAGCCGCTGTCAGGCTGTCAATGCGATCCAGTATACCGCCATGCCCTGGAATAAGATGTCCGCTGTCCTTAATCCCTGCTTCACGCTTAAACATACTTTCGGTTAAATCACCGAGCACTGAGGCAAGTGCAGCAAAAATCGAGCACACCAGCAGTATTGACGGTGCCACGGCCAGATCCGCCCAGACGCCATAGCCCCAGGAGATGATCGCTGCCGTAAACAAGCCGCCGATGAAGCCTTGCCAGGTTTTTCCCGGCGAAACTTTTGGTGCCAGCTTATGTTTGCCAAACAGTTTACCAAACATATAGGCCCCGGAGTCAGCCCCCCAGACGAGAATCATCACATAAAGCAGCCAGATCGCACCGCTGTAGTGATTTTCGTCATAGTGCCAGGCGCGCAGCGCGACCATGCCCCAGAAAAACGGAACAATGGTGAGCAAACCAAAAATCAGTCGCAGCACTTTTGAATGACGCCAGATTGCGGCCGAGCCTGGATAAAAAAGCACCAGTAACAGCGCAACAACCCACCAGGCCAACGACATCCACAAGGAGCCGGCAACCAGCGGTTGATGAATATCATGGTGATATTCAGGCAACGTAAACAGCATTATGGCCAGGATAAAGCCACAGAGTACCGCAAGCCATACTCGCTGGCTGCGCGAGGTAAAGCCGCTAAACTGTCCCCATTCCCACGCGGCAAGCATGCACACTACCAGCGTGACAATGGCGAATCCCACCGGGGGCAGTAAAAACAGCGCCGCAATGACAATGGGTATTAAAACAAAAGCGGAAATCAGGCGATACTTCAGCAAAAGCTACCCCCATCAGGCTTTGTCGCCACCTGGCTCGGTGCCGCCGAAACGACGCTCTCGATTGGCAAAGGCATGCAGCGCACCTTCAAAGTCTTGTTCATCAAAATCGGGCCAGAGAACATCTGTAAAGTAAAGTTCAGCATAGGCAATTTGCCATATCAGAAAGTTACTTATGCGATGTTCCCCCCCTGTCCTAATTACCAAATCCACAGGTGCCAGTTCATTCATGCAGATTTGCTTGCTCAGCGCCTCTTCATCAATCTGGTCGGGTCTCAACAGCCCTTCCTGAACCTGTTCGGCCAGATGCCGAACGCCCTGGATAATATCCCAGCGTCCACCGTAATTCGCCGCAACGTTGAGCGTCAGACCGGTATTATTTTCCGTCAGCGCTTCTGCTTTACGAATCCGCTCCTGCAAACGTGAGTTAAAACGACTGGTATCGCCAATGATGCGCAGGCGAACGTTGTGGCGGTGCAGGCTTTTTACTTCGCTGTCTAGCGCCCACACGAACAATTCCATCAACGCAGTCACTTCCTGCGGAGGTCGATTCCAGTTTTCACTGCTAAAAGCATAGAGCGTTAACGCATCAATGCCGTTATTGGCGGCAAAAGAGACGGCGCGGCGAACAGATTTCGCTCCCGCTTTATGCCCAAAGGCTCGTATTTTCCCTTGTCTTTTCGCCCAGCGCCCGTTGCCATCCATAATGATTGCTACATGACGGCAGCCATGAGCTGGCAAGTTTTCGCTTATTGGTTGATTCGCAGACAACATAACGCGTTTTTTGTCCCTGAAAGGATTTAACGGTACTCAGGAATACTTAAGCCTGTACATAAAAAAGCCGTGTCAAACCACGGCTTACCTGACCACATAAAGTCAAATTCCTGCGATCAGGTGGCGCAGACTATATCACTGAAGCCCAACGCTAACAAATAGCACGACCACTAGTGCTTGCTTTATCACCAGCTTGCGAGACGTGTCACCTGTTTACGCGCAATATCACGAGCAGCTGTATCCACCGCCAGCACCTCTTCCACGCTTTGTGGCTCACGCAAATCAATCATTTCCAGTACCGATAAATTTAAGGTCGCGATATCGGTAAAACGGATCTGCTGATTCAGAAATGCGTCAACGGTAATTTCATTGGCTGCATTCAGTGCCGTCGTCGCCGCCTGCCCCTGGTCAAAGGCGTTCATTGCAAGCTTCAGACAAGGATAACGATCGTAGTCTGGTTCACTGAACGTCAGAGAACTGAGCTTACAGAAATCAAGCGGCTTCACGCCGGATTTCACCCGGTTCGGCCATGCCATTGAATGGGCAATAGGCGTACGCATATCCGGCTCGCCGAGCTGTGCCAGCACGCTGCCATCCTGATAGCGCACCATCGAGTGAATCACCGACTGCGGGTGGATCAGTACTTCCATCTGTTTCGCCGACGCATTAAACAGCCAGCGCGCTTCAATGTATTCCAGACCTTTGTTCATCATGGTGGCAGAATCCACGGAGATTTTACGCCCCATTGACCAGTTCGGATGACGGCACGCCTGATCCGGCGTCATTGCGCGCAGTTCAGACAGTGGCGTTTCACGGAACGGGCCACCAGACCCGGTAAGCAGAATCGACACAACGCCATTCTGCTCCAGGTCAGCGTACCCCAGGTTCTGTTGAAAAGGTTGCGGTAAACTCTGAAAAATGGCGTTGTGCTCGCTGTCGACCGGTAAAAGACGCGCCCCGCGCTGTTTTACCGCGTCCATGAACAGACGTCCGCAGGTCACCAGCGACTCTTTATTGGCGAGCAAAACATCTTTACCGGCATCGATCGCAGCAAGTGTCGGCAGCAGCCCGGCTGCGCCGACAATGGCCGCCATAACCTGGTCAACCTCATCCAGCGCCGCCATCTCGCAGGCCGCCTGCTGGCCACTCAGCACCTCGGTTCGGCTGCCCTTCTCACGCAGTTGGGCTTTTAGCAGGCGCGCGCTCTCTTCGTCATCCATCACAACATAGCGGGGCATAAACTCCAGGCACTGCTCGACCATACGCTGCACATTCTTACCGGCCACCAGCGCTGTCACGGTGTAAAGTTCAGGATTATGGCGGACGACGTCGAGAGTACTGCAACCGATGGAGCCGGTTGAGCCGAGGAGTGTTAAATGCTTCATGAGATGCCCGAAAAAAGTTAGACCAGATAAAAGCAAAACGCCGCCAGCAAGACCCGAAGTCCCTCTGAACGGCGTTTATCAGTGTACGACAGAAATCAGAACTGCATCAGTTCCGCTTCTTTTTCTGCCAGCGCCGCATCAATTTTCTTGATGGCAGCGTCGGTCATTTTCTGAATGTCGTCCTGAGAACGACGATCGTCATCTTCGCTGATCTCTTTTTCTTTCAGCAGTGCTTTCACTTTATCGTTCGCATCGCGGCGCACGTTACGCACGGAAACACGACCCTGCTCAGCTTCACCGCGAACCACTTTGATGAGATCTTTACGACGTTCTTCCGTCAGCGGAGGCAGCGGAACGCGGATGTCAGCACCCGCTGAGCTTGGGTTCAGACCCAGGTCAGAAGCCATGATCGCTTTCTCAACGGCCGGGCTCATAGAGCGATCGAAGACGTTGATTTTCAGCGTACGGGTATCTTCAACCGTCACGCTCGCGAGCTGACGCAGAGGGGTTGGCGTACCGTAGTATTCTACGATGATGCCATCCAGCAGGCTTGGGGAAGCACGGCCAGTACGGATTTTGCTGATTTGGTTTTTGAACGCTTCTACGCATTTGTCCATGCGTACTTCAGCATCTTTTCTGATGTCGTTAATCACGTTACGAATCCTTGAAAACTTGTCTCAGGCAGACTATCCGCCAGCACAGCGCTACAGGTGTGCTAAGTATAGTCGCGTTTAATTCATGACAACGCCAAAGGCGCGTCCAGGTAAGATACCACTACAAAGTAAAGCGGAATCTTACCTGTATTTATCGTCGACGGAAATTATTCCGTGATCAAAGTGCCTTCTTTTTCGCCCATGACCACGCGACGCAGTGCGCCAGGCTTGTTCATGTTGAAGACTCGGATCGGCAGTTTGTGGTCGCGAGCCAGCGTGAAGGCGGCAAGATCCATCACTTTCAGCTCTTTATCCAGCACTTCGCTGTAGCTCAGCTGATCGTACATGGTCGCAGAAGGATCTTTTGCCGGGTCGGCAGTAAACACGCCGTCTACTTTGGTCGCTTTCAGCACCACGTCGGCTTCAATTTCGATACCGCGCAGGCAGGCAGCGGAATCGGTGGTAAAGAACGGGTTACCCGTACCGGCGGAGAGGATCACCACGCGGTTGTTGCGCAGCAGGCTGATGGCCTCTGCCCAGCTGTAATTATCGCATACGCCATTCAGGGGAATCGCGGACATCAGGCGGGCATTCACGTAGGCGCGATGGAGCGCATCACGCATTGCCAGGCCATTCATCACGGTTGCCAGCATACCCATGTGGTCGCCCACAACGCGGTTCATCCCCGCTTTCGCCAGACCAGCACCACGGAAAAGGTTGCCACCGCCAATGACCACGCCAACCTGGATACCCAGTTCGACCAGTTCTTTGATTTCCTGTGCCATGCGATCAAGGATGCTTGCGTCAATACCGAAGCCTTCCGATCCCTGCAGCGCTTCGCCACTCAGCTTAAGCAGAATGCGTTTGTACACGGGTTTTGCATTGGTAGCCATGTTTCTTTCCTGAGACTGTCAACGATTAAGATGGGAGTTAATTCTGGCGACATAATATGCCGCAAATCAGCACGGCGATACTGGAGCCTGTCTGATTTCCTGTGACGGGTGACAAAAAGAAGCCGCCCTCAGGCGGCTCCTTTTCAATCATTAAGACTGCTTGGACATTGCAGCAACTTCTGCTGCGAAGTCAGTCTCAACTTTCTCGATGCCTTCGCCCACTTCGAAGCGGATGAAGCCAGTTACGTCAGCGTTGTGCTCTTTCAGCAGCTGAGCAACAGACTTGCTTGGATCCATAACGAAAGGCTGGCCAGTCAGAGAAACTTCGCCGGTGAATTTCTTCATGCGGCCTTCAACCATTTTCTCTGCGATTTCTTTTGGCTTACCAGACTGCATCGCGATGTCCAGCTGAACCTGGTACTCTTTCTCTACCACTTCAGCAGACACGTCTTCTGGCTTAACGAATTCTGGTTTGCTTGCAGCGATGTGCATTGCCAGCTGTTTAACCAGCTCTTCGTCAGCGCCTTTAGCCGCAACCAGAACACCGATACGTGCGCCGTGCTGGTAAGAACCCAGTACTTCGCCTTCCAGGGAAGATACGCGACGGATGTTGATGTTCTCACCGATTTTAGCAACCAGCGCAACACGTTCTTCTTCGAACTGTGCTTTCAGAACTTCAACGTCAGTGATTTTGCCAGCAACCGCTGCGTCCAGAACTTTGTTCGCAAATGCCTGGAAACCGCCATCTTTAGCAACGAAGTCAGTCTGGCAGTTAACTTCCAGAATGATGCCGTAGGTGCCGTCGATTTTAGTGATGATCACGCCGTCAGCAGCAACGTTGCCTGCTTTCTTAGCTGCTTTGATCGCACCGGATTTACGCATGTTTTCGATTGCCAGCTCGATGTCGCCGTTCGCTTCAGTCAGCGCTTTTTTGCAATCCATCATGCCTGCGCCAGTACGCTCGCGCAGCTCTTTTACCAGGGATGCGGTAATTTCAGCCATTCTTAAATCCTCGGGAGATGTGAACTGCCCGGCCGGAGGCCAAACAGTGTAAATTGAAAAAAGGGGCCGATAATGGGCCCCTATTCATACACGGTACTAATAAGGGGTAAAACCTTATTATTCAGCTTCTACGAAGCTTTCTTCCGCCTGAGAAGCCAGATCCTGGGAACGGCCTTCACGAACGGTAGCAGCTACAGCGCTCAGGTACAGGCTAACAGCACGGATTGCGTCGTCGTTACCCGGGATAACGAAGTCAACACCGTCCGGATCGGAGTTGGTATCAACGATAGCGAATACCGGGATACCCAGGTTGTTAGCTTCTTTGATAGCGATGTGCTCGTGGTCTGCATCGATTACGAACAGCGCGTCTGGCAGGCCGCCCATATCTTTGATACCGCCCAGGCTGTTTTCCAGCTTGTCCAGTTCACGAGTGCGCATCAGCGCTTCTTTCTTAGTCAGCTTGTCGAAAGTACCGTCCTGAGACTGGGTTTCCAGATCTTTCAGGCGCTTGATGGACTGACGAACAGTTTTCCAGTTGGTCAGCATGCCACCCAACCAGCGATGGTTCACGAAGAACTGGTCGCAGCTGTTAGCAGCATCTTTCACAGCTTCGCTTGCAGCGCGCTTAGTACCAACGAACAGAATCTTACCTTTACGGGAAGAGATCTTGTTCAGCTCAGCCAGGGCTTCGTTGAACATTGGTACAGTTTTCTCAAGGTTGATGATGTGAACTTTGTTACGCGCGCCGAAGATGAAAGGCTTCATTTTCGGGTTCCAGTAACGGGTCTGGTGACCAAAGTGAACACCAGCCTTGAGCATGTCGCGCATGGAAACAGTTGCCATGTTTTAAAACCTCTATATTGAAAGTTGGGGTTATGCCTCCACGTATCCCATATTACCGACCCCGAAGGGCACCCCGGAATATGTGCCGATACGTGTGTGTTGTTACACAAAGTGAGATTTGTCGCTTCCGTCCAGCCTGTGTATCTGAGATGGATCGGAAGTCCGGCGCGCTTTATACCACAAAACACGACCAGAAACCAACAGTTGTTGGCGGAGTGTGCTGTTAATGATTCTCAATTTGGCACGGGGCGTGCCTGACTGATACCATTGACGACACTTAGACTAGTATTGTCGAAAAAATCGACACCGATGGACAGATTACATGGCTATCTCTATTAAGACACCTGAAGAAATTGAAAAGATGCGCGTCGCCGGTCGTCTGGCCGCGGAAGTGCTGGAAATGATCGAGCCGTTCGTGAAGCCGGGCGTCAGCACCGGCGAACTGGATCGCATCTGTAATGACTATATCGTTAACGAGCAGCACGCGGTTTCCGCCTGTCTCGGCTACCACGGTTTCCCGAAATCCGTCTGCATCTCTATTAATGAAGTGGTTTGCCACGGTATTCCGGACGACGAAAAACTGCTTAAAGATGGCGACATCGTCAACATCGACGTGACCGTCATTAAAGACGAGTACCACGGTGACACCTCGAAGATGTTCATCGTTGGCAAACCAACGATTCTGGGCGAGCGTCTGTGCAAAGTGACGCAAGAGAGCCTGTACCTGGCGCTGAAAATGGTTAAGCCGGGCATCCGCCTGCGCACTCTCGGTGCCGCAATTCAGAAATTCGTGGAAGCGGAAGGTTTCTCCGTGGTGCGCGAATACTGCGGTCACGGCATTGGCCGCGTCTTCCATGAAGAGCCGCAGGTTCTGCACTATGATGCCGATGACGGCGGCGTGGTGCTGCAAAAAGGGATGACCTTCACCATCGAACCGATGGTCAACGCCGGTGACTACCGCATTCGCACTATGAAAGACGGCTGGACGGTGAAAACCAAAGACAGAAGCTTGTCTGCCCAGTACGAGCATACTATTGTGGTAACGGACAACGGCTGCGAAATTATGACGTTGCGCAAGGATGACACCATCCCGGCGATACTGACGAACATTGAGTGATAAGAAGCCGGCAAATGCCGGCTTTTTTAATGGCGATAGCTTTTTCTTATGGGTGGCGCACGATGAGTAATCTATTACCCGAACAGTATGCTAACACAGCACTTCCCACCCTCCCCGACCAGCCCGATAACCCGGGCGTTTGGCCGCCGCACGAGCTGACCTGCGCGCACATAAAAGCCCATATGGATGTTTTCCACCGCTGGCTGGGCAGCGCGTTCGACGCGGGCGTCTCTGCCGAGCAGCTCATCGAAGCGCGCACGGAATTTATCGATCAGCTCCTGCAGCGTCTGTGGATCGACTACGGTTTCGGGCAGGTGAGCGACGTCGCGCTGGTTGCCGTCGGGGGCTATGGCCGCGGGGAGCTGCATCCGCTTTCCGATATCGACCTGCTGATCCTGAGCCGCAAAAAGCTGCCGGACGAACAGGCGCAGAAAATAGGCGAGCTGCTGACTCTGCTGTGGGACGTCAAGCTTGAAGTGGGCCACAGCGTGCGCACCCTGGAAGAGTGCCTGCTGGAGGGGCTCTCGGACCTGACCGTCGCCACCAACCTGATTGAAACCCGCCTGCTGATTGGCGACGTCGCGCTGTTTCTGGAGCTGCAAAAGCATATTTTCAGCGACGGCTTCTGGCCATCCGAGAAATTCTTCGCCGCCAAGGTCGAGGAGCAAAACCAGCGCCACCAGCGCTACCACGGCACCAGCTATAATCTTGAACCCGATATTAAAAGCAGCCCCGGCGGCCTGCGCGACATTCACACGTTACAGTGGGTCGCCCGTCGCCACTTTGGCGCCACCTCGATGGACGAGATGGTCGGCTTTGGCTTCCTGACCGAGGCCGAGCGTAACGAGCTGAACGAGTGTCTGCACCTGCTGTGGCGCATCCGTTTTGCCCTGCATCTGGAAGTTACCCGCTACGATAACCGCCTGCTGTTTGACCGTCAGCTCAGCGTAGCGCAGCGGCTGAACTATCAGGGCGAAGGCAACGAGCCGGTTGAGCAGATGATGAAGGATTTCTTCCGCGTGACCCGCCGGGTCACCGAGCTGAACCAGATGCTGTTGCAGCTGTTCGACGAGGCCATTCTGGCCCTGACTGCCGACGAAAAGCCGCGCCCGATTGACGATGAATTCCAGCTGCGCGGCACGCTGATCGATCTGCGCGACGAAACGCTGTTTATCCGTGAGCCGGAAGCGATCCTGCGGATGTTCTACACCATGGTGCGCAACAGCACCATCACCGGGATCTACTCCACCACCCTGCGCCATCTGCGCCACGCGCGCCGCCATCTGACGCAGCCTTTGTGTTACATCCCGGAAGCGCGCTCGCTGTTCCTGAGCATGCTCCGCCATCCGGGTGCCGTTAGCCGCGGGCTGCTGCCGATGCACCGCCACAGCGTGCTGTGGGCCTATATGCCGCAGTGGTCACACATCGTTGGGCAGATGCAGTTCGATCTGTTCCACGCCTACACGGTGGATGAACACACCATCCGCGTGATGCTCAAGCTGGAAAGCTTTGCCAAAGAAGAGACGCGCTCCCGCCACCCGCTGTGCGTGGAGCTGTGGCCGCGCCTGACCCATCCGGAACTGATCCTGATTGCCGCCCTGTTCCACGACATCGCCAAGGGCCGCGGCGGCGATCACTCGGTGTTGGGCGCGCAGGACGTGCTGAAATTTGCCGAACTGCACGGTCTCAACTCGCGCGAAACGCAGCTGGTCGCCTGGCTGGTGCGTCATCACCTGCTGATGTCGGTTACCGCACAGCGTCGCGATATTCAGGACCCTGAGGTTATTAAGCAGTTCGCCGAAGAAGTTCAAACGGAAAACCGTCTGCGCTATCTGGTCTGCCTGACGGTGGCCGATATTTGCGCCACCAACGAGACCCTGTGGAACAGCTGGAAGCAGAGCCTGCTGCGCGAGCTGTACTTCGCCACCGAAAAACAGCTGCGACGCGGGATGCAAAACACCCCGGACATGCGCGAGCGCGTGCGTCATCACCAGCTGCAGGCGCTGGCGCTGCTGCGGATGGATAACATTGATGAAGAAGCGCTGCATCAGATTTGGGCCCGCTGCCGTGCCAACTATTTTGTGCGCCACAGCCCAAACCAGCTTGCCTGGCACGCGCGGCACCTGCTGAAGCACGATCTGTCTCAACCGATGATCCTGCTGAGCCCGCAGGCCACGCGCGGCGGAACGGAGATATTCATCTGGAGCCCGGACCGGCCTTATCTGTTTGCTGCCGTCTGCGCCGAGCTGGACAGGCGTAACCTGAGCGTTCACGACGCGCAGATTTTTACCACCCGCGACGGCATGGCGATGGATACTTTTATCGTGCTGGAGCCGGACGGCAGCCCGCTGTCGTCGGACAGGCATGAAGGGATTCGCTTCGGTCTGGAGCAGGCGATCACGCAGCGCAGCTGGCAGCCACCGCAGCCGCGCCGTCAGCCGGCGAAACTGCGTCATTTTACTGTCGATACCGAGGTCAACTTCCTGCCGACCCACACCGACCGTAAATCGTTCCTGGAGCTGATCGCGCTCGACCAGCCAGGGCTGCTTGCCCGCGTCGGCCAGGTTTTTGCCGATCTGGGAATTTCGCTTCATGGGGCCCGAATTACAACCATTGGCGAGCGAGTAGAAGATTTATTTATAATCGCCACCGCCGACCGGCGTGCCCTTAATAATGACCTGCAGCTTGAAGTGCAACAACGGTTGACAGCAGCCCTCAATCCAAACGATAAAGGGTGACGTGTTTTTTAGTAAAATGGAAAGAGTAAACAATGCAGCAGTTACAGAACGTTATTGAGTCCGCTTTTGAGCGTCGCGCCGAGATCACTCCGGCAAATGTGGATACCGTGACCCGTGAAGCGGTAAACCAGGTTATTTCCCTGCTGGATTCCGGCGCCCTGCGCGTGGCAGAAAAAATCGACGGTCAGTGGGTCACTCATCAATGGCTGAAGAAGGCCGTGCTGCTCTCTTTCCGCATCAACGATAACCAGGTTATCGACGGAGCAGAAAGCCGCTACTTCGATAAAGTGCCAATGAAATTCGCGGATTACGACGAAGCGCGTTTCCAGAAAGAAGGCTTCCGCGTAGTCCCACCAGCGGCAGTTCGTCAGGGCGCATTCATCGCACGTAACACCGTGCTGATGCCATCCTATGTGAACATCGGTGCGTACGTTGACGAAGGCACCATGGTCGATACCTGGGCAACCGTCGGTTCCTGCGCGCAGATCGGTAAAAACGTTCACCTGTCCGGCGGCGTCGGCATCGGTGGCGTTCTGGAGCCACTGCAGGCTAACCCGACCATCATCGAAGACAACTGCTTCATCGGCGCGCGTTCAGAAGTGGTTGAAGGCGTGATCGTGGAAGAAGGCTCCGTGATCTCCATGGGCGTTTACATCGGCCAGAGCACCCGCATTTACGATCGCGAAACCGGCGAAGTGCACTACGGTCGCGTTCCGGCGGGCTCCGTGGTCGTTTCCGGTAACCTGCCGTCAAAAGACGGTAAATACAGCCTGTACTGTGCCGTTATCGTGAAGAAAGTGGATGCGAAAACCCGCGGTAAAGTGGGCATCAACGAACTGCTGCGCACCATCGACTAATCCCCGACGCGTTGATAAACCGGGACGCGCCTGTGCGTCCCGGTATAATCATCAAAAACGTCCGTTTCCGCAGTGGCGATTGCCATTCCCTTTTTTCTCAACCCTGCGATATCCGCCGCCATACGCTGGCTCCCCAGCCAGAAAAGCCCGTCGAGAGCCGTCACGGCCAGACCCGACTCCAGCGCCAGCTTCAGTCGCTCACGCGGCGCTTTTACCTCTTTGGCGATCTGCCGGAAGGGCTCTGCAGTAAGCCCGGTGGGATCGATCCGCCGAATGCGGGTGCTCATGCGGTACTGAAAAGCCTCAGGAATCGCATTGAGATCGGCTTTCAGGCTGTAGACGCAGCCAAAGCGCTTGCCGTTAAAGATGACGTTCTTCTGGCTTAGCTGAAACTCATCGCGCAGCCCGGCGATAAGCTGAGGGGCGCGGGTCAGCACCAGTCGGAACGGCAGTTCGAAGCTGGTGACATAATCCACGTTCAGTAAGGCAATACGTAAACGCTCTTCCGCACCCGCCTTTAGCTGGCGGCACTCTGCGGCAACTTCTGCCCACTGGTGCGTGAGCCTTGGGCTCTCATCTGCGGCGCCAAAGCTGTATTTTTCGATCTGATAATCAATGCGTCCTGACATGTCATTATCCCCGCGGGCTACGCTTTCGTGCGATAACTTTGCCTCATTTCCCCGCTTTTGAATACCCGTCTCGCTCGCCTTTTCTCAGCTGAAGTAACAATGATGAATCTCTTTACAAGCAAGTTTGCCTCGTTACTTAATGCAAATTTTTTCTTTTAAAACATAGGTTTGTTGAAAAACAGGATTAACGATATTATTCGTGAACAGCAAATAATAATCTGGCCTTGCGGGCAATAAACGGGAATCGTGCAATGAGTAGTTACGGCAAAATAATTGGTGCGGGGATCGCAGGTCTGGTCACTCTGGCCGGGACGTATTTATTGGGAAAAAATAACGGCAAAGACGAAGGGATTGCCGAAGGGCAGCAGATCGCAAAAGCTGAATACGCCGAAAAGATCAAAAAACTCCAGACTGAACTGGCGGACAAGATGCGCGATATCAGTAAACGGGATGACTTTATCCTCGCGGCGTATGCGCTGGGGACATGCTGCATCAAGGCTAATGGCAAGCCCCCGGCGGAAAATATCGCCCTGCTGGATGATGCAGTGTCTGGTCTTGTTCCGCGTGAAAAGTTACCTCAAGCCGTTCAGCAGAAGATCGTCGAGATGGTCGAAACACCGCCCAATCTACCAACGGTTTGGTCACTTATAAATGAATATCAGCTTAACGATGCGAAAAGTCTGGAGAGGTTTAGCCTCATTGTTGGCATGATGGCAAGTCAGGATGAGCTAAGAACACAAAGCGAAAGTGATTTTATGGCCTCCTGGAACTTACTGGTTGCGGCCTGAGGACGACGGATGACAAATCTTAATGCACATCTCGCCAGAATGAAAAAGCTGCAACAGGTGCGGAATGCCCCTGCGCTAAAATCCGTGGCGACGGCGTCCGCCATCGAAGCTCATCTGACCGGAGAAGTCGATGCTGCATTTATAAAGGGGTGCGATACCGGCAGCATTTACCGCGAAGCGATCATGGGGGCCAACCTGACGGTCAGCAACGACGACGTTATGGCCCGCCTGGAGGTAATCTCAACGGGCAGCGCCATCGACAATATCCTCGAACCCGTGTTTCTCAGCCTGCTCGACGGCACAATGCGCGCCTGCAATATCGGCACCCGACAAGGTGTTACCCCGTCCCGCCTGTACCAGGAGTGCCGGGCGTTCAGTTACGAAGCGCCCGAAAGAAATGCCTTTATGCTGGATAGCTACAGCGAGCACTTGAACGAGCGTCAAAACATTGACCGTTTTTCTGAACAATCGTCGTTTAACGGCGGCGAAATGACGCGCAACAACGACTCTCTGAACATGCGCGATGGTGCAAAAATGAAGGCCCGTAAAGAGAACCATTTCTCCGGTAATCTGCGCGCTGAGGATGAATATGGTAACGGCACGATCTACCAGTACAAAAAACATGCGAAAAGCGAGGGAGAGCAGAAGCAGGCTGCCGAAGTCGATCATGTCGTCTCCTGCGCCGAAGTATGCAATAACCTCAAAAGCAACAAGGCTCTGAAGCTTGATGACATCAAAAATATTCTCAATATTGACGAAAATTATGCTGTTACCAGCATGCAAAACAACCGTGGCGAGAAAACCGGTAAGTTCGCTAAAACCCGCGAAGAACTCCAGCAGGAGATCGATCAGGGCTTTGTAGTTGTCAAAAAAGGGAAAAAAGATGTCGCGCATCCGCTGACAGAAGAGGAAATCAAAACGCGGCAGGTGATGGTCGAGAAAATGGACATCGCGCAGCAAACGATGGATACCAAAACCAATGAAACCGTATTTGATAATATCCGCAAGGATCGCGACGTCCAAAAAGTTCTGGCGAAAGATGCGGCCCAGGCATCAGGTCATCAGTCGCTGGGCGATCTCATTCTCTTCATTATCAAGCCTCTTTACTATGAGCTGCGCAGCTGTTTAACGCACGGTATTGAAGCTGGCGTAGGTGCGAGCGATTTTTCGCAGGCTGTGTCGATCCGTCTTGGTCGCATGAAAGATCACATTCTCAAAAACGCTGTCGTTTTATTAAAAGATGTTGCCGTCGGCTTTATTAAAAATTTCGTGTCGATGCTGCTGGAAGGGATTGTTAACTGCTTCGTTGGCGTGTTCAAAAACATCATGCGGATGGTAAAAGAAGGCTTTAAGGTCCTGATGCAGACGGTACCGATCCTCAGGGATAAACACAGCAGTATGGCCCAAAAAGGCGATGCCATTCTTAAGCTTGTAGCAGGTTCTCTTTCCGTCTTTGCGGCTATTGGCCTTGAGTCATGGCTCAGCGGCCTTGGTCTACCAGGACCGCTCCCCATTTTACTTTCATCAGTCCTGACCGCCGTGATTACGGCGCTGGTGATGTTCCTGCTGGATAAGCTCGATCTGTTCGGCGTCAATCAGGCAATCAAAAAACAGCGGATCGACGAACTGTTGGAACAGGAAATTACCACCACGGAAAGCGAAATGCTGGCCTCCATCGCCTTACTGCGCTAGCGCTCAGATCGTCAGGTTTTGGTATTAAATTGATTTCCACTTGACGTAGTCGTTAAAAACAACAATAAACGAGTGGGGGCAATGCACCTTCCCTGCCCGGTAATTTCAGTGAAATGTAATCAGGATCGACCCCGCTTTTTTTATATATGAGGGTGGCAAAAAGGAATTTTTTCATTAATTATTCAAAGGTTATGTTGAGATAAGGGTACCGCTATGTACGATAATCTGAAAAGTCTGGGCATTACCAATCCTGATGAAATCGATCGTTACAGCCTTCGCCAGGAAGCCAACAACGACATTTTAAAAATCTATTTTCACAAGGATAAAGGAGAGTTTTTCGCCAAGAGCGTGAAGTTTAAATATCCACGCCAGCGTAAGACCGTCGTCGCTGACGGCGTAGGACAAGGGTACAAAGAGGTGCAGGAAATCAGCCCTAACCTGCGCTATGTGATCGATGAACTCGATCAGATTTGCCAGCGCGATCGCACCGAAGTCGATCTCAAGCGTAAGATCCTCGACGATCTGCGTCACCTTGAAAGCGTTGTCACCAACAAGATCAGCGAGATTGAAGCGGATCTTGAGAAATTAACGCGGAAATAAAAGCAAAACGGCAATCCCTGATTGCCGTTTTTAGTGTTTGCGCCCTCTCCCCGTGGGAGAGGGATGGGGTGAGGGCACCAGACCGCACTCAGTCATCTCTGTTCGTCCAGCTGCAACGCGACATAGAGCAGCAGCCTGTCGTCAAAGTTCCCCAAATCCAGCCCCGTCAGCTCCGAGATCCGGTTTAGCCGGTACTCAAGCGTATTGCGGTGAATAAACAGCGCTTTTGAGGTCGCCAGCGGTTGCACGTTATGGCGAAACCACGCCTGCAGCGTCCGGCGCAGCAACCCATTGTTGTCCATCGCCTTCAGGCGCGCTAATGGCCGCGCCAGCTCATTGGCCTGCCAGCCGCCGCGCAGGCTGTCGAGCAGCACCGGCAGCATCAGATCCTGATAGAAATAACTGCGGCTCTCCGGCATCCGCTGCTTGCCCACCATCATGGTGGTGCGCGCGGTACGCCAGGACCGGGCGATGCTGCCCGGCCCGGTAAAGTAATTGCCCAGGGCAACGCGAAAACGCAACTGGCCGTTCTCCTGCATACGGGAAATCAGCAGTTCCACGCGACGACGATGATCTTCCGCATCCCAGCGGCCGAACGCATTGAGCGCGGGTTTGAGTACCACCATTTCCGTCAGCGAGACGATCGCCACCAGGTTGTCGCGCTCCGGCGTCGCCAGCGCATTTTGCAGCTGCTGCAGCTCGGCCATCGCGCTGTCTACGCCAAGCTGTCCGCTATCGACCTCAATCACCGCCACCACGCGCGGCTGGTTCAGATCGATCCCCAGACGCTGCGCCCATTCGCTGAGTGCAGGCGTATGTTCTTCCGCCTGAATCAGGTTCATCACCAGCTCTTCACGTAAGCGGCTGTCCTGGGCAAGCAGATGCATCAGACGCGACTGCTCCAGCATCATTTCCGCCGTCATGCAGACCAGCTCGCCGTATTTACGCAGGGATTCCGGTTCGCCCGTCAGGCCGATGACGCCAACAATTTCCCCTTCCAGACGCAGCGGCAGGTTGATCCCCTGACGCACGCCGTGCAGGTGTTTTGCTACCGCATCATCGATATCAACCACGCGGCCCTGAGAGAGCACCAGCAGGGCTCCTTCGTGCAATTCCCCAATACGCTCGCGATCGCCGCTGCCAATAATGCGCCCGCGGGCATCCATTACGTTGATATTGGTATCAATGATGCGCATGGTGCGCGCCACAATATCCTGCGCCATTTTGGTATCAAGATGCCAGCCAGCCATGTAACCCTCCTGTGAGCAGAGCTCAAGCATAGGGAAGTTCAGCAGCGACTGCATTGTGCGAATGCACAAAGTGAGAGGGGGAAGTATGGAGTTGCGGTAGGCGTCACAGAAACAAGAAAGCCCCTGCGTACAGGGGCTTAAGAGAATTACTGCATCAGCAGGTAAATTGAGGTGTCACCGCGCTGGATATTCAGCGCCAGCACGGACGGTTTGCTGTCGAGAATTTTGCGCAGTTCAGCGATGTTTTTCACCGGTTGCTGGTTAGCCCCCATGATCACATCGCCTTTTTTCAGGCCGATACGGGCAGCAGGTGAATTTGCTTTCACGTTGTTCACCACCACGCCTTTGTCCTGGCCCTTGTTACTCATCTCTGCGCCTTCAATTCCGCTGAAGATGGTGCTGGAGTCCACCTGATTCTGGCTGCTCTGCTGCAGCTCCAGGCTCACGTTAACCGGTTTGCCGTCACGCAGCAGGCCAAGGGTCACTTTGCTGCCAATTGGCATCGAGCCCACTTCCGCACGCAGGGCGGCAAAGCTGCTGATCGGTTTACCGTTCAGAGAGGTGATCACATCACCCGCTTTAATGCCCGCCTTCGCTGCAGAGGAGTTCGGCATAACCTGGCTGACGAACGCACCGCGCTGCGCATCCACCTTCATCGCTTTCGCCAGCTCGGAGTTCAGCTCGGTACCCATAATACCCAGCTCACCGCGTTTCACCTGGCCGTACTGCACCATCTGAGCAGTCAGGTTTTTCACCATGTTGCTCGGGATAGCAAAGCCGATACCGATGTTGCCGCCGTCCGGCGCCAGAATAGCGGTGTTGATACCGATCAGCTCGCCGTTCAGGTTCACCAGCGCACCGCCGGAGTTACCACGGTTAATGGCCGCATCCGTCTGGATGAAGTTTTCATAGTTTTCCGCATTCAGGCCGCTACGGCCCAGCGCAGAGACAATACCGGAGGTCACGGTTTCACCCAGACCGAACGGGTTACCGATAGCGACGGTGTAATCGCCCACGCGCAGCGCATCGGAGTCGGCAATTTTAATCGCCGTCAGGTTCTTCGGATCCTGAATCTGGATCAGCGCGATGTCGGAGCGCGGATCTTTACCCACCACTTTAGCGTCGAATTTACGACCATCGCTCAGCTGTACTTTAATGGTGCTGGCGTTATCCACAACGTGGTTGTTGGTGACCACGTAGCCTTTTGCGGCATCAATAATCACACCGGAACCAAGCGCCATGAATTTCTGTTGCTGGCCGCCGCCCTGGCCGTCATCCCCTGCGCCACCGCCCTGACAGAACGGAGAACTCTGGAATGGCGAACCGTCCTGGCAGAACGGTGAATTGTCACCGAAGAACTGCTGGAAGTTACGCGGCATGCGCGGCGTATTGACGGTCGTGCTGCCCTCAACGTTAATACTCACCACCGATGGCATCACTTTTTCGAGCATCGGTGCCAGGCTTGGCATCTGCTGCGCGGTTGCTGCCGACGACGCGGTCTCGGCTGCAGTAGCAGTCAGAGGAGACAGCGCTAAACCTAAACTCAGAGCCAGTGCACTCATTGCTAATGTGGTTTTTTTCATGTTTCTCAATCTCGATTTACAGGTAACGCAAAATTGCTGTGTAACTCAGATTCATTTTATACCGCTTAGTTCCGGCCATAAGTTTATGGAAAAGGTAAAAATTTATTGGCCTTCTTTACAAAACTCCGGAATTATTCCACGGCCATGAGCTTGCGGTATTCATCCCAGGCATACAAATCGGTCATGCCGCTGATATAGTCCTGGATTAGACGGCAGCGATAATAATATTCCATCACCGGCCATTCCAGAGCGTGGCGATCCAGCTTACCCATCGCTTCGACATACGCCAGCCGATGGCGGGTAGAAAGTTTCTGATAAAGCCGGGATTCGATAGGAATGCGTCGCACGCGTTCTTTTTCCACCAGCTCGCTAAACTCCTCGACGGAGAGCTGAAGCAACGGGGAATAAATTTCCAGTAATCCACTAATTACACGGTATCCCTGCAGTTCCAGTTGCTCGACATCAGGATGGCTGAACACATGCCGCATCGCCACATGTTTATAAAGCTCAAGGAGTTGGCTGAAACTGCTGTCATCTTCCAATAGCGCGTGATTGAATTCCCCGCTAAAGATTTGCGGTAAATTATCAATAAAGCGCGAGGCGGCATACGGCACCAGTTTATTTAATGTATTGACCCGCAAATACATAAAGAACTGATCTTCCGTACTGCGGCTCAACGTATTTGAGCGCGATTTTTCCCAGGCATTTTCGACAACCTGGGCAAACAGCGATCCTTTTTCATGGGTTCCCCATGCCGCATAAAGATGCTGATAAAGCTCCTCGACGCTGAATATTCTTTTCTCAACGGCATCTTCCAGGTCAGCCACGCAATAGGAAATATCGTCGGCGGCTTCCATAATCCACGTCAATGGGAATCGGCCGTTTGGCGTCAGGGAAAGTTCTTTACGCAGCCGTTCTATATAGGCCTCTTCGGAAAGGTAATAGCCCGGTTTTTTCATTAAATAGCTGTGGGATGCGGGCGTTTCCCCCATCCACCACGCGGGACGCGTATATTTCAAAATGCAGCCAACCTGCGCCCAGGTCAGGTTCATGCGCATCAGGGAGTGCACCAGCCGGATCCCCTGCGCGTTGCCCTCAAAGTGACAGAGATCCTGGCGCACTTTGCGCCGCAGATCGTTCAGCCCTTCTTCGCCTTCACGCAGGCGTAAATCGCGCACGATGCAGCGGTCATCGCTGAGTGGCTGGCTTGCCGCATCCGACGGATAAAGCCGTTGTTTAAACCAGTCATTAATAGCCGCCTCGCCAAAATGGCCAAAAGGCGGGTTGCCGATGTCATGCATCAGGCAGGCCATCTCAACGATGCTCTCGAAAGGCCCCGTCAGCTCATCCAGGCCATAGGTTTCCAGTAAACGCTGCTCTTTGAGGCGGCTTAAAATCTCTTTGGCAATATAACGCCCGACCTGCTGCACTTCCATGGAGTGGGTTAAGCGCGTGCGCACCGCGGCGTTACGCTCCAGCGGGAATACCTGGGTCTTTTGCTGCAGACGCCGGATGGCGGGCGAGTTAATAATCCTGCCGCGATCGCTTTCGAAGATACGCAGGATCTCATGTTCGCTCTTTTCGCCCTGCGGCGAACGGAAACGTCGGTGCCAGTTAATTTTGGTACGAAAATCGATTGGTGACATGTGCTCCCCCGCGTGAGAATGCGTTTCCCCTTAACCGCATGATAGACTATGCCTCTTAACAAGGCACATCGCGAGTAAATCTATGAAAATCGGCATTATTGGTGCAATGGAAGAAGAAGTTACGCTCCTGCGTGACAAAATTGAGAACCGTCAGACCCTCTCTCTCGGGGGTTGTGAGATCTACACCGGGCAGCTGAACGGTGTTGAGGTGGCTCTGCTGAAATCAGGCATCGGTAAAGTGGCTGCTGCGCTGGGTGCGACCCTGCTGCTTGAGCGCTGCAAGCCGGACGTCATCATTAACACGGGCTCAGCAGGCGGTCTGGCACCGACGCTGAAAGTGGGCGATATCGTTGTCTCCGACGAAGCGCGTTACCACGATGCTGACGTCACCGCGTTCGGCTACGAGTATGGCCAGCTTCCGGGCTGCCCGGCAGGGTTTAAAGCTGACGATAAACTGATTGCGGCGGCTGAAGCCTGCATTGCTGAGCTCAATCTCAACGCGGTACGCGGCCTGATTGTCAGCGGTGATGCGTTCATCAATGGCTCGGTCGGTCTGGCGAAAATCCGTCATAACTTCCCGCAGGCGGTTGCCGTAGAGATGGAAGCGACCGCGATTGCGCACGTTTGCCACAATTTCAGCGTACCGTTCGTGGTGGTTCGCGCCATCTCTGACGTGGCAGACCAGCAGTCTCACATCAGCTTCGACGAGTTCCTGGCCGTTGCGGCAAAACAGTCCACCGTGATGGTGGAACGCCTGGTGCAGAACCTGGCGCGTGGCTAAACGATCTATCAGGGCGCTGGCCGCCCTGCTGCTGCTTGCACCGGCGTGGCTGTTCGCCGCGCCGCGTGTGATTACCCTCTCTCCCGCTAACACCGAACTGGCGTTTGCCGCTGGGATCACCCCCGTTGGCGTCAGCAGCTTTTCAGATTACCCCCCACAGGCGGCCGGCATTGAACAAGTGGCAACCTGGCAAGGGATGAATCTTGAGCGCATTGTGGCGCTTAAGCCGGATCTCGTGCTGGCCTGGCGCGGCGGTAACGCCGAGCGGCAGGTTAACCAGCTCACCTCGCTTGGCATCAAGGTCATGTGGGTTGACGCGGTAAGTATTGAGCAGGTCGCTCAGGCTCTGCGCGCCCTGGCCCCTTATAGCCCTGCGCCTCAAAAAGCCGTGAGTGCGGCGAACCAGATGCTCAGCGACTATGCCGCGCTGAAAGCCCAATACGATACGCCTGTTAAAAAGCGCATCTTCCTGCAGTTCGGCAGCCAGCCGCTGTTTACCACCGGAAAAGGCTCGATTCAGAACCAGGTGCTGGAAGTGTGCGGCGGTGAAAATATCTTTGCTGCCAGCCGGGTACCGTGGCCTCAGGTGAGCCGTGAGCAGGTGCTGGCGCGCCAGCCGCAGGCCATCGTCGTGGTCGGAAATGCGAGCGAGATTCCTAAAATTAAACAATTCTGGCAGAGCCAGCTAAAAATTCCGGTGATCCCACTCAACGGTGACTGGTTTGAACGCGCCAGCCCGCGTATTATCCTCGCCGCAAAACAGCTCTGTGCCGCCCTGGCAGAGGGTCATTAACATACGTTCGAGGATTTAACGATGCTCGTTTATTGGCTGGATATTCTTGGTACAGCCGTTTTTGCTATCTCCGGCGTCCTGCTCGCCGGAAAACTACGCATGGATCCGTTTGGCGTGCTGGTGCTTGGCGTGGTGACCGCCGTTGGCGGCGGGACAATCCGCGATATGGCGCTGGCGAATGGCCCGGTGTTTTGGGTGAAAGATCCTACCGATCTTGTGGTCGCAATGGTCACCTGTCTGTTGACTATCATCCTGGTTCGCCAGCCTCGCAGACTGCCAAAGTGGATATTGCCGGTACTGGATGCCGTCGGTCTGGCCGTGTTTGTCGGTATTGGCGTCAATAAGGCGTTTAATGCGGGCACCGGCCCGATGGTGGCGATCTGCATGGGCGTGTTAACCGGCGTGGGCGGCGGCATCATTCGCGACATTCTGGCGCGTGAGGTGCCGATGATCCTGCGTACTGAAATTTACGCAACGGCCTGTATTGCGGGCGGCATTGTCCACGCGACCGCGTACTACACGTTTGCAATTCCGCTGGAAAACGCCGCGATGCTGGGGATGGTCGTGACGCTGGTGATACGTTTAGCGGCGATACGCTGGCACCTGAAGCTGCCGACGTTTGCGCTGGATGAAACTTCAAGATAGGCGTCGTTTATAAGCCCGGTGGCGCTTCGCTTACCGGGCCTACAATCCGCATTCAGGCTTAAATGCTGAACGAAGAACCACACCCGCAAGTGCTTGTTGCGTTCGGGTTGGTCACCACAAAACGCGAACCTTCCAGACCTTCGGTGTAATCCACCGAACCGCCCACCAGATACTGCAGGCTCATCGGGTCAACTACCAGCGCGACGCCCTGCTTCTCGATGGTCATATCGCCGTCGTTCACCTGATCGTCAAAGGTAAAACCGTACTGGAAGCCGCTGCAGCCGCCACCCGTAATATAGACACGCAGTTTCAGATCCGGATTGTCTTCGTCGGCAATCAGGGTTTTCACTTTGTTGGCTGCTGCTTCGGTAAACTCCAGCGGCACAGCTACGTCATCACTCATCTTATGCTCCCATGAATACTGCTATTGGGTAAAATTCACCCAATTCTTTTCGTCATTATCTAATACCCTGGTAATTCATTCAAGTATTCTGCGTGGCGGCCCGCTCCGCCTCTTGTTTTGCCAGGGTACGCGCGAGGATGGTGGAGTATAGCGGTTTTCCACCCAGGAATTGGGCTAATAGTGTCGCGCCGAGACAGGTAATGATCATTGGCAAAATGAGCTGGTAATTATCCGTCATCTCCAGCACCAGCACGATGCCGGTTAACGGCGCGCGCAGGGAGGCGGCCAGCAGCGCCCCCATCCCGGCTACCGCAAAGGTCCCTGCATCAAGGTGATAGGCGGGAAAGCCCGCTTCAGCCGCCATACCAAATGCGGTGCCCAACAAGGTTCCCAGCGCCAGCATCGGGGCAAAAATTCCGCCGGGCGCGCCGGAGGAGAAGCACAGTACCGTCGTAATGACCCTGGAGAAAAACATAAACATCAGCAAACCCACGCTGAAATTCCCGGCTGCGGCAATGGGAATCAGCCCGAAACCGCCGCCCGCGGCATTCGGTTCGATAAAGCCGAGCACGCCACAAATGCCGCCCAGCAGGCCGCCCATCAGCACCCATTTCGTGGTATTGCCGCCGTGAACGCGCTGGAACATATCCTGAGCGCGTAAGATAAAGGTGTTAAACAGCGGGCCCACCACACCAAAAATCATGCCGAGGATCAGGTACAGCCACAGGGTGTTAACCGGTGCGTTGGTCAGTTTACCGACTTCAATCACCGCCCCTTCGCCATTAAAGATGCGAAAGACGATGCTCGACATAATGACGCCGGTAAACACCGCTTTAATGGAGATCAGGTTGTAGCGGAACTGCGCGCGCATCTCTTCGATGATGAACAAAATACCGGCCAGCGGCGCGTTAAACGCCGCAGAAAGCCCCGCCGCTGCACCGGTGGCCAGCAGCGTATGGCGCGCCTCGGCGCTGCGCATGCGGAACAGATCGCTCACCATGCGGCCGACGTTCCCCCCCAGCTGCACCGTTGGCCCTTCCCGGCCGAGCACCATCCCTGCGCCCAACGTCCCCATGCCGCCAATAAACTTAACCGGGATCACCCGCCACCAGCGCACCGGGCGCAGCTCCTCCAGCGCGCCTTCAATTTCCGGGATGCCAGACCCGCCCGCCTCCGGGGCGAATTTACGCACCAGAAAATACCCCACCATGGCAAACAGCGCAGACAGGCCGAATGCCGCTACCCAGACCAGCCATTCGCGATCGGCAAAACCGGCTACGGTACCCACTCGCCAGTTGAGTACGGCGTTAACCGCTTTTTCAAACGCCACGCCAACCAGCCCTGCAAGGGTACCCACCACGGCAGCGGCCAGCAGGATCGCCAGCGGCGTTTTATCGCGATTGAGCAGCCGCCGAATGCTGATTCGGTGCTGGGCGCGCGTAAACTGTTGTTCTTCAAAAGACGGGGAATCTGATTTCATGTCCTGTTCTTATTCGTCATACAAAAAGCCGCGAAGATTTTACCAGAGACCTTCCCTGCGACGCCTGAAAAATACTTAACAAATCTTAAAGCATTAACAGGCTAAAAATTTCATAACCTTCTGCGGATCACTTAGAATAGTGTGCTTAATCATTTTATACGAACCAGGAACGACGCCATGAGCAAGTCTGAAAACCTCTACAGTGCAGCCCGCGAGCTAATCCCCGGTGGCGTGAACTCGCCAGTACGCGCCTTTACCGGCGTGGGCGGCACGCCGCTGTTTATTGAACGTGCTGACGGCGCGTATCTGTATGATGTCGATGGCAAAGCCTATATCGATTACGTCGGTTCCTGGGGGCCGATGGTTCTCGGACATAACCATCCCGCCATTCGTAACGCGGTCATCGAAGCCGCGCAGCGCGGCCTGAGCTTCGGTGCGCCGACCGAGATGGAAGTGAAAATGGCGGAGCTGGTTACCGAACTGGTGCCGACCATGGACATGGTGCGTATGGTGAACTCCGGTACCGAAGCCACCATGAGCGCCATCCGTCTGGCGCGCGGCTTTACTGGTCGCGACAAAATCATCAAATTCGAAGGCTGCTACCACGGCCATGCGGACTGCCTGCTGGTGAAAGCGGGCTCCGGCGCGCTGACCCTCGGCCAGCCAAACTCGCCTGGCGTACCTGCTGATTTCGCGAAGCACACCCTGACCTGCACCTACAACGATCTGAACACCGTTCGCGCGGCGTTCGAGCAGTATCCGCAGGAGATCGCCTGCATTATCGTTGAACCGGTTGCGGGCAATATGAACTGCATCCCGCCGCAGCCTGACTTCCTGCCGGGCCTGCGCGCGCTGTGCGATGAGTTCGGCGCGCTGCTGATCATCGACGAAGTGATGACCGGCTTCCGCGTGGCACTGGCGGGCGCCCAGTCTTATTATGAGGTTGAGCCGGACCTGACCTGCCTCGGCAAAATCATCGGCGGCGGCATGCCGGTCGGTGCTTTCGGCGGTCGTAAAGACGTGATGGAAGCCCTGGCGCCAACCGGCCCGGTTTACCAGGCGGGCACGCTCTCCGGTAACCCAATTGCCATGGCTGCGGGCTTCGCCTGTCTGACCGAAGTGGCGCAGCCGGGTATTCATGAAACCCTGACGGACCGCACCACGCAGCTGGCAAACGGTCTGCTGGAAGCCGCAGAAGAAGCGGGAATTCCGCTGGTTGTTAACCACGTGGGCGGCATGTTCGGGATTTTCTTCACCGATGCGAAAACCGTTACCCGCTATCAGGACGTGGTGAAGTGCGACGTTGAGCGCTTCAAGCGGTTCTTCCACCTGATGCTGGAAGAAGGCGTGTACCTGGCACCGTCCGCGTTCGAAGCGGGCTTTATGTCCGTGGCGCACAGCGAAGAAGATATCAATAACACCATCGACGCGGCGCGTAAGGTGTTTGCGAAGCTCTAAGGGCATTGCTAAAACGGCAATCTAAGGATTGCCGTTTATTTTTATTAGCGGCTCTGCTTTCTCAACAGATAAATAAAATACGGCGCGCCGATAAAGGTCGACAGCAGTCCTGCCGGGATCTGATACGGGAACAGCACCATCCTTCCACACCAGTCGGCAAACACCAGAATGACCCCGCCCGTCAGGGCCGACATCACAATATGTGGCATCGTCCGTCGGAAACCCATCATTCTGGCGATATGCGGCGCCATCAACCCTACAAAGCTTAGTGGACCGATGGTCATGGTGGCGGTTGCCGTCAGACACGCCGCCAGCAGAAGAAGCGCGACGCGCGTTGGCGTCAGCGCTAAGCCAACCGCACGCGCGGTTTCGCCCCCCAGCGGCAGAATGGTCATCCAGCGACGGCACAGCGGTACCATCGCCAGCAGCACGATCATAACGCTTCCTGACCAGGCAACCTGGCTGGCGGTGGCGTTGTACGTTGAGCCGGAAATCCAGGTCAGGATCTTCGCCATGCGCGGATCGCCGCTCGCCTGCAGCATCATCAGCAGCATAGTAAAGGCGGTGCTGAGCGCCATACCGGCCAGCAACATGCGGTGCGGAGAAAATCCGCCGCGGCCAGAGGCAACCAGAATAATCATCAGCGTGGCCGCCGCACCGATACTCCCGGCAGGCATCAGCCAGCCAAACGCATTGCCCGGCACCAGGAAGAGCATCAGCACCACGCCAAAGGCCGCGCCGGAACTGATCCCCAGCACTTCAGGGCTTGCCATCGGGTTACCGGTCAGACGCTGAATAATACAGCCCGCCACCGCCAGCATCACCCCGGCAATCAGCGCGGAGAGAATACGCGGCCAGCGCCACTGCAGCAGTTCGTTGAGTAAGTCACCCGTTGCCCAGTGCCAGCCTGCGGCATCGCGCCCAAACGCGAGGGCGGCAAACGAGGCGATAAGCAACACCGCCAGACCGGCAAGGCTGAACCACAGCACCGACTGACGTTCAGCGTAGACCTTATCGCCCGCGTCCATCGCTGGGGCGCTGATGCTGCGCAGGCGCGGGAGCAGCCACAGCAGCAGCGGCGCACCGATAAGCGCCGTTGCCGACCCGGTAGACACTTCCATCCAGACGCGCGCCAGCCAGAGAATGATCTGATCGGAAAGCCAGAGGATCAGCGCCCCGATCAGCGGCGCCAGCAGCAGACGTGCCAGAAGGCGACGCGCCCCGAGCATTTTTGCCAGCAGCGGCGCAAAGAGGCCGATAAACCCGATGATGCCAACCGCGTTAACCAGCAGAGCGCTTAACACAATCGCCAGCGTGAGCGCCGCCAGACGAGCCAGCGACAGCGCCAGCCCCAGGTTGCGCGCCACGCCATCATCCAGCCCCATCAGCGTCAGCGGGCGCAGCAGCAGCAGCGTGAGCACCACGCCGCCAAACAATTGTGGCCAAAGGCGCTGGACGATACTCCAGTCGGTCTGGGTGAGCGTGCCGGTGCTCCACATAAACATGCTTTGCAGCTGGTCGTGGTGAAACAGCACCAGCAGCTGGTTGATCGCACCGCAGTAGAGGCTGACGACCAGCCCGGCGAGGATCAGCGTGACCGGCGAGAGACGTTTTCCCCAGGCCACGCCAAAGACCAGCGCGCCCACGACGCAGGCGCCTGCCAGCGCGGCAAACTGAGAGGTTAATGCCCCCGGCAGCGTCCAGAGGGTGGTGATGGTGATCCCCAGCTGTGCCCCCGTCGCCACGCCCAGCGTGGTTGGCTCCGCCAGCGGGTTACGTAGCACCTGCTGGAACAGCACGCCCACCAGTCCCAGCCCCGCCCCGACCAGCAGGGAGATACTAAGACGCGGCAGCAGGCTGTAGTGGAACAACATCTGCTGAATATTGTCGATATCCGGAGCGGCAAACGCGGCCGCCCACTGCTCGCGCGGCAGTGCCGTGGAGAGGTTGAACCCGGTTAGCGCCAGCGCCGCCAGAAAAATCAGCCCCAGCAGCAGCGCCGGGAAACGGGCAATACGCGTACTCATGCTTTGCCCCCCATCACGTTGTCCAGCACGCGGGCAAAGTGCATTGCCGACAGCGTCGCGCCGTAAAACCATACCGCAGGGGCGCGCAGGAAGCGCTGCTCGCGCACGAACGGCATCGCCTGCCAGAGCGGGGTCGCCATCAGGGTTTGCATTTCACGCTCGTTGCCGTGGTCAAAGCACAGCACGTCGACGTCGCGAAACGCCGCCAGGCGGTCGATGCCCACGGCGGTGCTTCCCCAGAACGTCATCTCGCCTTCCCAGGCGTTGCGAATGCCGAAGTTGTCGAGCACTTCCTGGAACAGGCAGTTCTTTCCAAAGACCAGCATATGGCGGGCATCCAGCAGCGTCACCATCAGCAATGGCCGATCGCCACGGCGGGCAAAGCGCGGCTTAAGAGACTCAATCAGCGCGTCAAACTCATCGAGATGCTGTTTTGCTTCCGCTTCCCGGTTGAGGAACTGGGCCATCTCGTGGATAGAATTTTTTGCCATGGTCAGCGGCTTTTTTCCGTCGCTAAAGGAAAAGCCTCGTCCCGGCGCAATCTTCGCCATGATCTCTTCCGACGGGCCATACCCCGCAGACCAGAATAAATAAGACGGTTTCATCTGCGTGAGAAGCTCAAGGTTTGGCTCCGTGCGCAGACCGATGTCGATGACCGAGTCTGGCAGTTTTGGCTCATTCACCCACAGGGTGTAGTTGGGAATGTCGGCCACGCCGTAGGGCGTGATACCCAGGGCCATCATCAGCTCGACGGGTAACCACTCCAGCGCCACGATGCGGTGCGGATCGATAGCGGCGGCGCGGGCCGGGGCCATCTTCAACAGCAGCGGCGAGAGCGCCATGGCCGTCAGCAGGCGACGGCGGCTAATGTATGTTGAATCCAGCATCAGTAGACAAAGCTCACGGGAGCTGCCCCGGCCGGGTGAGGCAGAATACCCATCGGAATACCGTAAATATGTTCCAGCGTTTCGCTGCGCATCAGCTCAGACGGCGTGCCCTGAGCGATCATTTCACCGCCGCGCAGCGCGACGAGGTAGTCACAGTAGCGCGCCGCCATGTTGATATCGTGCAGGACAGCGATCACCGTCAGGCCGCGCTGCTGGCTTAAGCGATGCACCAGCGCCAGCACGTCGACCTGATGGGCGATATCCAGCGCCGAGGTCGGTTCATCCAGCAGCAGGCAGCGGCTGTCCTGCGCCACCAGCATCGCAATCCACGCCCGCTGACGTTCCCCCCCGGACAGACTATCCACCAGGCGATGCGCCAGCGGTTTTAGCCCTACCAGCGCAATCGCCTCCTCTACTTTCTCCCGGTCGGCGACGCCGAAGCGGCCAAGCGCCCCGTGCCACGGATAGCGGCCAATCGCTACCAGTTCACGCACCGTCATCCCTTCCGCCTGCGGCAGCTGCTGCGGCAAGTAGGCCACCTTGCGGGCAAAGGCTTTACTGCTCCAGCCCTCCAGCGGCCGATCGTCCAGCAGAATATCCCCTTCAGAAGGTGGCTGGTGGCGTCCCAGCATCTTGAGCAGCGTGGATTTACCGGAACCGTTGTGGCCAATCAGGCCCGTCACTTTACCGGCAGGGAACGACAGAGAGAGCGGATGCAGCAGGGTGCGCCCGGGTACGCGAAAGGAGAGATTATTGAGCGTAAAGGTGGTGTCGGATTGCGTTTTATTATCCTGCATGTCAGCCAACTTAAATAAAAAGGGCACGGCGAACCGTGCCCATAAAGAGGTTAGAAGCGGAAGGTCGCGGTGGCGACAACCTGGCGTTCAGCACCCCAGAAGCAACCGTAGGTGTTGAAGCAGCTGGCAACGTACTCACGATCGAACAGGTTGTTCACGTGAAGCGCGACGTTTGATCCGGCCATGCCTACACGCGCCAGATCGTATCTGACCAGTGCATCAACCAGTGTATAGCTCCCAACAGTGAAGCTATTCGCCGGGTCACCTTTGCTGGAGCCGGTATAACGCACGCCGGTACCCAGCGTCAGGCCAGACAGTGGGCCGTCAAACATCGTGTAATCACCCCACAGGGATGCCATATGTTTTGGCACCTGCGCCGGCGTGTTGCCTTTGTAGTTGGTGTCGGTGGTGTATTCCGCATCGGTATAGGTATAAGAACCGACAACGTTCACGCTGGCAGATAACGCCGCTTTGGCTTCCAGCTCTACGCCACGGGCGCGGATCTCGCCGCCTTCAACGGAGAAGGGTGAGCCAGTTGGGTCAGCCATCAGGTTGTTGGTTTTGGTCAGCTGATACACTGCACCGGTGATCACGATCGGACGATCGTTAGGCACGTATTTCACGCCCGCTTCGTACTGTTTGCCTTTAGACGGTGAGAATGGTTTACCTTGAGCGTCGGTCAGGGAAGCCGGTTCAAAGGATTCGCTGTAGCTGAAATAAGGAGTCACCCCGTTGTCGAACAGGTAGTTAACGCCGCCACGCCAGGTGAACTGAGTATCATCACGCTTGGCGGTGGTATTTAATACGCGGTTGTAGGACTCCTGATCGGCCCAATCGTAACGGCCGCCCAGTGTCACCAGCACTTTATCCCATTCGATCTGATCCTGAGCGTAAACGCCGGTCTGCTTCTGCTTGTTCAGCACCTGGTAAGCACCAGACGGTCCAGGGTGTGAACCGAAATCGAAATCGCCACGATCGAGATCGTAAATATCGGATGGCGCAACGGAGCCGGCGTAGCCGAACCAGGAGTTAATGTCATTACGCATGCGCATGAAATCAACGCCTGTCAGCAGAGTATGGTCGAGAGCCCCCGTCGCGAACTTGCTCTGAAGCTGCGTATCAACGGTGAAGTTTTGCAGCTTCTCGTCATCGATCACATACTGGCGAGTCAGCGTGTGCCCCCATTGTGACTGAGGAATGCTCGCGCAAGGGCT
Source organism: Enterobacter cloacae complex sp. I3 (assembly GCF_014896175.1). Lineage (NCBI taxonomy): Bacteria > Pseudomonadati > Pseudomonadota > Gammaproteobacteria > Enterobacterales > Enterobacteriaceae > Enterobacter > Enterobacter cloacae complex sp. I3. The sequence goes on from NZ_JADBQZ010000026.1 coordinate 55,763, forward strand.
GGATGCCGGATTATTCGAATAGAGCGGATCGGAACACATGCCGTAGCCGTAAACGCTGTTTTGCGAGGTTTTGTTCTCGGCAAAGCGCAGATTCTGACGCACGGTGAAAGTATCGTTGAATTCGTGGTCGAAGCTGTATCCCACCATTTTCTGGTTACGGGAATAGGTGTTGTTCTTCGCGCCTTCATTGAAGTTAGTCGGCAGACGATCGCCGTTTGGCAGCGGGTCAACCGTCCCCTCTTTTGGTAGCCAGCCGTAGTAGCCCGTTTCAGGCTCGTTCTGGAAGTAGGAGAGGAACGTGAAGGTGGTTTTGTCATCCGGACGCCAGGAGAAGGATGGCGCGATGGCATAACGCTGCTCGCCCTTATCTTCCTGCTGCGAATTGTTCGAGCGCGCAACGCCCGTCAGGCGGTATGAATAGACACCCTCATCGTCGATCGCATCGCTGAAGTCAAAGCCTGTCTGGAACAGGCTGTCGGTACCCACTTTAAACTGGATCTCTTTCAGCGGCTCGGTTGTTGGGCGCTTACTTACCATGTTCAGCAGGCCGCCCGGGCTGCTTTTACCGTACAGAACGGAAACCGGACCGCGCATGATTTCAGCGCGCTCCAGCATATAAGGGTCTATCACCGCGTCGTTATAGAAGTTGCCCTGCATCTTCATACCGTCGAGGTAGTTGTTCTGGCTCTGGCCATCGGCCGCGAAACCGCGAATAACCAGGTAGTCGTAAGTATTGGACGCACCGCGGGTACCCACCGCAACGCCCGGCGTGTAGCTCAGGGCTTCTTTAACCGAACGTGGCTGATGCAGCGCCATCTCTTCGGCCGTTACCACAGAAATAGACTGTGGAACCTTTTGAATTGGGGTGTCTGTTTTGGTACCGGTCGCAGATTGGCGAGCGGCGATAGTCGCAGCAGGTCCCCAGGCACTCTCCTGTGCAGCAGGTGCAGCGGTAACGGTAATAGTATCTTCTTTTTTCGGGGTTTCGGCAGCGTGAGCAAATGCAGACATGCCGGCAACCGCTGTGGCTACGACAACCGCGACTTTACGCAGCGACGTGTTAATTGGCTGAGCAGTATTGGAAAGCGCCATGTTTATCTCTGATGGAAAAGTGAATGATAACGTAAACGAGAATTATTATTATGACCGCAGAATAATATGCGAAACGCTGGTTGCATAGCAAGCAGTAAGCGGCCCTACAAGATTTAAGGGTTTAAGAATTAACCAGATGAAAAGAGAGGGTTAACGAAGTTAGTGAAATGATCCTTAGCCCGCCAGAGCGGGCAGGATGAATCAACGGTAAAAGAGCTCGAACGTCGCGACAGAATCGACTTTGCCGGCTTTTATCTCCCCCGTCCTGACGTAGCGAGCCTTGAGTGGGATCTCGACAGGAACGTTGTCCTGCGTGCCGGTTATCGCCGTATAGTTCCGATCGAACTGCAGGACCGTATCATTCTGGTCAAGGATCTGAATGCCGACGCCTTCAGCGGCGGAATCTCCGGAGGCGATCCCCAAAATATTGCCGTTCGTGACGCCCGTTGATCCCGCGCTGGTAAACTGATAATCCACCTTTGTGCCTGCCGCGCAGTCGGTGATCTCAATCTTAAAGCTGCCGTCCGTGAGGATGTCAGAGTATTGGCCGCTAAAGTCCTGGGTATTGACCGTTTTCAGCGGCACATAGATGTTGCGATCGACCAGGTTACAGGTGTTTGTGGTGATGCGAATAGTGGTGGGAGAGAAGCGCATTTCACCGATCGGCGCGTTGCCCAGGATATCCATTGAGGTTAACCGTGAGGTATCAAGATCGCCCTCCTGGATAGCGCCCGTGACGACCAGTTGGGCAGCGGCGCGAAATACAGATCTACTTTGCGAATAACCGTGGATCGATCCCAGAAATTGCATGGGCCGGACTAAATCCTGCTCAGTGTAACCGGGAAGCCGTTCGGTCGACGACGCCGCGCGGATGCCAATACCCGGCACGTTGGTCTGATAAACCCCGCTCATCACACCTTCGCGCGCATCCGCATCCGTGAGGTACAAATACCCGCGTCGAATTTGCGCGTCACCGCTACAATCCACCGTCACCGCTTTACTCTCGACGCTGGCGTCATAAAGCACGGTGCCGACGGGCGTGTCGGGGGCGACAATAATGACCGGGGGAAGCTGAAACGTCACCACGGCATCCGCGTCAGCGCTGCCGTTGAAGGTACAATCTGCCCGGGCTGAATGGCAAAATGCCCCCGCCAGCACAAGCAGTACCGGTGGCAGAAATGTGTTAACGATACGTCGTAGGTTCATGAGATACCTCAGTTAAGGCAGTTGACCGTGGCTTTCACGATCCCTGCCGCGCTGTGCGAGGGAAGATCCAGCGTCCCGTGACACTGCCGATCGCGCTCTTCTCCCCACTGCACGCTAAACGTTGTTTTGCCGGACAGCCCTGTCAGGTAAACCTCCCCATCATCGCCCACGATGGCCGTGGTGTTGTCCAGCGCCACCAGGGCACCAAACGGCACGGGCTTACCCGCGTAGAGCAAGGTCACCAGCGCGCGTCGTCCCACGCGCGCGTCGAACGTGGCCGGCACTGCCGCCCCTTTCGTCGGCACGAGATCCAGCGTTGCCGCGTCGATATCAATATCTTCCCGATCCTGCGTATTCACGGTGATGATGTTGTGCCGGTAGGCCGTCAGAGAAGGAACAATCGCGTTACCAAAACGGTCCGTCGTGATGCCGCGCCCGTTTTGCACTTTGACGTTATCACCATCTTTAATGTGCACAATGGCGAAGGCGTCGCGTACGGGTTGCCCCAGCGTCACGCCATGCTCGTGAGCAACGATTGACCCCTGAGCGCTGTAGTTCCACTGCCGATTGTTACCACCGTAGCTGTACCCCATCCCTACCTCACCGGAAGCCCCGCGATAACGCCCGGACAGGCTGCCGCCGTAACCCGTATCCTGGTTGGCATAGGTCTGCTGGAGGTTGTAGCTCAGCTTATTGTCCTCGAGAGCAGTACCGCCAAGCCCAACCTGATGCGAGACAAATCCGCCACTGGAGGTATTGGCACTGTAGGTTGCCCAGGAATTCGGCAGCCACTTTGATAACGGAATGTTGACCGTCAACGCCATTTGCCGGTCGGTATCGGCATCTGGCGTGCGGGTCAGGTTGTAACTTATCGACCAGGTGATGTCGCGCCAGCTGGAGCTGAACCCCGCGCTGACGCTACGCTCATGGCCGTCCATATCCCAGTAGTCCTGCTGATAGCCGTTGAGATAGGCCGAGCCCCAGTCAGAAACCCGCTGGGAAAGGTTGAGCTGCATGCGGCTACGGCGGTTATTAGTTCTGCGGTAGGTATAAATGCCGTCATCGATTTCGCTGTCACGCTGATCGATAGCTTCCTGAAAGGTATAGAACCCCGATGTGGAGTAGCGATAGCTGGCAAGCGTGATGGTGGTATCCGTGTCGGGAATATCTTTTGAATACTGCGCCCGCCAGGATAAACCGCTGGCATCGTCACGCCCGTCATCAAACACGGTACGCGCGGCCGTGAGGTCGACAGAGGCGGAGCCGAAATGCCCCAGATCGGCACCGAGCCCCAGCAGCAGCGCGTGATACAGTGATGAACCCAGCGCGCCGGTATACGCCGTGACGCCGTAAGGCAGACCATAGATGGCCGTGCCTTGCGCAAAGGTGGGTTCGTCTTCACCTTCATTACCGCGATAGCGCCCTGCGGCCAGCGAATACTTAAAGCCGCCTTCCCGCTGTAACACCGGCACCGACGCGCTGGCCTGGATGAAGCTATGCTCGCTGCCGTCCGCCTCTTCGACGGTCACTTCCAGATCGGCTCCGGATGTTACCTGACTTAAATCGCGGATCTCGAACGGCCCCGGCGAGACGTTTGTCTGATAGATGGTGTAGCCGTTTTGCTTGATAGTGACTTTCGCATCGCTATTGGCAATACCGCGCACGACGGGCGCAAAACCTTGTTGGCTAACAGGCAGCATAGAAGTATCCGTTTCCAGCTTCACGCCGGTCATCTGTACGCTGTCAAAAAGTTCACCATTGGTATATGTCTGACCAATCTCAAGCTGGCTTTTCAGCGTTTTGATGTCGCGTTGTAACGTGCTGGCAATGCCCTCCCAGCCGGAAGCGTCGCTCCAGGTGCTGTTATTCCGCAGCCGCCACGCCCCAAGGTTAATCCCCGACTCCAGGCCAAGCCAGGTCGAAGAGGTTTTGCCCGAACTGTAGTGCTGCTGAGAACCGCTGAGTTGATAGCTTGTCCAGGCGGCAGGCGCGCCGTCATCCCAGAATTTTGGATGTATCGCGCCAGCGGCAGCATGGTCGCGATACGCCTGCGGGATGACCAGCTTCAGGGTCTGATCATCCTGATTGTATTCGTAACGGGCATTTTCAATGAAATGGGAGATATCGCGGACATAAGCGCCGTCATCCAGATCTTTTAAGTCCGGGATCGTGTCGACTTTCACGCCGTAATCGCGCAGATCCGCTTTCGTCAGCTCCGGCAGCAGGCGCTGTTTATCGTCAGACAGCACGAAAGCGATGGGACGTTTATCCACAACGTCCCGATCCCACATAACAGTCGTAAGGTAGCTTCCGGCAAGTAGCCCGTTATCGTTAATGAAGTTTTTTAATGTAGCGGTATTTTCGAGGGGCGTATCCAGCTCAAGGATCCGCAGGTTAAATTCGTCATCAGCACTTGCAGGCTGGATCGCGGCGAGCAGCGTCAGCGCGATCCCGTACAGTACCTGTTTGTGAAGCAGAGATGACGACATAAAACACCAACATGATGATTTAAAGAGCCTGCTTGCGCTGCGGGGTTTGCCCACCGAAATCATTGATTGCCGTCCAGGTCACCGCGCCCTTTGCTGAATTCGGTAACGCGAAACGCTGCTCGCTGAACGGAGCCACCATCATTGAAATGGCGCCTGGCGTGGTTTTGGTCTCTTTCACCGGAACACTTTTCCCACCAACGGCCAGCTCGCCAAACGAGACGTAAAACGGGGTCGGGTTGTTTGCAATTAGCGTGTCGCCCTGACGCTGGAATGTGATTTTTGCGTAGGCTTCCAGGGCATCGCTTTCCTTCAGCTGAGCCGGACGCCAGAAAAGCTTCAGGCGCGTTTTCATCGCAAATTGCAGCGTGTTTTTCTCTTTCAGCTCCGGCGAGAGTGCCGATACGGATTTAACGTTTGCCAGAAACAGAGATTCCCGGTCTGCGGGCAGGCTTTTTTTATCGCCGGTAAAAATAACGTGCAAAAGGGTTTGACGATTTTCCTGCAATTTGTAAACAGGAGGAGTAATAATAAACGGCGCTTTCGCATCATTGGGGTAACTGACCCAGCTTTGCACCAGATAACGTGTATGCGGATCTTTATTTTTAAGTGCTATCTGAACTTCTGATTTATTCGATGGATAAATAATTCGCGTACCAC
>NZ_JADBQZ010000027.1:0-51807 GCF_014896175.1 Enterobacter cloacae complex sp. I3
CCAAGTGATAATCCTAAAAGGAAAAACAACCCAAATACAATTAGTGTATTTGTTGTGCCAGAATTGAAAAGCCCTTTTGATATGGTATCACCTAATTTGTTTAAGCCACCTAAACCTTGAATTGCTGAGTATGCCAATCCTATTATTGATAAGACGGCAGTTTTTTCTCCAAAAAAATCATTGATCCTTAATTTCACTCTTTGTATCTTAATGTTTAGCCAATCAATCGCATAGTTCAATTCAGTAATCGAGTAAGGCATAAGTTTTTCTATATTTTGTTCATCATTGTCAATTTCACAAATTAGGTCATTGAAAATTTCCTTTTTGAAATTGAGCATGAATTTCACACCAGGGATTATAGGCGTAAACAAATAAACTATTCCGGAAACAGAATTGAGGGCATACAAAACCAATGCAGGTGAGATAAATGGTTCTTTGGGAAGTTCAAAAATCTTATAGATAACTGCCATTATGACCATTAAAATAAGAGAAAAGATAGATGTGAGAAATGAATATACTTGGACCTTTCTAAGTAAGTTACTTTTTTTATTTATCTGATTATAGGGAGCATAAGTGTTCATTTTGCTTATTGTTTTTATAATTTGATTTACTCTATACATTGTTTATAATTCCATTAAGAAACTATTGCTTAGGGCCATTGATTACAGTATGTATAGATTTTACACTATCTATCTATAATGACTAATGCAGTTTGTTCGATTATCACCAATAGGGACTGATGGTATCAATGATGGTATCTTCGCTAATCTAATTTACTTTACTCACTAAAGATCATAAGGATAGTTGCGATGTTCGAGTCCGGCCTTCGCACTCATCCTCTAAACACCTCCCTCCAATGCCATTCCACAAACCCCTCCCTTGGATAATTCCCTTTGACCATCGGCAACGCAATCTGCTTCCCGGCAAAATCCCAGAACAGCCGCCCAACAATCCCGCCCCCATTCACCGCCTCGGAAACCAGCACCCGCATACTCTCATCCAGCCCAATCGATCCCTTATCAAACGCCTTATGATGAATCGCACACAGTGCCAGTCCGTTCTGGATCTCACACGGTCCGCCAAACTGCTTCCACTTGATATGCGCGGCTTCAAGTCCAACAGAGGCGTTATCATGCCGCATGTTAAACCCGCAGATTGCGCACTCATAGTTATAAGCACGCAGCACCTGCTGGCGGAACAGCGGATCGCGAACCTTACGGATCTGCTGAATATCAAAACCCATCTCATCCGCGATCTCTTCCTGAATGCTTTCGGGAAAATGCGCTTCAAGGATCTGCTGCGCCAGCGAGCCTATCAGGTTTTTGTTCTTATTCAGCAGCGCAAAGTGTTCTTCATCAAACCCGCCTGCGACGTTATGTTCCACAAGTTCTTTAACGGGCGGCTGCTTACTGCCAGTGGTCGAACAAAACTCAGTATTCTTCAGATCCCAAAAGCCGTCCCCTTTGAGCCTCCAGAAGGGCATATTTGGGTAATGCGCCTTCCTCTGTGGGCCAAAGCGTTCTAGCAGGCTAAGCAACTGTTCGTGGACCTCAGTACCGTAATCAAACAGTCGTGCATGCCCCTGCTGATAGCTCGCCAGCACGTACAGAAGCAATAAAGGCTTATGCGGCGCACGCTGTTCGCCTTTGCGCCAGATGGTGATGTCGGCAATTGCCTGTTCGAGAGTTTTGCTGGAAGCCATCGCGTTACGGAAGAGGGTAAATAATTGCGATGATGCTCGCAAAACTCAGACCAATCAACCTGTAACCAACAAAAACATGACCTTACCCCACAGAACCCTATTTCCTGAATCCCCCTCGCAAATTCTAAATTTACCCCACACCAAACCGCTGTATTTATATTCAGCCCTGTATAATGGGCACCAGAGATTACGCCGAACGGCAAAGGTAGTATCGAGGAATATTTAACGAAGAATTCGCGATATGAAGGTGCTGCAACACCCCCATACCGCTAACCACAAACAACTAATCAGGAGTTGAAAATGGCTGCGACGAATTTTAAGCCAGAGTTTACCGTTTGCAAAACAGAATCAGACGCTTTCACCGGCATGATTGAAAACCGCGAGCTGGTACGCAAAAACAGCGCCCGCCGTCTGCACGGCAACCAGCCCAACGCGGCACCCGTCCACCCTCGCGCGGAAACGCAGCAGGACAGTGCAGCCTGCTGCGAACTGTATGCACGCATAGACATGAAATACCTCCTGCTGGGCGGCGACTGGTTAAAACGTGCGGGCTTTATCAACGGCATGCCCGTAAAAATCCGGGCTATGAAAGACTGTATTGTGATTACGCCCCAGCATACAAGAGAATTATGGGGATGCCTGGAAGGGATGAGTGTGGTGAATATAAATAAACAGAAAGTCGCGCAGTGGTTGAAGACGTTTCCGGGAGCGCTAAATGATACCGGGGATATACCCGTTGTGAAGCGGGGAATCGGGCAAGCGATGCCTGAGTAGTTCTGGCTTCCTGCCTCATATTCCTGGAGCAATAAAACGATACGGGCATGTCATCCCATGCCCGTTTTAAGTAAAAATCACTCGTGCTTTACCTGTTCTTTCACAGCCTTAACCAGCACAGCGTGAAGTTCGCCGACGGTTAAATCGCGTATCACAGGTTCGGGTATGCCACGCACCCAGCGGATAAATCGACAGATGCCAAAAAAGTCTATGCCTTCACCCGTAAACAGATACTCATTCTCCGCGAGAGAGAACGTTTTCCTGTAGCCATCTTCTTCTGTGGCAAGCTGAACGCCAAAAGCTTCTTCGCAGTCTTCCAGTAGGTCTTCGCCATCCATACCGCAAATATGCAAATCGGCCTCAATCCAGGTGTTGCTATCGATAGGTTTGCGATGTATCCCAGAGGACTCACGTACGACCTCAATTACTTGTGCGAGAGTAGGTTCCATTTACAAAATATTCCGTATTCGTTAGTTTCAATTGGCTATCCGGAGCTTAACAGTCACCCACTATTCGATAAGTTGTAAAGTAGAGTACGGATTCAGAAAGCGTGATTATCTTTGCTATGGCTTGAAACCGGGTTTGCCATTTGCGCTACGCCACTCCTTTACTTCCTGGACTACGCCCTCGGGAGTGTCTTCTCTGCCTTCTCGTGGATAGTAAATTAGATCAGAACCATCAGGGTGCTGCGTCAATCGTTTGAATTCGAGGATGTTTTTTATATCTTCAGCTTCAGTGGTACCAGATACATCAAAAATTTTTCTTACAAATTCCAAAAATTGCTCTTCTGTGTAATCTTCAATTTTATCCATTTTTAAATCGTAGATGAGATCTTTTAATGTGCCCGATAAGATTATCGGGCAATGCCTCTCACCAATTATCCCTATAGTCGAAAGAAACCTGATAGTCATAAATAGTGGGGGTTATTTTATGTACGAAGTGGGGCTGAAGAACGGGTATCCATTCGGCTTCAACATCAAAAAAACCATTATTCACATTGTTCTTAGTCGGCATATGAAAACCTTTGGTCATGATCTTCGCATTATCGCCGAAATCGTTCGAAAATTCTCTACCTTCACCTAGTTCAGTCCTCATATCATACCATTGCAATCTAATTTTCAAACCCATGGTAGCCCTCTTTTTTAAATTATTGATTCTAAAGTTAGGTTAAATTTCCCCTCCAGAGAGCTGAAAGGTTAAATCATCAGAATAAAATTTTTTCCCAAGAAGGCTTTCTAAACGATGTGCCTGATGCTCATTGATATTATAGACGCCGATACCATGCGAAAAATCGCTTCTATCTTCTGCATTCATTCCCATAATCATGCATAGATCATTAAGGTTTTGATGCGGTATTTCGATTTCGAAAAGCAAATTTTCATCCGTTTTACTGTATGCATCAATTGTGTAAACGATCATTATTTTTCTACCTTTCTGGTTGGATCTGCTGGTTTAGTTTGCTTACCCGTAGTGGGATCAAACTCACCGAGGTGACTGCGTCCTGAGCGATCATAGACCTCAACTGTACCGTGTTGAGAATCCCATTCGTAAATTTTACCTTTTGAATCCTTCCAACGGGTACGAAGTTTTCCTCCCCCCTTAATTGGTGTTTTCGCTTGAGCTTTCTTAGCATCAGGAAATGCAGATAAGGGAGGATTTCCTTTAGGAGGTGAATGGTATTTGTGATCTGAATTACTATAGACATAAATCGGCGGCACCCCGCCCACCGGCAGAATCAGAATATAATCCGCAAACGTCCTCTCTTCCGGTGTCGGGCTGGTCGTCACACCAATCCCCGTATCCTCCGGCAGCGGGTCAACCACAACCGGGTTCGGTATCCGTACCGGGTTGTGATTGCCCGTATCCCACGGCTTACTGTCTCCGGTGCGGTCCGGTGTCCAGATGAGGGTGATACCGGGGTCTTCTTCGGTGGTAAAGGTGTACGCCTGGCGTTGGCTATCCCACTCCATCCTGCGAACGCGCACGCTGTCTTTGCCCGGCGGCGTATGCCAGCCGCGCGGTGTCGGGTTACCGCTGGCGTCGTTCTCCCAGGTGAAGCGAACGCGGGTAGGGGCTTCCCGCATCTGTTCGGCGCGCATCCTGTCGATAAAATCCTGTTCGCCGTCGTTCAGCTTGCCGGGGTACATTCCTATCAGCAGCCCTGCGACAGGGGCACCAAGGCCTCCCGTGGCTATCTCGCCAAGTGCAGCGCCGCGCACGGCCCAGGTGCCAGGAGTGATTGTGCTCCCGCCAACCAGAACAAGTTCGCTGGCATCGGCGATCGCGGTCCGTGCAATCCAGGCCCTTTCTTCGTCCGCAACGGCAGCCTGATAGTCCATCTCCTCGTGATGCCCATTCCACCAAAGATAAAGCGCGCTGCGTTGCTTCGGCTTTGGGATCGCCTTACGCTTTGCCGCCTGAGCGTGTTGCGGGGCGTCTTTAGGCATGGCCTGGTAAAATGCCATCTCGGCGAAGTTGGTGTGCGGCTCGCTTCCGGTGCCTGCATCGTTACAGCCTTCACCACGCAGGCAGGATTTCGCAAAGACCCGATTGCGATCGCGTTCTTCTGTTCGCCGCAGCGCTTCGGCCTCTTGCTCTTTTTGGCGCACTGCGAGCATGGCCTGATGCTTTTCCTGTGCGATCTGTTCAGGAGAGGGACCGGATCCGAGCCACTCTCCCGATGGGGCAATCACGCGGTTGGTTCCGCGCGGGCATCCACAAATGACGACAGAACCATCGACGGCTGAGGCTTGCCCCATCCAGTTGACGCGTGGCTCACCGTTGGCAATCACGCCCTGTTTGCCGCATTTAGGGCATGCCGTGGTTTTATCGCCAACACGAACGATGCCGCGACCATGCTCGGTGCAGTTGGGCAGAGTTGTGCAGCATATTGCGCCGGTGGTTGTTCTGTCGCGGTGCAGCGCCTGACCGCGTCCATGGTTATCGGAACGGTAGCCCATGTCCTATTCTCCGGGCCAGGTTAAGAAGTCCTCATGAGGTGGAATACCTTCGCGGGTGACCAGATAAGTACTGCCTAGCGGTGTGCTGATAATCTCGTCATCGTTATCAAGCAGGCTGCCAACCAGCGCAACGCCCTGACGTCTCCAGGAAAACGCTTCGCCAGCTGAGGTCATAATCGTGGCGAGCGTTCCATCCGGATAGGCCACACAGTCTCCTTCGACAATCACGCTGGTGTAACTCCCATCGTCCATGAGCATTGTGGCTTCACGATCGACGGGAAGAACAACGCCGCCCAGTCGGGTCTGGCTGCCAGCCGTGGCGATCCGCCAGATGGCGGTGACGGGATGTTGTCGATGAAAGGCTTCCTGTTCGGCAATGATGGCGCGCGCGTCCTCGGGCATGGCGGCCAGTTCTTCATCGGAAAACGGTGAACGATCTATTTCCGCTTTTAACTCAGCGGTAAATTCATTGGTATAAAGCTGCATGACAATTCCTTGTAGGGGCAGAAGAGTAAATGCAGCAATGCTAGGTTTTAGACTGTATGGCGAATATACATAAAGTGGTTAATAAACCGGGCTAAAATCCGAAATAAATATCCAGATTGATATCAGTCATATTCTAATCCAGGGGCTGTAATGGTTCCTGTTAATTAAAAATGTAATACTCTCTGAGTTGCCGATAAATAATATTATGCAGCGCATGTAATATTTGAATACATACGCTGCATGACGTTATTTCAAAACACCGGCACCCCCAGCCCAACCTTCACCTCCCTCAACGTCTCCTGCGTCACCCCCTGCGCCCGTTCTGTCCCGCGCTTCAGCATCGCCATCAGTTCCCCCTTATCCCGCATATACATCGCCCTCCGCTCCCGCATCGGCGCAATCAGCTCCTGCAGGCACGCCTCCAGCTCGTTCTTGCACGCCCGGTCCCCAAGCCCGCCCGCCTGATAGTGCGCCTTCATCGCCGCCACTTTGGCCTTGTCCGGATGAAATGCATCGAGATACGTAAACACCACGTTCCCCTCAATCTGCCCCGGGTCGCTCACCTTCAGGTGGTTCGGGTCGGTGTACATGGCGCTGACCGCGCGGTGAATGGTCTCTTCGCTGGCCGAAAGGTGCAGCGTGTTGCCCAGCGATTTCGACATCTTGGCGCTGCCGTCGATGCCGGGCAGGCGGCTGGTGTCGCTCAGCATCGCCTTACAGTGGCGCAGCACCGGGGCGGGCAGTAGGCTGTTCATCTTGTGCACAATCTCGTTGGTCTGCTCAATCATCGGCAGCTGGTCGTCGCCGACGGGCACGCACTCGGCCTTAAACGCGGTGATGTCCGCCGCCTGGCTGATGGGGTAGGCCATAAACCCGACCGGCAGCGAGCGGGCGAAGCCCTTCTGCGCAATCTCGTTTTTCACCGTCGGGTTACGCTCCACGCGGGCGACGGTGACGATGTTCATATACAGCATCGTCAGCTCGGCGAGGGCGGGCAGGGCGGATTGCAGACAGATCGTGGTCAGGTTCGGATCGATGCCGGCGGCGAGGTAGTCGGCCAGCACTTCGGGGATGTTGTCGCGAATTTTTTGCGGGTTGCTGCCGTTGTCGGTCAGCCCCTGCAGGTCGGCAATCAGCACAAACTGGTTGTGCGTGTGCTGGAGCGCCACGCGCTGGCGCAGCGATCCGACGAAGTGGCCAAGGTGCAGCGGGCCGGTTGGGCGATCGCCGGTGAGGATGGTGGGTGCGTTCATAAAGACTCCTTAACGTTGTAATGCCGAAAGGGGTCTTAGAAAAGTGAAAGCCGCCTTTCGGCGGCTATCTGAAAATGGGGAAAACTACTCCGTGCCGCCTTTAAGAAGGCAGCCACCAGCGGTTTACGGTGAGGACGGCGTGGTTTATGTTCATCTCTTTACCGTACCACGTCCGGCGCGAAAAACAAAAGGGCACGTCATGCTGCAATCACTCAACCACCTGACCCTCGCGGTCAGCGACCTGCAAAAAAGCGTCACCTTCTGGCACGAACTGCTGGGTCTGACCCTGCACGCCCGCTGGAATACCGGAGCCTATCTCACCTGCGGCGATCTGTGGGTCTGCCTGTCGTACGACGAGGCGCGCCGGTACGTGCCGCCGCAGGAGAGCGACTATACCCACTACGCGTTTACCGTGGCGGAAGCGGATTTTGAACCGTTCTCGCAAAGGCTTGAGCAGGCGGGCGTCACCGTCTGGAAGCAGAACAAAAGCGAGGGGGCGTCGTTTTACTTTCTCGATCCGGACGGGCACAAGCTGGAGCTGCACGTGGGCAGCCTCGCAGCGCGGCTGGCGGCGTGTCGCGAGAAGCCCTACGCGGGCATGGTGTTTACCTCAAACGAGGCTTGAGGCACGCACCTTCAGCCTGCCCGCCAGCGTCACGTGCGTGGCGGCATCTTCCTGATTGCACAGGTACTCCACCGCCAGCCGTCCCAGCTCGCTGTAGGGCAGCTGGATACTGGTCAGCGGCGGGGTGAGCTGCTCGGAAATCTTCTGGTCGTCGTAGCCCGCCAGCAGCATGTCCTGCGGAATGCGCACGCCGTTCACCGCCAGCGCCTGATAGCAGCCAATCGCCAGCCAGTCGCTGGCGCAGAAAATGGCGTCCGGGCGCTCGGCCAATTCCAGCAGGGCCGTGGTCGCGGTAAAGGACTCGCTGAACTGCCAGTTGGTCTGCCGCACCAGGTCGTCGTCGCACGCGAGTCCGGCCTGCTGCAGCGCCGCCTGGTAGCCCGCCAGACGCTGGCGGGAGGCCTCCATCCAGCTTTCGCCGGTGATGTGGGCGATGCGCGTGGCCCCGCAGGCGATGAGGTGTTTAGTCACCTGGAAAGCGTTGGCGTAGTCGTCCGGGATAAACGACGGCAGCAGCGGCGAGCCGGGGTCGCGCTGGTTGAGCAGCACCAGCGGGATGCGGGTACAGTCGTGAAACGCCGTCATGTCCACCAGCGTGGTGACCGGGGAGGCGAGAATAATCCCGATGCAGTTGCGCTTCTCCAGCTGGCGGATAATGTTCAGCGCCAGCTCGATGTCGTCGCCGTAGTCGTAGACGGTAAGCAGGGTCTCGTTGCGCCACGCCGCTTCCCGCGCCTGGCTGATGGCGTCGATAAACGGGTCAAAGCTCTGCAGCGAGCTGACCAGCAGGGCGATCTCTTCCTGGTTGCGCGGGGCGTGAACGGCGGGGAGGCGGTCGTAGCCGAGCTCGGTGGCGACGCTAATCACCCGCTGGCGGGTCTCGTCGCTGAGCTTGATGTTGCGGGACTGGTTAAGCACCAGCGATACCGTCGCCTGCGACACCCCTGCCGCCCGCGCAATATCGTTCATCGTCACTTTTGTTTTTCGCTTCATCCGTCCTCTCCCTTTCGCGACTTCGCATCATACCCTAACCGCACGCTTTAGCGCCGTCGATCACGTTTCTCATTCATCGAAGCGTGAACTTTGTGAGTGGCATCGCTTTTCTAAACGCCGTGATTTGCGCATTTATTCCGCAGCTAATATTTATTAGCTAAATATTATCAGTAAGAGGACGCGTAATGAAAGAGCAGTGGAGCAGGGAGCAGGCCCAGGCGTGGTACGAGCAAAAAGGCTGGCTGTGCGGGTTTAACTATCTGCCGTCGACGGCGGTGAACTGGACCGATATCTGGCAGGAAGAGACCTTCGATGCCGCTACCATCAAGCGCGAGCTGGGCTGGGCGGCGGAGGCGGGCTATAACACCCTGCGCATCAACCTGCCGTTTATCGTCTGGGAGCACGACCGCGACGGGCTGATGGCGCGCATCGACCGCTTTTTGACGATTGCCGACGGGCACGGGTTCAGCACCATGCTGACCCTGATGGACGACTGCGGCTTCTCCGGTGACGAGCCGTACCTCGGCCCGCAAAAGCCGCCCGTGCCGGGCAAGCACAACAGCCAGGCGGCGGCGAGCCCCGGTCGCGATAAGGTGTGCGATCCCGACTGCTGGGCAGACATTGAACGCTATATCCGCGACGTTGTTCGCCAGTTCCGCGACGATAAGCGCGTGCTACTGTGGGATCTCTATAACGAGCCGGGCAACCGCGGCATTTTCGCGACCGGCACGCAGGAGGTGCAGTACGACGCGAAGCTGGAGACCTGCGCCCACGTGCTGATGAAGCTGGCGTTCCAGTGGGTGCGTGAAGAAGACCCGACCCAGCCGCTCACCGTCTGCGCGTGGCGCGTCCCGCCGGAAGAGGAGGGCGAGACGTTCTTCCAGCACCCGCTGGACCAGACCGCGCTGGCGCTCTCGGACGTGGTGAGCTTCCACGCCTACACCCACACGGGGCGCATGACGGCGATGATTCAGCAGCTGCAAAAGCTCGGTCGCCCGCTGTTCTGCACCGAATGGCTGGCACGCCACGTGGGCAGCACCATCGAAGAGCAGCTTCCGCTGATGTACATGGCGAAGGTTGCGCCGTATCAGTGGGGGCTGGTGCGCGGCAAAACCCAGACGTGGCTGCCGTGGCCGGTGGTGATGAAAGAGTCCACGGACTACTGTCGCCTCTGGTTCCACGACGTGTTTGAGGAGAACGGCATTCCGTTCTCACGCGCTGAAATTGCGCTGATGAAGAAGCTGCGCAAAATCGCCCCGAATCCGCAGGGCTAATAATAACGACCCGGCGCGCTGTCGCCGGGCAACCAGGTACGCACTATGGCAACGACAATGAAAATACCGTCTCGCGAGTTGTGGTCTTATTTTGGCTATGGTTTAGGTCAGTGTTTTAGCTTTGGTTTAGTGGGTTCGTTTATTAACTATTTTTACACCGACGTGCTGGGGATCTCGGCGCTGGCGGCGAGCACCATCTTCCTGATTGCCCGCGCGTGGGACGCGGTTCACGATCCTCTGTTTGCCAGCATAATGGACACCATTAACAGCCGGTTCGGCAAGTTTCGCCATTTTTTGCTGATCGCGCCGCTGCTGATTACCGGCGTCACGCTGCTGTCGTTCTATAAAATCGAAGCGGACATGACCACCAAAATCCTCTACGCCGGGGTGACGTATATCCTGTGGGGGACGCTGTACGCCATCTCCGATATCCCGTTCTGGTCGATGTCGTCGGTGATGACCAACGACTCCGCCCAGCGCACCCGCGCGGTGACGGCGGCGATGCTCGGGGTGAACGCCGGGATTGCCTGCGCCAACATCTTCTTCCCGAAGCTGGCGGCGTTCTTCGCCCAGTACAGCAACGATAAAGGCTACTTTATGGCGGCGCTGGTGATGATGCTGGTGGGCCTGCCGCTGATGCTCAACGGCTTTATGCAGATCAAAGAGCGTGTGCCGCCGAGCCCGGAAAAGGTGACCATTCGCGACACCTTCCACAACCTGCGCCAGAACAAGCCGCTGTTTATCGTCCTGCTGTCGTTCTTTTTCTGCGTGTTTCATAACGTCGCGGGCGGGCTGTATATCTACTTCTTTATCAACAATTTGGGTGACGGCAGCCTGCAGATGGCGATTGGCGTGATGGGCATTGTGGCGGCGGTGCTGTGCCTGGTCGCCCCGATGCTGACGCGGCGGATGCAGAAGCGGAAGCTGTTTATGATCCTCTGCGGGCTGGACGTGGCGGTGCGCGTGGTGATGTGGTTTGTCGGATATCAGCAGGTGACGATGCTGTTTATTCTGCTCGGCCTGAGCACGCTATTCGTGATGATGACCAACATCCTCACCTCGTCGATGATTGCCGACACCATTGAGTACGCGGAGTACCACACTAACAAGCGCTGCGCGGCGATCACCTTCTCCGGGCAGACCTTTACCGGCAAGATGTCGGTGGCGGTGGGCGGCGGGCTTATTGGCGTGTTCCTGACGATGATCGGCTACGTGCCGCAGGCGCAGATCCAGAGCGAAGGCGTGCTATCGGGGCTCTTCTTCGGGATTTGCCTGCTGCCAGCGATTGGGTCGCTGATCCGCATGGGCTTTATGTCGCGCTTTACCTTTACCGAGGAGAAGCATGCGGAGGTTTGTCGGCTGCTGGCAGAACGCAGGCGGGGGAGCGAGCAGAATGGCATCGTGGATGAGGCGTTGACCCGCCCGGTATCGGTCAATTAATCGCTTCAGACGCCTGCTTTGCAGGCGTCTGCTTCTAATTCCGCAGCTTCAGGGACTCGGGGAGGTGGAGTATCGAGCTCTGAATACTGGTTCCGATGGTAAAAGGGACGATCCACAAACGTAGCGCATGGCTGTCCGGCTTATGAAGTTCGAAGGGATGGGGAAGCGCATCGCTAAAACCGTCATGCTGCGGGTAGATCAGGATCATATCGCCGCGGCTATCGAGATATTTCGTTCCGTAGGCCAGCATCTGGTAAAGATCGCTTTGCGAAATGTTAAAGCCAGGTTTATGAGGCTTAATCTTTTTCCATTTCGTATCGCAAATAATTGAAGAATGTTTCGACGTGTCATACGGGCGAAGCCAGATATCCGGCTTGAGTCTAAACATATACCTGGTGTGATAGCGAGCCAGAGTGTGTGTTTTTGCTTGGGTATCAATTTGGTAACGTTGATGATGATGATGCCTCATCCACGCCGCAACAAAGGATTCAAATACCGCTTCCATTGGAAAGAGCAGCGATATGGCATCAGCATGACCCTGCATACAAAGTGGTGACTCCCCGTGTAGGATCAATTTGGCCCACTCCAGCGCCTGTTCATAGTGATGCATATGCCTGTCGAGGCGAACCAGATCGAACGCGTGAGCGGTATCAACAACGGGAGGAATACCTTCGAAGGCCGACTGCAAGGGGCGAAGCTGCTGGATGAGCTGAGGGTTGCGGGTCAGGCGCGAAACCGTATCGATGGCCGTTTTGAGAATGCGGTTCTCCGGTCGGTCAACACTGTACTCGTCATACTCCACCTGAAAGCGATCCCGGCGAACGCTATTTGTCGACAGTTGTGCTGAAACCCGCAGTTTTCCCTTCATCCACGGTAGATTCTCCTGCTGGCGAAGGTAGTCACGCTTAAGACCCTGCTGCAGGACCGCCTGGACGCTCTGGATAAATTGATGAATAAAGATATTCATCAGCGGCATGCGCGAGGTTTTGATACTGGCGGAGGTTGTGGCGATGTGCCGGAAGGTTTTCAGCGTGCGCAGCATCATCATCAGCTGTTCGCGGGCGTTATCATGGCCGGTCTTTGGCAACACCTCGATGAACGCTCCTCCCGGCAGCGCAATGACGCCGACATAGTTTTTCACCTGCAGCACCTTCACGCGCCCGACCGTTTTCAGCGTCAGCAGGCGCGCGTCGTATTCCGCATCGTCGTTCAGGCAGCATTGCTCCAGCCACGCAAAACAGGCCGGAGGAAGCTCCACTGCGTCCTTAACCCGGCCGCTGTCCTCTTTACTGACCAAATAACCGTATTCAAAGGTGGACCACTGCCGCCGCCCGGTCATTCGTCGTTCTCCGCGCCTCGCGCACCTGCATCGTAAATCTGACGCCAGGCGATGGCATTATTCCAGACAGGATCGTCTTCGCCTGCAAGGTGATAGCGCTCTCCCTCTTCCTGCAGATCGTCCGATGCATCCGTTCCAAACAGCCGCTGAATATTTCCCTCGTTTTTGATCGAACGGATGAAGCACAGGGCGGGATCCTGCTTCTGGTTATCTCCAAGGACCAGACGAATTTTCTGCCAGTCGTTGTAAAAGTACTCCTCCAGCAGCGGCAGCACTTTATTTTTCATCACCCGCTGCAGACGGGCGAAAGCAATGTCATCGTCCTCCGTCTCAATTACCGGTATGAAAAAAGCGTGCCCGAGCGTGTGCTCGCTATCGTACAGTGCCTCAATGCGTTCATTGAGCATCTGCAGTAGCCGTTTGAGATCGATACCTTTGATGACGTGGCCTTCCAGAATGGAGGCTTTCGGCAGCATGGCCTTAAACTCGAAGCGGCGGCGCAGGGCGGTGTCCAGAGCGGTCAGGGAACGGTCCGCGGTATTCATGGTGCCGACCAGGAACAGGTTGTTTGGCACGCTGAATTTTTCGCCCGAATAGGGTAGCGTCACGCTCAGGGCCTCGGGTTCACCCATGCGCTTGGATTTCTCAATTAAGGTGATGAGCTCTCCGAAAATTTTGGAGATATTGCCACGGTTAATCTCGTCAACAATCAGCACGTAGTTCTGGCGTTTTGCCGGTGCATTTTTTTTCGGTGTGACGGGAAGATTATAATTATCATGAAGATAGTTGAGGATACCCCGGACATACGACTCGTTGTGGATATCAATCCCGTTGTTCTGATACCAGGCTTTGATGTCCTTCACGTAGGCGTTGTATCCATTCCCCAGATCCCCTTTTTTGCTGTTTAAAGGGAAGATGCCGAAGTTCGTTTCACTTTTATAGGTGACGCCGAACGGTTTACCTGATGTCGTTTTGAGCGTGGCGGCTTCGCCATTCAGCAGTTCTTTTTGAAACTTTGATAGCGCCTCGTTCAGCGCCAGCTGTTCACCTGCGTAACCAAACGCCGCATCCTCACAGATTTGCTTAAAGACGCCGGATTTAATGTCATAGCGAACGTTACCGTCACGGGTGGTATCGGCGCGTAGCCCTTCAATAAACTCTTCATAACCAAAGCTTTGGTGGAAAGTGACAAAGCGGATGCGCTGTTCGGAGACCAGCCGGTCATAAAGCGCTTTAAGTGCGTTCCGGTAATCACTGCCCTGAAGGCCATCCAGCAGGCGGGAATACTCAGCGGGTTCACAGGCGCGGACGGCATGCTCAACGGTGGAATAGGTTTTACCCGTCCCCGGAGGGCCATAGAGAATGACGTTCAGTGGAACATCCGCCACGCTCTCATCCGTATCCTGATCGTCGTCTTCGGCCCAGGACTCGCTACCTACCAGGCCGATATCGCTCTTATCTTTGATGAAATGCGTGTAGAGATGCCACAGCGACATATTGAGTTCGACAGGGTCTACATGGCCGCCCAGCTCGCGGTTCAGAGCCGCCTTCAGCTCCAGGTTTTTTTCAAACCACGTCCCTTTCCCGGCGAGCCCAAGCCCGAAGCGGTTATTACAGTAGTTATAAATGCGGGAAAACATTTTGGTATTTACCACGTTCGAAACCCGCTCAGGGTACAGCGTGGCAAAAGCCCGGTGACACAACGCCCAGTACTGTTTCTTGAGAATGGATTTGGCCTTAAGCGCCTGTAGCTTGTTGACCACCTTTTCATATACGGCCGGGGTGCAGCCCTGTGCCATCAGGGTTGTGATTTCCCGCAGGTGAATCTGGGCCGCATTGTATTCGTTCTGCGACATTCCACCCTGTTTAATGCTGGCGACGCCGTTGGAGCGTTCATACCAAAGTGCCTTGATAAGGCTTTGATCACGAAACTCGGGCCGCTCTGTCGCTACGCGTTTGACCATCTGGTGATAGGCTGGCCCCCATTTAGGGCTGTATCGGCTGTTGTTATTGATATGCTCATTAAAGAAGGGGGCTAACGCGGTGCGATCCTGAACCATCACAAACTCCGGAAGTCGGGTAAAGGCGGTAAAGGTCAGTATTTTATAGGATTAATCTGAATAGTGTCACTGCTTGTTCAGGTGGGTTGAGGCGATAAGGGGGCTGTCGCCATTGGCGTCAGCCCTCAGACTTAAAGCGACTTCACAAACGCCAGCAGATCTTCGTTGAGCTGGTCCTGGTGGGTCAGCGCGAAGCCGTGCGGCGCGTTGTCGTACACCTTCAGCGTGGCGTTTTTGATCATCTCCGCCGCCAGCTTGCCGGTGCTTTCAAACGGCACGATCTGGTCGTTGCTGCCGTGGATCACCAGCGTCGGTACGTCGATTTTCGCCATATCCGGGCGGAAGTCGGTTTCGCCAAACGCGGTCACGCAGTCGATGGTGCCCTTCAGTGACGCCAGCAGAGCGATGTTCAGCGTCTGGGTCAGGGCTCCGGCAGAGACGGTCTGCCCGGCGTTGATGCCGTAGAACGGCGTGGCGAAGTCGCTGATGAACTGGGCGCGATCTTTACGCAGTCCGTCGCGAATGCCGTCGAACACGCTCTGATCCACACCCTGCGGGAAGGAGTCGGATTTACCGAAGATCGGCGTGACCGCGCCCAGCAGCGCCAGACCGGCCACGCGCGCGCTGCCGTAGTTGTTGATGTAGCGGGTCACGTCGCCGCCGCCCATGGAGAAGCCCACCAGCGTCACGTCCTGGAGGTCCAGGGTGGTGATCAGGTCGTTAATGTCGGACGCAAAGGTGTCGTAGTCGTAGCCGTTCCACGGCTGATCCGAGCGGCCAAAGCCGCGACGGTCAAAGGCGATGGCGCGGAAGCCGCGCTCCGCCAGGTAGTTCAACTGGCTATCCCACATGTCGCCGTCCAGCGGCCAACCGTGGCTGAAGAGAACCGGTTTGCCCGCGCCGCAGTCTTTGTAGTAAATCTGCGTGCCGTCTTTTGCCTTAAACGTTGCCATAGTGTGTTCCTGTACAGGTGATGGTTATGGTTATACCGGCGCGACCAGATAGCGAATTGCCGGTGATGTTGTGCCCTGATGAAAAGCCAGAACGCGGCTCTGCAGCAGGAGGTCATTCATGGTGTGGCGCTCCTGCTGGCGCAAATGCTCAATCCACGAGCCCATCAGGAAAGTCTCAATAAACAGGCCCGGACGTTCGATATCCTCGTACACCGCCCAGCTCATCGCCCCGGCGCGGCGTCGCACCCGGCGCAGCTCGTGTACCGCCTCCAGGAAGGCTTTCGCGTTCTGCGGGTCGATGATGTACTCGTGCGACACCAGCACCGGGCCGCGCTCGTTCGGCAGCTCAATCTCCACGCCGTCCAGCGGCTGGCCGCTCAGGTCGAGGTTTAAATCAGGATCTTTCTCCAGCTTCCAGCGGAACACCGTTGCGCTTGCCAGCACCATCCCCAGCGTGGCGACAACCAGCGAGGTCGGGGTGCCGAACTGCGAGGCGATCTGCCCCCAGATGGCGCTGCCCGTGGTCATTGAGCCGAAGAACACCGTCAGGTAGACCGCCAGCGCGCGGGCCTTCACCCAGCGGGCGGCGCTGCGCTGGGCGCCGAGGTTCAGCGTCGAGAGCACCGCAATCCACGCGAAGCCGGTGAAGAACTCAAACAGGTTGAGCAGCCAGACGTGGCGCACAAACGCCAGCGCCAGCATGGTGAGGGCAAAGACCAGGCTCGCGGCCACCATCAGCCGATCGGCGTTCAGCCGCTGGCGCAGGCGCGGCAGCAGGATGGCCCCGGCAATGGCCCCCAGGCCAATGCACGCCAGCATCACGCCGTAGCCCGCCGGGCCTAAACCCAGCTCGCGGCGCGCCACCAGCGGCAGCAGCGCCCAGCCCGCGCTGCCGAAAACGAAGAACGCCACGGTGCGCACCAGCACGTTGCGCAGCACCGGCGCGGCGTGCACGTAGCGAATGCCGGAGCGCACCGCGGAGAAGAAGTGCTCCGGCGGCAGGCGCTGCACGGACGGGGCCGGACGCCAGCGCCACAGCACCCACGCTACGCCGACCACGGACAGCGCGTTCAGGGCAAACACCATCCACGGCCCGGCGAGCGAAAGCAGAAAACCGCCCAGCGCGGGGCCAATCGCCCGGCTGATGTTCACCCCGAGCGAGTTCAGCGCCACGGCGGCACCCAGCTCCGGCTTGCTCACCAGATCGGGCACCACGGCCTGGAACGGCGGCGAGCTCATCGCCGCGCCCACGCTCAGCAGGAACGTCGCCACCAGCAGAACGGAAGGGGTGACGTGTCCGGTGAAGGAGAGCACCGTCAGCCCGGCGGCGGCGATGAACACCCACAGCTGGGAGAAGAGCAGGTATTTACGCCGGTCAACGATGTCCGCCATCACCCCGGACGGCAGGGCGAAGAGGAACATCGGCAGGCTGCTCGCCGCCTGCACCAGCGCGATATCCAGCGGATCGGCGCTGAGCGTCAGCATGCTCCAGTTGATGCCGACGTCGCTCATCCATGAGCCGACGTTAGAGACCACCGTGGCGATCCACAGCATGCGGAACACCGGCTGGCTCAGCGGCTGCCAGGGCGAAACCGCCCGCGCGGGCGTCGTCTCAACGTGTGCGTCGCGAACGTCGTTAACCTGGGTCATGCGAACCCCTCCGTCGCCTTACGCTGCAGCCGCCACTGGCCCGGCCCGGTGAGGGCCAGAGTGGTGAAGATAATCAGCAGCAGCCAGCCAAACTGCCCTTCGGCAATCGACCAGTCCGGGTGGACCGCCAGCATCGCCACCAGCAGCACGGCGATAATCGGCAGGCACGCCAGGCGGGTGTAGACGCCCGCAATGATAAACAGCGGGCAGATGACCTCGGCGACGATCGCCGGGATCAGGCTCGCGTAAGGCCCGAAGCCGAACGGATCTTCAATGCGCGTCAGCTCTTCGCTGAAGTGCAGCACCTTCGGCAGACCGTGCACGTAGAGCAGCAGCAGGCTGCCGGTGAGGCGCAGGAAGAACAGCCCCAGGTCGACCCGGGGCGGCATAGTAGTGTTTTTCATCAGAATGCAAAGCAGCTGCAGCCCAGCGCCCCCCAGAAAGCGTTATCGTCGGACACCGGCATCTCTGACGTGCGGGCGAAATCATGCTGGTGGCTGTGAACCCCGCACGGGCCGCTGCAGTGGTGAGCCACACTCATGCCCACGCGGGCGGCCTGCGGCTGCGCGCTGCGGTAGTGACCCGGCACTTTCACCACCGGGGACCACTCGGGCAGAACCGGAATGGCCGGTGGCGCGAGCGGGCCAAAGCTGCCTGCGGCGTAGACGATGTCGCCGTTGACCACCGTCAGGACGGACTCGATGCCCTTGATTTCCTCTTCCGGCACGCGGAAGTAGTCTTTGCTGAGCACCGCCAGGTCGGCGAGCTGGCCGACCTTAATCTGCCCCTTCTGGTTCTGCTCGCTGGAGAACCACGCGCTCCCCTGGGTCCAGAGCATCAGGGCGGTATCGCGATCCAGACGGGCGCTATGATCGTACATCTGCATCCCGCCAACGGTGCGGCCGGAGACCAGCCAGTAGAGCGCGGTCCACGGGTTATAGCTCGCCACGCGGGTGGCGTCGGTGCCTAAGCCCACCGGCACGCCGGTCTCGAGCATTTTGGCCACCGGCGGCGTGTGGCGGGTAGCTTCGATGCCATAGCGCTCGGCAAAGTACTCCCCCTGGAAGGCCATGCGGTGCTGAACGGCAATGCCGCCGCCCAGCGCTTTGATGCGGTCGATGTTGGCCTGGGTAACGGTTTCCGCATGGTCGAAGAACCAGTGCAGGCCGTTGAACGGAATGTCGCGGTTAACTTTTTCGAACACGTCCAGCATGCGGCTGATGGATTCGTTGTAGGTGGCGTGCAGGCGGAACGGCCAGCGGTGCTCCACCAGATGGCGCACCACGCGCTCCAGCTCGTCCTCCATGCCCGGCGCGAGGTCCGGACGCGGCTCGAGGAAGTCTTCAAAATCGGCGGCGGAGAAGACCAGCATCTCGCCCGCGCCGTTGTGGCGGAAGAAGTCGCTGCCCTGGCCCGGCGTGAGCATGTCGGTCCATTTTTCAAAGTCTTCCAGCTCGTGGCCCGGACGCTGGGTAAACAGGTTATAGGCGATGCGGATGGTCATCTGCTTTTTCTCGTGCAGCTCGGCAATCACCTCGTAATCTTCCGGGTAGTTCTGGAAGCCGCCGCCCGCGTCGATGGCGCTGGTCAGCCCCAGACGGTTCAGCTCGCGCATAAACTGACGGGTGGAGTTAACCTGCTGCTCCAGCGGCAGCTTCGGCCCTTTCGCCAGCGTGGCGTAGAGGATCATGGCGTTCGGACGGGCGATCAGCATCCCGGTCGGGTTGCCGTTGGCGTCGCGCTGGATCTCGCCGCCCGGCGGGTTCGGCGTCTCTTTGGTGTAGCCGACCACCTTCAGCGCGGCGCGGTTGAGCAGGGCGCGGTCGTACAGGTGCAGGATGAAGACCGGGGTGTCCGGCGCGGCGTCGTTAATCTCATCCAGCGTCGGCATGCGGCGCTCGGCAAACTGGAACTCGCTCCAGCCGCCCACCACGCGCACCCACTGGGGCGACGGCGTGCGCAGGGCCTGCTCTTTCAGCATCCGCAGGGCATCAGCCAGGGACGGCACGCCTTCCCAGCGCAGCTCGAGGTTGTAGTTCAGCCCGCCGCGGATCAGGTGCAGGTGCGAGTCGTTCAGGCCGGGGATCGCGGTGTGGCCTTTCAAATCCACCACCTTAGTGCCGTCGCAGTGGTGCTGCATCACCTCGGCGACGGTACCCACTTCCAGAAATTTTCCATCGCGCACGGCAACGGCTTCCGCGACAGGGTTCTCGCGATCGACGGTGTGAAACTGGCCGTTAACCAGAATAAGATCGGCTTTACCGAGGGTAACCATAACTGCTCCTGACTGAGAGGGGGAATGGTCAGGATTATGGGAACCGGTTTCGGCAAAGATCCAGTTATACAATAGGATAGGTATACCAAAGTATAACTATACCTAAGGTTAACTATACGAAGAGATAATTACGCGCGGCGACGGAAAACCGCAGGATGAGGGTGACTTTATCGTCGCGGCGCTCGCGGCGATTTCTACCCTTAACCACTGGAAAATGCTATGACCTCTTCAAAGCTCGAAGTGTTAACCCCTGCGAACTGTCAGATCATCTTTATCGATCACCAGCCACAGATGGCGTTTGGCGTGCAGTCGATTGACCGCCAGGTGCTGAAAAACAACACCGTGGCGCTGGCAAAAGCGGCTAAGGTGTTCAACATCCCGACCATCATCACCACCGTCGAGACCGAAAGCTTCTCCGGCAATACCTATCCGGAGCTGCTGGACGTGTTCCCGGGCCAGGACATTCTGGAGCGTACCTCCATGAACTCCTGGGACGACCAGAAGGTGCGCGACGCGCTGAAGGCTAACGGCAAGAAGAAGGTGGTGGTTGCCGGCCTGTGGACCGAAGTGTGCAACAACAGCTTTGCCCTGTGCGCGATGCTGGAAGGCGACTACGAAATTTATATGGTGGCGGACGCGTCCGGCGGCACCTCCAAAGAAGCCCACGACTTCGCGATGCAGCGCATGATCCAGGCAGGCGTGATCCCGGTGACCTGGCAGCAGGTGATGCTGGAGTGGCAGCGCGACTGGGCGCGTAAAGAGACCTACACCGCGGTGATGGATATCGTTCGCGAACACTCCGGCGCGTACGGCATGGGCGTGGATTACGCCTACACCATGGTGCACAAAGCGCCGTCTCGCCAGAAGAGCGAGCACCGCACCTTAGCGCCGGTCCCGGCTCGCTAAGTTCCGCTGGCGGGCTGGTCCCTCATCCGGCTCGCCGCTGCCTCTTTCTCTGGAGTTCACAATGAGTACTGGGCTGATATCCCTTGCCGCAGGCGTGTTGATTGGCCTGATGTATGCCGTGCTGAAGGTGCGCTCCCCCGCGCCGCCCGCGCTGGCGCTGATTGGCCTGCTGGGGATGCTGGCGGGTGAACAGGCGACGCGCCATCTGTTATCCCGCGACGGCGCGCCGCCTCCTCAGGTAACGGTTCCGCAGGTGAAATCGCAGACGGGAGCAACGTCATGAGAGCATGGATAATTTCGCTGGTGTGCGGCGTGGTTGCTGGGGTAATTTACGCCCTGCTCGACGTTCATTCCCCGGCACCGCCGGTTGTCGCCCTGCTTGGCCTGTTTGGCATGCTGGTGGGTGAACAGCTCATCCCGGTGGGACGGCGTTTACTGAGTCGCGAACCGTTTACCCTCGCCTGGTTTCGTCACGAATGCGTGCCGAAAATCAGCGGCACGGCGCCCCCCGCGCCCGCGAAGGACGATCGCGACGTTTAATGATTTTTTTGAGGAAAGACAGCATGACGCTGCCGTGGCGCATTGCCATCATTGATGACGAACGTTCCGTCCGCAGCGGGCTGAGTAATCTCCTGGAGTCGGAAGGGTATGCCGCCGATACGTTTGATTCGGCAGAGGTGTTTCTGAGCCATCCGCTCGCCCTGTCCGGCGCGGCGCTGGTGATCGCCGATATCAAGCTGCGGGGCATGAGCGGCCTGGAGCTGTTTGAAAAGCTGCGGCTGCTGGCCGTTCCCCCGCCGCCCGTGATCTTTATCTCCGGTCATGCTGATGAAAATATGCAGCGGTACGCTCTTAGCCTGGGCGCCGCTGCATTTTTGCGTAAACCCATTAACATCGATATTCTGCTGGATCATATACAGCGGGAGCTGGCCCGCCGACGATAAGGATCGCGGATGAACGAACACGAGCAGCCTGCATTCTGGCCCGCCCAGGGGAATCTTCACCAGGGGCGGGTTTTTGTCCTTAAAGAGGATGTGATTTTTACCGTGCTGGCGCAGGAGGGCGGTATCGCCTGGATGCACGCGCGCCATCCCCATTCAGGCGGCTCGTTCATCATTGCCACCGCGGCGAGCGACGAAGAGGAAGAGCGGGCCACGCGGCTGCTGAAAAACGAATTTGCGCTGCGTGACGTGCTGCAGGACAGCTGGGCCATCCGCGCCGTTGCCTCTACCCAGTACCGGGGACGTTTCGCGCTGGTGTATGCGCCGTTTGCGTTTGAGCTGCTGGCGCGGCGCGCGGGCAGGGCGATCTCGGGGATCTCGCGCTTTATTGAGATGGCGATCCAGATCTGCGTTCCCCTGCGCCAGATGCACCTGCAAAACCTGATCCACGGCGATATCAAGCCCGGCGCGATTTTTGTTCATCACGATGCCACCTGCCGTCTGGGCAGCTTTGGCCTCTCCTGTAGCCTCTCCGGTGCCTTCTCCCAGACCCGGCTTGCTGTTTCAGGCGGTACGCCCGCGTATATGTCGCCGGAGCACACCACCCGCACCCGGCGTCCCGTTGACGGCCGCAGCGATCTCTACAGCCTCGGCATGGTGCTGTATGAACTCCTGACCGGTCGCCTGCCGTTTGAGTTGGGGGAGGACGATCAAACCAACTGGGCGCACTACCATATTGCCTCGGAGCCGCTGGCCCCGGACGTGATTCGCCCGGACGTGCCGGGGATGCTGTCGACCATCATCCTCAAGCTGCTGGAGAAGCACCCCGATAACCGCTACCAGACGGTCGACGGGCTGATTGCCGACCTCCGCCGCTGCCAGGCGACGCTGACCTGCGAGGGCGAGATCGTCGCCTTTACCCCCGGCCAGCAGGACCGCACTCCCGCGATCCATCTGGCGGACTCCCTGTTCGCGACGCATCCGCAGGCGAATGACGTCATTGCCGCGTTTGAGCGGGTGGGGCAGAACCTGGTGCCGGAGCTGGTGACGATCGGCGGGCCGTCGGGGATTGGCAAATCGTCGATCATCGCGACGGCGCTCAAAACGCTGCAGCAGCGTCAGGTATTGCTGGCGGTGGGGAAAGTCGATCAGTTCTCGCCGTCTTTGCCCTACGGCGTATTAAGCTCCGCGTTCCGCACCCTGACGCTGCACCTGCTGGGGCTGCCCGCGGAAGAGGTGGCGAAGTGGAAAATCCGCCTGTCCCGCGCCCTGGAGGGATACGAAGCGCTGGCCGTCAGCCTGGTGCCCGAGCTGGGGCTACTCCTTGAGAGCAAGCCGCGCTACTCGGCGGATACCTTTTCCATTGATGCCCGGGCGCGCTTCAGCCATATGGTGCTGGCGCTGGTTAAAACCTTTGCTTCTCAGGGCTGCCCGCTGGTGCTGGTGCTCGACGATCTCCAGTGGAGCGACGCGGCCAGCCTGCATACGCTGAAACATCTGCTGGTGACCTGCGGCGCTATCCCGCTGCTGCTGGTGGTCGCCCACCGCGATATCGGTTCGTTGTCTGAACCAACGCTGCAACAGCAGCTGGCGAGCCTGCCGGAGGCGGCGCAAAACGCGACTGAAATTGTCCCGCAGGCGCTGTCCGTGAAGGCGGTGGCGCGCTGGCTGGCGACGATATTTCGTGCCCGCAGCGCGGCGACGACCGACCTCGCCACGCTGATCCACGAGAAAACCGGGGGCAACCCGCTCTTTGTGCACGAGTTTTTCCGCCGCATCGTGGATGACGGGCTGGTGGTGCACAACAAATATCAGGATAAGTGGCACTACGATCTGCAGGCGATCCGCGCCCGGCACTACACCGAAAACGTCGTTACCCTGGTGCTGGAGCAACTCGAAGAGCTGCCCGACGAGACGCGCCGCCTGCTGGGCAGCCTCGCCTGCCTCGGCGGCACGGGCGAGATGGAGATGATCTGCCGGGTGGTCAGCATGTCGATGGCGGAAATGCGCTATGCGCTGCATCCGGCGGTGATGGCCCAGCTCATTGTGCTGACGGAAAAAGAGTACGCCTTTACCCACGACCGGGTGCAGGAGGCGGCCTTTGCGATGCTGGATCAGCATGAGAAAAGCCATCTTCACCTGACCACCGCCAGCCTGCTGGCCGACGCCGCGCGTCAGGCCGCGGGGAACGAACTGCTGTTCCGCGCCGTTCACCACGTCACGGCCGCGCTGGACTGCATCCAGCCCGCGCCGCAGCGCCAGATGTTCCGCGAGCTGAGCCTGCTGGCCGCGCGACGCGCGAAACGCTCGGGGGATTATCTTTCGGCCCTCAGCTATATCCAGACCGCCAGAGCGCTGGGCAACGCCGGGACGGTGTCGGACTTTATGCTTGATATCGAAGAGGCGGGCTGCGAGTTTGCGCTGGGGCACCTGGAGCGCACCCGCGAGCTGTGTGACGCCATCCTCGGCTGCCCCGGCGGGCTGACCGAAAAGGCGCTGGCGGCCAACCTGCTGGTGGAAGTGTACATTCGCCAGTCGGACAGCCGTCTGGCGCTGGAGGCGGCGCTCTGCTGGCTGGGGATTTTTGGTATTCAGATTGGCCGCCACCCGGAAGATGCCGACTGCGACGAGGCCTGGGAACGCTTCTGCAACCGCACGGCCGACGCGCCGCAAAGCCTTTTTGCCCAGCTGTCGCGAATGGATAACCCGGAAACCGAAGCGGTGATGAACCTGCTCTACAGCGCCAGCATTTGCGCCAGCTTCATCTGCCCGCGCCTGCATTTTTTGCTGCTCTGCCGCATGATGCACCTGACCCTCGACCACGGCATCACTGGCGCCTCCACCACGGCGATGGCCTGGTTTGGCGTGCTGATTGGCCAGCGCTACGCCGAGTACCGCCTCGGGTTCCAGTACGGCACCCTGGCCCGCGAGCTGGTGAACCGCCACGGCTACGACGCGTTCGAAGCCAAAACCCTGCTGCCCCTCGACCAGCTCAGCGTCTGGACCCAGCCTCTGTCATTCACCATCGAGTGCGCAAAAGCCTGCTTCACCGCCGCCGTTACCCACGGCGATATGACGATGGCCTGCTTTGCGGCCTGCCATCAGGTCATTAACTTCCTCTCACGGGGCGATCACCTGGACGGAGTGTTGACCAGCATCGATCGCGGCCTGGCGTTTGTACGTAAAACCCACTTCCAGGACGTGGAGACCATATTGATGCTCCAGCGCACCTTCGTGGAGTTTTTGCGCACGCCGACGATTGGCACCTGGACCGCGTCGCAGGCGCTGCCCGAGGCGCTGCTTCCCGCGTCGCCGGAGCAGGCCCCGGAGCAGACCTCCACCATGCTGTTCTGGTACTGGCTCTACCGTGGAATGGCGCACTTTACCTGCGGCGAGTATGCCGACGCGCAGGCGGATCTTGAGATGGCGGGCTGGTACGCGTGGTCTGCGCCGGGGCACATCCATCTGCTGGATTACCATCTCTACAGCGCGCTGGCGCTCTCACGTCAGCTGACGCCGGAGACGTTTTCGGCGAATCACCGCCGCAGCATTCACGCTCACTACGACAAAATCGCCCTCTGGGCGCGCATTAATCCCGGCACGTTCGCGGATAAAGAGGCGCTGATCTACGCCGAAATTGTCCGTCTGGACGGGATGAACAGCATTGCGCTTGAGCAGTATGAGAAGGCGGTCCGGCTCTCCCGCGAGGGTGGCTTTAACCCGATTAACGCCCTGGCCCACGAGCTGGCGGGCCGCTTTGCGCTGGCCTGCGGCTACCCAACCGCATCAGACGCGCACTTCCGCGGCTCGATTGCCGCCTGGGGCCGCGCGGGCGCGCAGGCCAAGGTGCGCCAGCTGGAGCAGGATTTCCCGCACCTGCTGGCCTCCGGGCAGGCCAGCGCCTACGACACGGTGGCGTTTGCCCAGAACGAGACGATCCGCGATCTGCAGAGCGTGATCAAGGCTTCCCGCGCGCTGTCGGAAGAGATCAATCTTGAGCGCCTGATTGAAAACCTGATGACCATCCTGCTCGAACGCGCCGGGGCGCAGCGCGGCCTGCTGCTTCGCGTGAGCGATAACCTGATCCCGGAGATCGAGGCCAGCGCCTGGACCAGCACCGACGGCGTGCGGGTGCGGATCCTGAAAGACGTGCCGATGGCGACCGACATGCCGCTGTCGGTGCTGGCTGCGGTGATCCGCACCGGGCAGGAGATCCGTACCGGCAAGCCGGAGGAGTTTCATCCCTTCAGCCAGGACCCTTATCTGGTGACCTCGGGGGCGGCGGTGATGTGCGTCCCGATGTTCAAACAGGCGCGGCTGGTGGGCGTGCTCTACCTGGAAAACCGCCTGATGCCGGAGGTCTTCACCGCCGAGCACTCGCGCGTGGTCAGCCTGCTGGGCGCGCAGGCAGCGGTATCCCTGGAGACGGCGCGGCTCTACGCCGAGCTGCTGGCGGAGAACATTCAGCGCCGCCGGGTGGAAAAAGAGCTGCGCGCCAGCCAGACCTCGCTGATGCTGGGCGAGCAGATCAGCCACACCGGCAGCTGGCGCTGGGAGCTGGAGCAGGATCTGATGTTTGTCTCGGAAGAGTACGCCCGCATTCTCGGCCTGCCCGACCAGCAAAAGATGATCTCCATGGCGGAGTTTTTAACCTTCGTCCACGAGGACGATTACGCCCGCATCAGCGCCATCGTCACCCAGAGCGTGCGCGACGGGCTCTCCATGCGTGCGGAGTTTCGTATAAAGCGCACCGACGGCTCAACGCGCTACATCCTCGGAATTGGCGATCCGGTGGGGGTGGGCAGCGAGGTGAACGAGTACTACGGCATCATTACCGATATCACCAGCCAGCGCGCCGCGGAGGATGCCATGCGGGTGGCGCAGGCGGATCTGGCGCGCGTTTCCCGCGCCACCACCGTCGGGCAGCTGACCTCCTCCATCGCTCACGAGATCAACCAGCCGCTGATGTCGATCGTCTCGAATGCCGGGGCGAGCCTGCGCTGGCTCAGCCGCGAGCCCGCCCGCCTGGATAAAGTGCGCGAAGGGCTGGAGGAGATCGCCGCGGAAGGCGCGCGTGCGGGGGAGATCATTCGCAGCATCCAGTCCCTGACGCGCAAGCAGGATCCCACCTTCTCGCGCATCGATATGCACTACCTGATCCACCATATCATCACGCTTTCGCGCAGCGAGCTGGAGCAGAGACACATTAGCGTTGATTATCTGTTGAACGCCAGCGACAGCTTTATCACCGGCGACAGCGTGCAGATCCAGCAGGTGCTGCTGAATCTGGTGATGAATGCGGTAGAAGCGATGGCCGAGGTGAGGGATCGCGCCAGCACCATCATCCTCAGCACCGCCAACGCGGAAGGGAAAGTGATCGTTGAGATCGCCGATACCGGGAGCGGCATTGAGCCCGAACGGCTGGAGCAGATTTTTGACTCGTTCTACTCCACCAAGCCGCAGGGGATGGGGATGGGGCTGACCATCAGCGCCAGCATCATCGAGCGCCACTGCGGAAAGCTGAGCGCGCGCCGCCGGGAGCCGCACGGCACGGTGTTTACCTTCGCGCTGCCGCTGGCCGCGCAGGAAGGGTAAACGTTACTCCGCGGGCTGGCTTTTGGTCAGGCGCTCAACGGCCCTGACCAGCTCGGCCACGGAGCGCACCTGCATTTTCTCCATCACGCGGCGGCGGTGCACCTTCACCGTGATCTCGCTGACGCCCAGCTCGGCGGCAATCTGCTTGTTGAGCTTGCCGGTGATGGCAAGCTCAAGCACCTCGTGCTCGCGCGGCGTGAGGGACAAATGGCGCTGCTTCAGGGCGTAGTGCTCTTTATTGCGCACGGCGTTGTTTTCCGCCAGCTGCAGCGCGGACTCAATGGCGTCGATCAGCGCGGCGGATTCAACGGGCTTGGTGAGAAATTCGTACGCGCCGCCTTTGATGGCGCGCACTGACATCGGGATAGTGCCGTGGCCGGTGAGAAAAATAATCGGGATCTCGCGCCCGCTGTCTTTGAGCGCGTCCGCCACCTCGAAGCCAGAGATGGCGGGCATCTGCATGTCGAGGATCACGCACGACGGCAGATCCTCAAACCGGTGTTGAAGAAACGTTTCTGCTGATGAAAAGCCGATGGCGTTTAAGTCTGCCGATTCCAGCAGCCCGATTACGGACTGCCTGACCGCGTCATCGTCATCAACCACATACACAATGTGTTCCATTCACCGCCCCGGTGCTGATTTAAATGTCGAGGATGCAAACAGTCTCAACGGTGGCGTAAGAGACTGTTTATGCTGACTTTCATCTTAACACATTAAATATCATTATCATTTAACAATATGATAACCATATGAAGTATAGCGAGCCGGGGCGGGGGTGGTGAAGGAATGAAACGCTGTTTTTATGCACCGACAAGCTCGATGCGGTTGCCGTCCGGGTCCGCGATTACCGCTTCATAAAAGCCGTCCCCGGTCATGCGCGGGGCGCTGAGCAGCGTGCCGTTTGCCTGCGCCCGCTCGGCCATGCTGTCCACTTTTGCCTTGCTGCCGACGTTAATGGCGATATGCGCCCAGCCGATAAACTCCGGGTGCGACGGGGCGTCGGGCAGGTCCGGCAGCGTCATCAGCTCGAGGGTCGGCCCGTCATCCAGGGTAATAAAATGGGATTCAAACCCCGGACGGTTTTTGCTGACGTAGCGTTCATTACTGCGGCCATTAAACACTGTTTCCCAGAACTGAACCTGGGCCTCAAGGCTGCGGGTCCAGAGTGCGACATGTGCAATATTCATAAGATCCCTCGTTATTTGTCTGTGAGGACTTTCACCGATAAAACAGGCTACACTCTGGTTTTGAGCGCGACAAGCTGAGGAAACAACAATGCACTACACACTGAAAGAAAGCGACAAGGACAAAGCGGAAGGGTCAAGCGGCGCGGGCGCTCTGCAGCAAAAACTGCTGGAGTCCCGTTCGATTGTCATCTCCGGCGAGATCAACCAGGAGCTGGCGCAGAAAGTCATTACCCAGATGATCCTGCTGCAAAGCGTCAGCAACGATCCGATCAAGCTGTACATCAACAGCCAGGGCGGCCACGTGGAAGCGGGTGACACCATCCATGACTTCATCAAGTTCATCCGCCCGGAAGTGCACGTTATCGGCACCGGCTGGGTGGCAAGCGCCGGGATCACCATCTTCCTGGCAGCGAAAAAAGAGCACCGCTACTCGCTGCCGAATACCCGCTTTATGATCCACCAGCCGCTGGGCGGCGTGCGCGGTCAGGCGACGGATATTGAGATCGAAGCGCGCGAGATCATCCGCATGCTGGATCGCGTCAACAAGCTGATCGCTGACGCCACCGGCCAGCCGCTGGAAAAAGTGAAAAAAGACACCGACCGCAACTACTGGATGTCTCCGGCAGAAGCGCTGGACTACGGCATCGTGGGCAAACTGATTACCCATTACGACGAGCTGAACCTGGATTAAGTTTTACTGCCGTGTACGTGTCGGGTAGCGGCTTCGCCTTACCCGACCTACGCGCGCTCGTTTGACCCATGACAAGTTCCCCCTCTGCCTTCTTGCCTATAATCGCGCCTGTTTCCCCTCTCACTGGTGCTACCCATGGCGTATCAATTGAACCTGAACTGGCCGGAATTTCTTGAGAAATACTGGCAAAAACAACCCGTAGTGCTGAAAAATGCCTTCCCGAATTTTGTCGACCCGATTACCCCGGACGAGCTGGCAGGCCTGGCGATGGAGCCGGAAGTCGATAGCCGTCTGGTGAGCCACGCTAACGGCAAATGGCAGGCCAGCAATGGTCCGTTTGAGCACTTTGACGGTCTGGGCGAAACCGGCTGGTCGCTGCTGGCGCAGGCGGTGAACCACTGGCATATGCCCGCCGCGGAGCTGGTGCGTCCGTTCCGCGTCCTGCCGGACTGGCGTCTGGACGATCTGATGATCTCCTTCTCCGTGCCGGGCGGCGGCGTGGGTCCGCATATCGATCAGTACGACGTGTTTATCATTCAGGGGATGGGCAGCCGCCGCTGGCGCGTGGGCGACAAGCTGCCGATGCGTCAGTTCTGCCCGCATCCGGCGCTGCTGCACGTGGATCCGTTTGAGCCGATCATCGACGAAGATCTTGAGCCGGGCGATATCCTCTATATTCCGCCTGGATTCCCGCATGACGGCTTCACCCATGAAACCGCGCTGAACTACTCCGTCGGCTTCCGCGGGCCGAACGGCCGCGATCTGATCAGCAGCTTTGCCGACTACGCGCTGGAAAACGATCTGGGCGGCGAACACTACAGCGATCCGGATCTGACCTGCCGTGAACACCCGGGCCGCGTGGAGCAGTACGAGCTCGATCGTATCCGTCAGATGATGATCGACATGATTAGCAAGCCGGACGATTTCACGAAATGGTTTGGCAGCTTCGTCTCCACGCCGCGCCACGAGCTGGATATTGCCGCCGCCGAGCCGCCGTATTCGGCAGACGAGGTGCTGGACGCGCTTCAGGGCGGCGAAACGCTGTCGCGCCTGAGCGGCCTGCGCGTGCTGAACGTTAACGGCAGCTTCTTCATCAACAGTGAACAGCTGGAGACGGTAGACGCGAAGGGCGCGGATGCGCTGTGCCGCTACACCGAACTCGGCCAGGCCGAGCTGGGCGATGCGCTGAAAAACCCGGCGTTTGTTGACGAACTCACCGGGCTGATTAACCAGGGGTACTGGTACTTCGACGAGTAACAGGAGGCGGCGTTTAGTCAGCCTAAACGCCGCTACGTTCAAACCAGCATATTACACGCCTTCCAGTAGTTCAAAAGCCGCTCGTCGTCGCGCTCTTTCTCCGCTTTGATTTTCATCGCCTGGGCGAGATTCTCTCGCGATAACTCATGGCCTTTTTGCACGATGTCCAGGACCGCTTCACCAAGAGCCAGCGAAATTTCTGCCCGATTATTGTTGCGAATCGTCATAAATACCTCCTCGTTGGTTGCGATAATTTAATTATGATCGGGAAATAATCAGTCGGAAATAATTCATCTCATTCTTATTTTTTTTCACTTCGGCGTTAAATAGACATAATATTCCATTCTGTCAATGATGTTTCAAAATGCTAATAAGCCTTTTAAGCCTGAATTTATGCGCTACATTTATTTTTCGTGCAACAGGCAAATAACCGAAACAGGAGAATGATTATGGTAGATAAAAGCGCAATTAAGGATCACACTCAGGTTGTCGCCAGCTGCGGAACGCACGTCGGGGTTGTGGACCATTTAGACGGCGAGCGTATCAAGCTTGCTAAGAGTGACCCTGAATCAGGCGGCAAGCACCATTTTATTCCTCTCGGCTGGGTCGATAAGGTCGAAGATAATAAAGTTATCCTGACCAAAAACCATAAAGAGGTTTTTGCTGAGTGGCAGGAAGCATAAATATATTTCTCGTAAAGAAATATATATCTTCGCTCCGGCTTTGTCCGGAGCGTAATAGTGTCTGCGCCCGGTGATTGCTGACATGGCAAAGGGATGGTACTGTTTTGCCTGTCCTTTTCCCGATGCAGGCCCCGAATTATGCTCCAGAGTGAAAATAGATCAGCGAAACGCATATTTTTTGTTGAGGATTTTCAGGTATTCGGCGAGCGCTACGGCATCGACTACCGTTTCCCGCTGTTAAAAGGGGAGCAGGTCAGCGGCAGCCCGGTGTTGCAGGGGAATGTGGAAGAGATGACGCTCTCGTCCGGCATTTCGCTGACCCACTCCGACGTGCATGTATTACAACCCTACGAAACCACATCCCGCCACAGCAGCCCGCTCTATATGCTGGTAGTTCTGGAAGGGTGCGTTACGATCGCGCTCAATGGCATCGACTATCACGTTCGTCCCGGCATGGCGTTCAGCGCCCGTCTGAGTGAGGAACAGGTGATGAGTGCGCGTCACGACGCCGACAGCGCGCTGAAAACGCTCTCGTTTGGCGTGTACCCGCATGAAGCCGGGCGTGAAGCCCTGCTTGAGTCGCTGCTGCTGGAATGGCAAAACCTGAATACACCCACGTTTGTCTGGCACGTTCCCGAGTTTGTTATGTCAGGCATTCAGCATGCGCAGCAGCAGAGGGGAAGCATGCTCGCGCGTAAGCTATTGCTGGAGGGGCTGATGTACCAGCTGCTCGGCCACGGCCTGAACCAGCGCCAGCAGCCCTGCCCGAGCCGCCCTGAGCATGCGCGCCTGGAACGCGTACGGAGCATGCTGGAACAGTCTCCTGAACGGGATCATACTCTCGCGCAGCTGGCAGCCCTGGCTGCAATGAGCCCAAGCAGCCTGCGCAGCAAGTTCCGTCAGCGCTACGGCTGCACCCTCTTCGATTATCTTCGCGACTGTCGCCTTGCGCTGGCGCGCCGCTATCTTCTGGAAGGCCACAGCGTGCAGCAGGCGGCCTGGATGTGCGGGTATCAGCATGCCACCAACTTCGCCACCGCGTTTCGTCGTCATTACGGGATTTCTCCGGGCGACGTGCGCAAACTCCGCTAACGTAATTTCGCCCATCGCGCGAACGCATCCCGTGCGGTTTAGCATCGCGCATATGTAACCTGGCGGCGCGCATAGCCGTTTGCACTCTCAAAAAGGTAATAATTCTTATTAACAATAAGAAATATCTCTGGAGAGGGTTATGTTTGCTAAATCGCGTCTGGCACTGCTGGTGGGATGGGTTACCGGTAGCGTCGCTTTTCCTTTACTGGCGCAGGATGCGCAAAAAACTGACACCGTGGTGGTGACCTCGCAGATGCAGTCTGCGGCCACCAAGCTTGAAACGCCGGATATTGAAACTCCGCAGTCGGTCTCTATCGTCACGCGCGAGCAGTTCGAAGAGCAGGGCGCAACCAGCGTGCGTCAGGCCGTGAGCTACACGCCGGGGGTCTACAGCAACCAGATTGGGGCGTCTAACCGCTTTGACTACATGGTGCTGCGCGGCTTCTCTGACGGCAGCCTGGACAACGTTTACCTGGACGGCCTGAAGATGATGGGCGACACCAACTCCCACAGCTCGCTGGTGGTTGATCCGTGGTTCCTGGACAGTATCGAAGTCGTGCGCGGTCCGGCCTCCGTGCTCTATGGCCGTTCATCGCCGGGCGGGATTGTGGCGCTTACCTCCCGTAAGCCGTCGTTCGATCCGGGCGGTGAGATCAAGCTCTTCGCCGGGAACAGTAGCCAGCGTGGGGCGATGTTCGACGTCACCGGCCCGGTTGATGATAATGACCGCGTGGCGGTGCGCCTCAGCGGGATGACCCGCTATGCCGATTCCCAGTTCGATCCGCTGAAGGAAGAGCGTTACGCGCTGATGCCGAGTCTGACCTGGCGTATCACCGATAACACCCGTCTGGATCTGATGGCCTACCTGCACCGCGATCCGGAAGGCGGCAGCCACTCCGGCCTGCCGTATGAGGGCACGGTTGTGCCGCACAGCGGGAAGAAAATCTCCAACACGTTCTTTGAAGGTGAAGACGATTACGACAAGTACGATCGTCGGGAAAACATGGTCGGCTATAACCTTGAGCACCTGTTTGACAGCGGCTGGTCCGTGCGCCAGAAGCTGCGCTACCTGCACACCAAAGTGGAGCTGAACCAGGTGTATGCCGCAGGCTGGCTGAATGACACCGAGTTGAACCGCGGCTATTCCGGCTCTGACGAGAAGATGAACGCCATCACCCTGGATAACCAGGTCGACGGCAGCTTCGACACCGGGGCGGTGAACCACCGCGTGCTGATCGGCATGGACTATCAGGACCGCACCAACAACGTGACCGGCTACTATGGCGGCTTCCCGCCGATTGACGCCTTCCACCCGGTTTACGGTGCGAAGCCGGACTACATCACCCAGTACAGCAGGGAAAAGCATAAGCTTCGCCAGACCGGTTACTACCTACAGGATCAGATGTCCGTTGACCGCTGGCGCCTGACGCTCGGCGGGCGTTACGACCAGGTGAGCGTGTCGAACGTCGACAACTTCAACCATACCCGCAGCGATCTGGATAAAAACAACTTCAGCAGCCGCGCGGCGCTGCTGTATCTGTTTGATAACGGCGTTGCGCCGTACGTCAGCTACTCCACCGCCTTTACGCCGACCAGCTTTGCCGACGAGCAGGGCAATATCCTGGATCCGATGAAGGGCAAGCAGTGGGAAGCGGGCGTGAAGTA
This sequence comes from Enterobacter cloacae complex sp. I3, assembly GCF_014896175.1. Classification (NCBI taxonomy): domain Bacteria; kingdom Pseudomonadati; phylum Pseudomonadota; class Gammaproteobacteria; order Enterobacterales; family Enterobacteriaceae; genus Enterobacter; species Enterobacter cloacae complex sp. I3. The sequence goes on from NZ_JADBQZ010000027.1 coordinate 33,802, forward strand.
TGAGCCAGAAGGGATGAACAGCCAGTTCAGCGCCTCGGTGTTCCGCATCAACCAGAAGAACATTGCCACCAAAGAGGAGCCGACCGATCCGTACCGTTCCATCGGTGAAATCGAATCCGAAGGCGTTGAGCTGGAGGCGATTGGTCAGCTGACCGACAGCCTGCGCATGCAGGCGGCGTACACCTACACGGATATTCGCTATAAGAAGAGCAGCCCGGAAGAGGAGGGCAAGCGCGCCGTCTATGCCCCGCGTAACATGGCCAGCGCCTGGCTGAGCTACGACGTCAAAACCGGCCCGCTGGACGGCCTGACCGTCGGCTCCGGCGTGCGCTATGTCAACGGGATCGCCAGCGATCGCCAGAACACCCATACGCTTCCGTCGTACACGCTGGTGGACATGGTCGTGGGATATGACCTGTCGAAAGTGGGGCTTACGGGCGTGAGCGCGCAGCTGAACGTCAATAATCTGACGGACAAAAGCTACGTTGCGGCGTGTAACTCGCTCTCTTACTGCTACTTCGGTGCAGAACGCAGCATTGTGGGCAGCGTTTCGTGGAAGTTCTGAGTCGTTGATTTTGCCGGGTGGCGGCTTCGCCTTACCCGGCCTACTCTATTCCGTAGCGCCACCGGCGCTAAAAAACGTACTACTCCTCCATCGCAATCACAATCGCCTCGCCCATCTTCTTCAACGCCTCGCGATGTTTATCCGTCGGCGGCAGCGCCACGTTGATCCGCAGGCAGTTGCGGTACTTCCCTGACGCGGAAAACAGCGACCCGGCCGCCGCCTGGATCTTCAGCCGACACAGCTGCTTGCTGACGCACACCATATCCACCTTCTCCGGCAGTTCAACCCACAGCAGGAAGCTCCCCTGCGGGCGCGTGACGCAAATCTCCGCCGGAAAATACTGCCGCACCCAGCAGGTGTAGGTTTCCATATTCTGCTGATAAATCTGGCGCATACGGCGCACGTGGCGATGGTAATGGCCGTCGCGAATAAACGCCGCCACCGCCATCTGGGTGCCCGGCACGTTAAACCCGCCCGCGGCGTATTTCATGTGCATCACGCGGTCGTAATAGCGTCCCGGCACAATCCAGCCGACGCGCAGGCCCGGCGCCACGGTTTTGGTAAACGAGCTGCAAAGGATCACGCGGCCATCGATGTCCATCGAGTGAATGGTGCGCGGGCGCGGGTACTCCGCCGCCAGCTCGCCGTAAATGTCATCCTCCACAATCACGATATCGTGCCGCTGGGCGAGGGCTAAAACCTGTTTTTTCCGCGCTTCCGGCATGATAAACCCGAGCGGGTTATTGCAGTTGGGCACCAGGATCACCGCCTTGATCGGCCACTGCTCCATTGCCAGCTCTAACGCCTCAATGCTGATCCCGGTTTCAGAATCGGTGGGAATTTCAATCGCCTTGATGTCAAACCCGCGCAGCATCTGCATGGTGCCGTGAAAAGATGGCGACTCCACCGCCACGATGTCCCCCGGTTTGCACACCGAGAGCAGGGCGATCGACAGCGCGCCGTGGCAGCCGTTGGTGATCACAATGTCGCTTGCCGAGACGGTCGAGCCGCCGTCCAGCATCAGACGGGCGATCTGCTCGCGCAGCTCAAGGCGGCCGTCGAGGACGTCATAGCTCAGCATCTCGCTCGGGTTATGCTGCGCAAGGCGGCTCATCTCGCGCCACAGGGGCTTCAGGCTCGGCTGGTTAATGTCCGGCGAGCCGCCGCCAAAGGAGATCATCTCTTTGTCGGCGCGGGCATCCAGCAGCATCATCACCTCATCCCACTGGGTGACGTCCACCGGGCGCTGCACCGGGCGCGTCATCGCCGGAACGGGCGGCTGGGCCTTGCGCGGCGAGACAAAATAGCCGGAGCGCGGCTGAGGGGTGATCAGCTGAAGGTTTTCGAGGATCTGGTAGGCCTGCTGTATGGTGCTGATGCTCACGCCGTGCTCCTGGCTCAGGGCGCGCACCGACGGCAGACGCTCGCCGCTGCGATACAGCCCTTGTTCAATGCGTTCTGCCAGAAGGTTGGCCAGGTGTTGATAGCGTGTCATGCTGTATCCTTTATTTTCACCATACAGATTATTAAACCAGTACAGATTGCCGCAAAAAACGGCATGCAGATACCGTTTTAGCGGATCTGTATGTTAAATAAAAGTTGTTTTTGCATCTGTATTGCGCAGGTCGATTTGTAGGAAGATAACCCCACTGGCACAGTGAGGAGAGCATTATGGAATTCTACGAGAATCGTTCAAAACGTCCGTTTATTGTGTTTGTCTGGATCGCAAAAACGCTGCGTAACTGGTACCGCATCAACCGGACCCGCCGCATCCTGAGCCAGATGAGCGACGAGCAGCTCAAGGACGTTGGGTTATCCCGCAATGATATTTAAACCGTGGCCGGGTAAGGCGCAGCCGCCACCCGGCGTTTTTCAGCTCAACAGCGCGAGCGTCTGCCGTTTCGGCCTTTCCAGCAGCTCCACCGCCTCCTGATACGTCCGTACGTTGTTATAGCCCATCACCAGCCCGTAGCGTTTGCCCGACCCGCGATACCACTCCGAGAGCGCATTGACCTGCAGCTGCTGTTCCTGCCAGCAACGGGCCATTTCCCGGTCACAGCTCCCTTTGGTTAGAAACGCCACGATATGCATCCCGCCGTCGTTTTGCTCGGTGAAAAACAGATCGCCATACACCTCGCGCAGGGCGGCAATCATCCAGTCGCGGCGGGTCTGATACAGCGCGCGCATCTTCTTGAGATGGCGGAAAAAATGCCCTTCGTTGAGAAACGCGGTGAGGATCTTCTGCGTCAGCACCGGCTGGCCGCTGGTGGTGATATCCGCGCAGTCGGTAAAGGCTCCGACGGTGCTGGCGGGCATCACCACGTAGCCCATGCGCAGCGACGGCATGATGGTTTTACTGAAGGTGCCCATAAAGATCACCCGGTCGTGCTGGTCGAGGCTTTTCAGCGACGGCAGCACCTTGCGGGTGTAGTGAAACTCCCCGTCGTAATCGTCTTCGATGATCCACGCCTCGTTCTGGTTGGCCCAGTCGAGCAATTGCTGCTTGCGCGGCAGGGAGAGCGTCACCGCCAGCGGGCTCTGGTGCGAGGGGGTGACGATGGCAAAACGCGCGTCACGATGGTGACGAAGCAGGTAGTCCGTATCAATGCCGCAGCGATCGACCGGCACCGTGTGCAGGCGCGGCACGATCCGCTTCAGCAGCTGCTGGCCCATAAAGTAGCCCGGATCTTCAAACACCACCTTGTCGCTGCGGCTGGCGAGGGTGTCGAGGATCAGCCGCAGGCTGCCGCTGTAGCCGCTGGTGATCAGCACCTGTTCGGCGGTGCAGGACAAGCCGCGTGAGATATTGAGATAGCTGGCGATGGCCTGGCGCAGCGGATACCAGCCCAGGACGGGCGGATTGAGCATCTCCTCCTGACGCATGGCGCGCGTCGCCTGGCCCGCCAGCAGCAGCCATTTTTTATACGGGAAGCTGTCGAGGGCGGGGATGCCGGGGCGCAGAAAACCGGCCCGCTCGCGCTGGCTGATAAGCGAGGCCGGAAGCGTGCCGGTAGGCTGTTCCGCAGGGGCATTGTTATCCGGCAGCAGTAAATCCGGGTTGACCCGCGTGCCGCGCGCGCCCTGGCTCACCAGATACCCTTCACCCGTCAGAATGGCGTACGCCGTTTCGACGGTTTTGCGCGCCACCTTCAGCTCTTCCGCCAGCACGCGGATGGCAGGTACCTTATCCCCCGGCTTCAGCACGCCGCGCGTGATGTTGTCGCGATAGCGGGTATAAATGTCGTGATAGCCCGGCTTCATGTCCTACCTCATTTCACGCTTTTTGTATCTTTTTACTATGTCATGAACGGCGTAGATTTGCCTCATCGCACGGCACATGCCGCACAAAAAGAGGAAAGACAATGAGCACTCGCGTTAACCACCATAAAGTTACACCTGCCCTCGCCAACGCGCTGTCTGCCCTGAGCATGGAGGTGGCAAAAACCTCCATCGACCCGGCGCTGAAGCACCTGATCGACATTCGCGTGTCGCAGCTGAACGGCTGCACCTTCTGCCTGGATATGCACTCTAAAGAGGCCAAAATCGCCGGGGAACGCGAGCTGCGCCTGTACCATCTGGCGGCCTGGCGCGAGTCCCCGCTGTTCAGCGCCCGCGAGAAAGCCGCGCTGGCCTTCACCGAAGCGCTGACCCAGATTGGCGTTCACGGGGTGAGCGACGCGCTGTACCGCAGCGTGGCGGAGCACTTCTCGGACGTGGAGATTTCAGAGCTGAACTTCGCCATCGTGGCAATCAACGCCTGGAACCGTCTGGGGATCACCTCCCGCATGGCGCCCGGCTCGCTGGACGCGGCTTACGGGCTGAATAAGGCTAACCTGGAGTAATCCCGCGCTCGCGGATCATCGCCACCAGCGCCCGCAGTCCCGGCGGAACGTGGCGATGGCCAGGGTAATACAGGCGCAGCCCGGCAAAGGGCTGCGCCCAGTCGTTTAAAACGCTCACCAGCTCTCCACGCTCAAGCTCTTCCCGGATATACAGTTCCGGCAAAAATCCTACCCCTAATCCCGCCTTTACGGCGCGGATCGAGGCGAAAAGATCGGATGTCGCAAAGCGCGGCGGTACGGCAAGGGCGTACGTTTCCCCCCGACGCGCCAGCTCCCAGCGGTAGATCCCGCCGTGGGCCATGCGCATGCCGATCCCCTGATGTGAAAGCAGATCGTCCGGCGTCTGCGGAGTACCGTGACGGGCAAAATAGTCCGGCGTGGCGGTCACCAGCTGGCGGATCTCCCCGGTCAGCGGCACGGCTATCATGTCCTGCGGCACGGACTCCTCAAGGCGGATCCCCGCGTCATAGCCTTCCGCGACGATGTCGATCATGCGCGCTTCGCTGACGGTTTCCACGCGCATCTTCGGGTAGCGGATCATAAAGTCGATCAGCAGCTGGTCCAGAAACAGGGTGCCGATATGGTTCGGCACGTTCAGGCGCAGCGTGCCGGCGGGTTCCCCGGTGTCGCTGTGGATCTCCTCGCTGGCGAGGCGGATCTCCTGCAGCGCCGGGCCAACGCGCGCCACGTAGCGCTGTCCGGCGTCGGTGAGCGCCACGCTGCGGGTAGTGCGGTTAAAGAGGCGAGTATCCAGGCGGCTCTCCAGCCCGGCGATGGCGTTACTGACCGCCGTGGCGGACATGCCGAGCTCCTGCGCCGCGCCGCGAAAGCTGCCGCGCCGCACCACCGCCATGACCACTTCCAGCTCTGTCAGACCTGAACGATGCATAGATTATCCTGAAAATCGAAACAACCCTTGCAGCATAGCGTGGATTATCGCAACGGAGAAGCCGTGCCAGACTGTGCTCACACAGCCTGAGGAGGTTTATATGCACACTATCGAACAGATCTTTATTAACGGCGAATTTGTTACCCCGCACGGCACCGAACGGTTTGATTTATACAATCCGGCGACGGCGCAGGTCATCGGGCAGGTACGCCTGGCGGATGAGGTTGACGCAGCGCGCGCCGTTGCGGCGGCAAAAGCGGCGTTCCCCGCGTGGTCGCAGACGACAAAGCAGGAGCGCATTGCCGCGCTAAAACGTATGCACGCCGCCGTGGCCGCTCGTCACGACGATCTGCTGGAAGCGGTCATCGAAGAGTACGGCGCGCCCGCCTCGCGCTCGGCGTGGATGGCCAGCTATCCGGCGGAGGTGATTGCTCAGGCGATTGAGGCGATGGAGGCGTTTGAATTCGTCACCCCTGCGGGCGCAGCCACTGTGCAGATGACGCCGCTTGGCGTGGCCGGGCTGATTACGCCGTGGAACAGCGACGCAGGATTTATCTGCGGCAAGCTGGCGGCAGCGCTGGCCGCGGGCTGTACGGCGGTGATCAAGCCGAGCGAAATGAGCGCCCTGCAAACGCAGATTGTCACCGAAGCGCTGCGCGATGCGGCTCTGCCGCCGGGCGTGTTTAACATCGTCACCGGGCGGGGTGAGACGGTCGGTGACACAATCAGCCGCCATCCGGACGTGGCAAAAATCTCGTTTACCGGTTCGACGCATACCGGCAAGGCGATCCTGCGCAACGCGGCGGAAAGCTTTAAGCGCGTGACGCTGGAGTTAGGCGGGAAATCGCCGACGATCCTGCTGGATGACGTGGATCTGGCGCAGGCGATCCCGCTGGTGATTCAGGCCGGGTTTATGAACAGCGGGCAGGCGTGCGTGGCCGGAACGCGCATTCTGGTGCCTTACTCGCGTAAGGCGGAGATTGAAACCGCGCTGGCGCAGGCCGTGGCGGCGGTGAACTCCGGCGACCCGCGCGATAAATCAACGGACGTCGGCCCGATGGTCAGCGCAAAGCAGTGGCAGCGGGTGCAGGGCTATATCCGCAAAGGTGTCGAAGAGGGGGCGCGCCTGCTGGCGGGCGGTGAGGGGCGGCCGGAAGGCACGCAGGACGGCTGGTTTGTGCGCCCGACGCTGTTTGCCGACGTGAACAACCAAATGACGATTGCCCGCGACGAGATTTTTGGCCCGGTGCTGTGCGTAATTCCCTATCGTGACGAGGCGGAGGCGATTGCCATTGCCAACGACACGGACTACGGCCTGAGCGCGGTGGTGCTGGGCGGTGCGGACCGCGCGCGCCGCGTGGCGCAGCAGATTGTTTCCGGTCGCGTGCTGGTGAACACCCTGGCCCATGAACCGAAAGCGCCGTTTGGCGGGTTTAAGCACTCCGGCGTGGGGCGCGAGATGGGCGAGTGGGGGATCCGCGCGTTTATGGAGCCGAGGTCGGTTCTGGGCTAAAGCTTCGCTCTTTACCGAAGCATTGTGCTTTTCCATCCTGCATTCTCTCCTCAACATCACAGCGGAGAGACCATCATGATCGCAGTCCTTTTCGAAGCCAAAGCCGCGCCTGCCCATCAGGCGCGCTACCTCCAACTTGCCGCAGAGCTTAAGCCTTTGCTGGCCGACATCGACGGCTTTATCGATATCGAACGGTTCCAGAGCCTGACGACCGACGGCAAAATACTTTCCCTTTCCTGGTGGCGGGATGAAGAGGCCGTCCGCCGCTGGAAGCAGAACGTCTTCCATCAGGCGGCGCAGGCCGAAGGGCGGGAGTCGATTTTCTCTTTCTACCGTATTCGCGTGGCGCAGCTGGTGCGGGAGTACAGTTCCGAAACGGGAGGGCGCGCGAATGTATGACGTTCACGTGATTTTCCGCGACGGGCCCGGCGAGCTGGCGCGCTTTGGACAGCTGTTGGGGCGCAACGGCGTGGGGCTGGAAGGCGGTGGCGTATTCGGTATGGAGGCCCATTTCCTGGTGGAAGATGGTGAAAAAGCGCGACGCGTGCTGCTCGACGCCGGGTTTACCGTGCAGGCGGTGCGAAAGCCAGTTATCAGAAAACTCAGGCAGGCGCGCCCCGGGGAGCTGGGTGAAATTGCGGCGGCGCTGGCGGCACGCGGCGTGTCTGTTCTTACCCAGTACAGCGACCATGCGAATCACCTTATTCTGTTGACGGATGATGATAAGCTGGCCGCAGAGATCACCGAACCCTGGGCAGCACATGTTAAAGACAAGCTTACCGACTGATAACGGCGCGGCGCTGGAGCAGGCCATTGCGGCGGTGGCGGCGGCAATGGCCGATCCGTCGCGCGTGAAGATGCTGTGCGCGCTGATGGACGGGCGGGCGTGGACCGCCACCGAACTGAGCACCGCGGCAGACGTCGCCCCCTCGACCGCCAGCGGGCATCTCGCCCGGCTGGTGGAGGGAAAGTTGATTACCTGTCTGTCTCAGGGGCGGCACCGCTACTATCGTCTGGCGGGGCACGACGTGGCGGAGCTGATCGAACAGATGATGGGGCTCTCCTGGAGCCGCATTGCGCCGCCGGAAACCACCGCGCCGAAGGCCATGCGGGAGGCGCGGACCTGCTACGATCATCTGGCGGGCACGGTGGCGGTAAAGATCTACGATTTCATGCAGGCGGAAGGCTGGCTGGAGGCAGACGGTTCAGCGCTCACGCTGTATGGCCGGGAGCAGTTTCTGAAGCTCGGCGTGTCGTTAAGCGCTCATCCGCGCCGCAAGGCCTGCTGCGCCTGTCTGGACTGGAGCGAGCGGCGGTTTCACCTCGGAGGCGAAGCTGGCGCGGCGCTGCTTATTCATCTGGAAAGCAAAGGGTGGATCCAGCGGGTGGCGGGGTATCGGGAGGTGGTGGTGACGGCTTCTGGAAAAAGTGCCGTCAGGAGGCATTTTAGCCGCTAAACTCCACTGCGGGCTGGTGCCCTCACCCCGACCCTTTCCCACAAGGAGAGGGAGACATCGTTTTCGCAATTCCTGCTCTTTCGTCTCGCGTTTCTTGATACTTACCCTGATAACTATTATCTTGACCGCGTGTGACGAGAGGTTTCCCCATGAGTGAAGAAGCGCTGTTTAGCCGCAGGCCGATGGGCATGCGGATGGCAATGATCGTGCGCCAGTGGCGTGCGGTGATTGATGATGCCATTCTCGATACCGGCTTAACCCAGTCGAGTTGGACGGTGATGATGCAGCTTCATCAGCTCGGGGATAACGTCTCAATGAGTGAGCTGGCGGAGGTGCAGGGTATTGAACTGCCGCCGCTGATGCGCACCCTGACACAGCTGGAAAAACAGGGTTACCTGCTGCGCACCACATCGCCTTATGACAAGCGCATCCGGCTTCTGACGCTGACGCCTGAGGGAAAAGCCATTTTAAAAAGGCTCACTCAGGTGATTGAGACCTATCAGGCTCGCGTATCGCAACACATCGCGCCGGAGCATATCGAGATTTTCAGCGCCACGTTAAATCAAATCGCCTGCAATTTGCGGACAATCCGCGAAGAAGACAACAAGACCGAAAAATAATGACCCCTGAACAAAAATTTGCCCGCTGGGTAAGGGTGAGTATTGCCTCTTTCCTGCTGATGTTTATCTATTTTGTCGTCGCGGATATCTGGATCCCGCTGACGCCGGACTCCACCGTCATGCGCGTGGTGACGCCGGTTTCTCCGCGCGTCTCCGGCTACGTGGCGGCGGTACATGTCCACAACAACAGCCAGGTGAAGAAAGGCGATCTGCTGTTTGAGCTCGACGACACGCCGTTTCGCAATAAAGTGGAAGCGGCGCAAATCGCGCTGGAGCAGGCGCGTCTCTCTAACGAACAGCTGGACGCGCAGATCGCCGCCGCGCAGGCCAGCCTGAAAACCGCGGTGCTGACCGCGCGTAACGACAAGGTGACCTTCGAACGCTATCAGAAGCTGAGCACGTTACAGAACGTCTCGCAGGCGGATCTGGATAAGGTCCGCACCGCCTGGCAGAGCAGCGAGCAGTCCGTCAGCACGATTCAGGCCAACATCCGGAACCTGCGCATCCAGCGCGGCGAGCGCGAAGAACACCGCAACGTGACGCTGCAAAAATACCGCAACGCGCTGGATGAAGCAGAGCTGAACCTCGGCTGGACAAAGGTCTACGCCCAGGCGAACGGCACGGTCAGTAACCTGCAGTTAAGCCCCGGTTTTTACGCCTCATCCGGCTCCGCCGCGCTGGCGCTGGTAAACAACCAGACCGATATCGTGGCCGATTTCCGCGAGAAGAGCCTGCGCCATACCCGTCAGGGCACCGATGCCGCCGTGGTGTTTGACGCCTTCCCGGGGCAGGTGTTCCGCGCCCACGTGGCCAGCAGCGACGCGGGGATCCTCGCAGGCCAGGAGGCGGTTAACGGCCAGCTCTCCCAGCCGGAGACCTCTAACCGCTGGGTACGAGACGCCCAGCGCATGCGCATTCACGTCACGCTGGACGAGCCGCTGCCGAAGCCGCTGCCAACCGGCGCGCGGGCGACCGTGCAGCTCTACAACAGCGAAGGGCCGTTTGCGCGCTTCTTCTCCGGAATGCAGATCCACCTGGTGAGCCTGCTTCACTATGTCTATTAATACGCTGGCGCGGGTCTTTACCCCGCACGGCAACATCGTCTACACGGCAAACGACTTTCGCCAGACCCTGCGCATCGTTTTTGCCGGGATGATTGCCCTGAGCATATCGAGCTTCTACAACACCAGCTACGGCGTGTTTTTCGTGGTCTATCCGATCATGCTGCTGTCGCTGGTGCCAGTGTTTAACCGCCACGTGGCGAAGCAGTTTATCTTCAGCGCATCGCTGAACTGCGTCGAAATGGTGATTATCATCGGCTATCTTTCCCAATGGCCGGTCATCATGACGCTGGTGGTATTTGCCCTTTACGTGATGCGTTTTCGCTTTATGAGCAAAGGGCCGCTGTTCCTGTTCGGCTCGATGGGTGTTGTGTGCCAGAGCGTGATGCTCAACTTTATGAGCTACCCCACCACCAACTGGCACACGCTGCTGTTTTCCAACATCGAAGCGAGCGTGATGGCGGTGTGCCTGAGCGCGCTGATGAACTACCTGCTGCCGGACGTGGAGCCACGCAAGCCGCCGCCGCTGATTGAGAAAGACGACGCCCGCGTGCGCCACGAGTCGCTGCTCTCCGGCAGCGTCGCGACGATGATTTTCGTGGTGTTTCAGATTAGCGACTTAAGCGATTCGCTCTCGGCGCTGATGGCAGGAATTCTGATCCTGTTCCCTATGCACTACCGCGGCGCGGTGATGAGCTCCATCTGGCGCGTGGTCGGGGTAGTGCTGGGCTGCCTCTACATTCTGGTGGTGCAGCTTATCCTCTACGATCACAGCAGCCATATGCTGCTGATGATGCCGCTGATTGGCCTCGGCCTTGCGTTTGGCGCGCGGCTGCACGTGATGGAGAAAGTGGGCGCGGGCGTGGGGTTTTCCAGCATCACGACCATCGGCATTATGTTCGGGCAGAACATGCACCCGGACAGCGACCTGGTGTTCAGCGATCTCTATCGCATCACCTCCGTGACCTTTTCGCTGGTGGCGACGCTGACGATGGTCTTTCTGGTGCATTTGATCCTGAACCGTTTCGCCGCCACGCGCTACGTCATTCAGGGCTGATAGCGTTTGCCGCCGCTGAAGCTCCAGTCCTCAGCGGCCGTAAACTGGATAACGACCATCACGTCTCCACCGTCAATGCCCATCTTCTCATTCAGTTGCGCAGCCAGCTGGTGGTAGAGGGCAGATTTCTGTTCAGTGCTCCTCGGTTTACCAGCAACGATATTAAACAGTATCGCCCCCTCCGTTCTGCCCGTGCTGAGATAGTGCCGATCAATGTATCGATCCCCGGCCGCGAAGCATTCAAAAAAATGGAACCTGTCCTGTGCGGGAACGGCGAAGGTTTCCGTCAGCGCCTGGTGCAGAATGTCCGAAATCTGCTTTTGCTGCATCTCGTTATAGCGGTCACCCGTCATGATACGAACAAACGGCATTATTGTTTCTCCTCTGCAAGGCTGCTCAGCGCGCTGACGGCGGCCGGCCAGCCTGCGTAAAACGCCAGATGGGTAAACGCTTCGGCTATTTCGTCGTCCGTCACGCCGTTTTGCCGGGCGAAGCCGATATGCCAGGGAAGCTGCGCGGTGCGCCCCAGGGCTGCCAGCGCGGCAAGCGTGATCAGACTGCGATCCCGCGGGGCTAGCTGCGGACGCTGCCAGATATCGTCAAAAAGTACCTGCTGGCTCAGTTCCGCCAGCTTAGGGGAAACCTGCGCAAGCGTGTCGCGATTCAGTGTTGTGCTCATTTTTATTCCTCCTGTCGTCTGGAAATCACTCTCGCAGGCTGCCACCATAAATAAAATCGCAATGTTCAGGACTGAATGTCCTGAAAATGAGGATGATATGGATAAACGCTTTTCAGCATTAGACCTGGACGCGCTGCGCAGCTTTGTGGAGGGGATCCAGTCCGCCAGTTTTGCCGAGGCGGCGGACAGGCTGTGTCGGTCCACCTCTGCGGTCAGTGCCCAGTTAAAAAAGCTGGAGCAGCAGTGTGGCGTGGCTCTGACCGTTAAGCAGGGGCGTACGCTGGCACTGACCCGAGAGGGTGAAATTCTGCTGAGCTACGCCCGACGCATGCTGGTATTAAATGATGAAGCGCTCCGGGCTATCAGAGGTGAGTTGCTTCAGGGCGAGGTACGGCTGGGTATGCAGGAGGACTTTGGCGAGTCCGTGATGCCGAAGGTCCTCGGCGATTTTCACAGACAACACCCTGAGCTTCGCATGACGGCACGTGTCGATCGCAACCCGCCGCTGCTGCGCGGCGTGGCGGCGAATGAACTCGATCTGGCGCTGGTCTGGCAGGAAGGTCGAGAAGGCGACTACGTGCGAAGCGAACCGCTGGCATGGATTTGCCGGTCCCGCGAGGACATTGAGGTCCTTCTGCAACGAGGTGAGCCGCTGCCGCTGGTGATGTTTGACGCGCCCTGCCTCCTGCGAAGCCGGGCCATCGCGGCACTGGATGCCGCAGGTATTCCCTGGCGTATCGCTTATACCAGCTATAGCCTGAGCGGGCTGTGGGCGGGAGTTAGCGCGGGGCTGGGTATTACGCTCCGCACGCGTATTGGTCTGCCCGAGACGTTACGGATCGACAGCCACCTGCTGCCAGATGCAGGAGAACTGGGAATCGCGCTGCATCAGGGGAGCGCCTCCCCCGATGCAGCTATTACCAGCATGAAGGCGCTGATCCTCAGGACGCTGAATGGATAAGCGTTGGGACTTGCGAGAGTAAGAACAGGATTAGGCCTATCGTCCCGCCCACCAGCGTGCCGTTGACGCGGATGAACTGCAGGTCTTTGCCGATGTTCAGCTCAATCTGGCGGGACATGTCTTTGGCGTCCCAGCTTTTGACCGTGTCGCTGATGTGGCGGGTCAGGAACGCGGCGAAATCCGGCGCGACGCGGTGCGCGGCCTGCTCCAGATGCTCGTTCAGCGACGCGCGCAGGCTGGCGTCGTTTGTTAACGTTTCGCCAAACCACAGCCCGGCGTTGGCGATGCGCTGCTTCACGCGCGAATCCTCGCTCTGCATATCCGCCTTCAGCCACTGGCGCAGGTCAGCCCACATCTCGCCCAGATAGCGGTTAAACGCCTCATCGTTTTTCAGGTAGTGCTTGATGTTATCGGCTTTCGCCGCCATTTCCGGATCGTTTTTCAGGTTGTCGATAAGCTTCAGCGTGGCGCGGTCGAACGCCTGACGGATCTGGTGCGTGCGGTCGTGGCTGATATCGTCCAGCAGCGTGTTGACAGCGTTCGACACCATCTCCGCGCTTTGATCGCCCAGCCACTCCGTGGGGAGCACCATCGCCTTGCGCGGATGCTCGGTTTTGAGCCAGTGGACAATCTGATCGGCAATAAACTCCCGCGTGCTTTCCCGCTGAATCAGGGTAATCAGGCGGTTGATGATGGCGTCCAGCAGCACCTGGTGGCGGTTGTTTTTGGTCATGCTCTCCAGCATCACGGCGCTGGTTTCGGTGAAATCGACCTTGTCGATAGCTTTATGCACCGCGCGTTTGAGCAGGCGCTGAATGCGCCCGTCGTCGGTTAACTCAAGAAAACCGCTCATCACCTGCATCAGATGCAGCCCGACGCGCTGGGCGTTGTCGGGCTTGCTGAACCAGGCGCCAATCATCTGCGCTGGCTCATAGCGGCGGATCAGCGCCACAAGCGACTGAGTATCAAGAAACTTCTCCTGCACGAACTGGCCAAGATTGTCGCCGATTCGGTCCTTATTGCGCGGGATAATCGCCGTATGGCGCGAAATAAACGGAATGGGAACCCGGCGGAACAGCGCGACGACGGCAAACCAGTCCGCCAGCGCGCCGACCATCGCCGCCTCGGCAATGGCTTTGACGCCGCGCACCCAGAAGGTCTGCGGCAGGAAGAGGGTGGTGACAAAGGCCGCGGCGGCAATCAGCAGCAGCGACAGCGCCAGCAGCTTGGCGCGTTTGAGTTCAGCGATTTTTTCCATGGGTTAAGGATAGAGGGAAGCGGGGGAAAAGTGCAAAAATCGCCACAGCACCCACCCGCCAAACCCCATCAGCACCACGCCCGCCGTGCGCTCAATCCACCACAGCGAACGGCTGAGCTTCTGTTGCACCGCCGATAGCCCCATCATCGACACCAGCGCCAGATCCCACGCCAGCACCACCATCACCATCCAGACGCCGCAGGTCGCATGCTGAAGCAGCGTGACGTCCGGCCCGAGTAACGCCGTCATCAGCGCCAGGTAGAACAGCGCATTTTTTGGATTTAACAGCGCCGATCCCAGCCCCAGCAGGAGCTGCTTCATCAGAGAAGGGCACCGCTGTCGGGTTTCTGCAAGCGTCAGCGCCTGCGGTTGGCTGCGCACCAGATGCGAGCCGATCCACAGCAGGTACAGCGCCCCGCATACCTCGATAAGCGTAAACAGCCACGTAAACTGGCGCAGCGCGCTCCAGCCGATAATCACCAGAACAATATAGAGCGCGTTACCCGCGGCGATGCCGACGCACAGCCCGGCGCTGCCGCGCAGCCGATAGCGCGCCGCGTAGCCCACAAGCAGGAAAAAATCCGGACCCGGGCTCAACAGCGCAACAAAATGCGCCAGCGCCAGAGCGAGAAAAGCGGAAGGGAAGAACAGTTCCATAGCGACCTCAGTTAACCATCTGAGGACAGGCTACGGCGCAGCAGACCCTATTTATTGTCTGATATTGATCGGCCCGTGGCGTACTGGCGCGGCGTGGCGGCGGTATAGCTGACGAAGGTCTTATGAAAATGGCTCTGGTCGGCAAAGCCGCTCTGGTAGCCGACGTCGGCGATGTCGTCCCCGGCACGTAGCCGCGCTTTGGCGAACTCCACGCGGGAGATGTTGAGGAAGCTGCCCGGCGTCAGGCCGGTGTCCTGCCGGAAGGTGCGGATCAGCGTCTCCTTGCGCAGCGAGAAGCGTTGGGCAAGTTCGTCGAGAGAGGGCGGGCTGGTGAGATTGGAAAGAAACGCCTCCTGAACCTGCTGGCTGGTTGGCCGAAGCGCGTCTGCGTTATCTGCGCAGCGGGGAAGGGCAGAAAGCAGCGCCTCCACGGACGCTGGAGACATTGTCTTAACGACGTCCAGGTAATGGGCAAACAGGGCAGGGTTACGAATCACCTGTAGCGCCAGAGGAAAATCGGTGTCGATATAGAGCATATGGTAGCTGCGCGGCTGCCCGTCGACGGGGTTGCAGCTGTGCGGCACATAAGCCGGGATCGCAATGAGGTCCCCGGGATGAAGAATGTACTCTTGGTCATGACACACGCAGCAGGTCTGGCCCTCAACAATCGCGCCGATGGAGAGTTGAGGGTGACAGTGGCGTTTGTACGCCTGCGTGCTCTGCCAGGTGCTGCGCAGCTCAAGGCCCCTGGCGCGGTGAAAAGTCTGGCGAACGTGTCGGGTATCGGTCATGGAAACTCCTTCTGGACGTTTTTTATACCACGTCAGCGAACCGTCCGGCACTGCTTAACTCAGAACCTTCCGGATATACCCAACTTTACGTCCACAGCCAGTCATGTTGACTACCCTTAATACCCTAAGCGGTAAAACATGGAGATTCGATATGGCTTATCAGACAGTAAATCCTGCCACTAACCAGCTCATCAAAGAATACCCCTCACATACCGACGCGGATATCGAAGCGGCGCTGAAGGCGGCCGATGCGCTTTACCATTCGGAATGGGCGAAAGGCGACATCAGCCAGCGCCTGCCGGTGCTGCATAAGCTTGCCGACCTGATCGACGAGCGCGTGGAGGATCTGGCCAAAATCGCCAGCCAGGAGATGGGTAAGCTCATCGAACAGAGCCGCGGCGAGGTGAAGCTTTGCGCGCAGATCGCCCGCTACTACGCCGACAACGCGAAGCAGTTCCTCGCCCCGGTGAAGTACGACTCTGAACTTGGGGAAGCGTGGGTGGAGCATCACCCCATCGGCGTGCTTATGGCCGTCGAGCCGTGGAACTTCCCGTACTACCAGCTGATGCGCGTCCTGGCACCAAACCTGGCGGCGGGTAACCCCGTTATCGCCAAGCATGCCAGCATCGTGCCGCACTGCGCCGAGACCTTTGCGCATCTGGTGCGCGAGGCGGGTGCGCCGGAAGGGGCGTGGACGAACCTGTTTATCTCGTCCGAACAGGTGGCGAATATCATCGAAGACGATCGTGTGCAGGGCGCAGCGCTAACCGGCTCTGAAAAGGCGGGCAGCGTGGTGGCCGCGCAGGCGGCGAAGCACATTAAGAAATCGACCCTCGAACTGGGCGGTAACGACGTCTTCGTGGTGTTAGACGACGCGGACCTGGATAAAGCGGTTAAGATTGGCGTGAATGCGCGGCTCAACAACGCAGGGCAGGTTTGTACCGCGGCGAAGCGCTTTATCCTGCACGAGAAAATTGCCGACGCGTTCCTCAGCAAATTTACCGAGGCGTTTAAGCAGGTGAAGATTGGCGATCCGCTGGACGAGAGCACCACGCTGGGGCCGCTCTCTTCCAAAGATGCGCTGGAAACGCTGACCAAACAGGTTAACGAGGCGGTGAAAAACGGTGCCACGCTGCACTTTGGCGGCAAGCCGGTGCAGCGCGACGGGAGCTTCTTCGAACCGACGATCCTGACGAATATCTCCCGCGATAACCCGGCGTACTTCGAAGAGTTCTTCGGCCCGGTTGCGCAGATGTACGTGGTGAAAAACGACGACGAGGCGGTCGCGCTGGCGAACGATTCCCACTACGGCCTGGGCGGGGCGGTGTTCAGCCAGGACATCGAGCGCGCGAAGGAAATGGCGTCGCGGATCGAGACCGGGATGGTGTACATCAACTGGCTCACCGATACCGCAGCAGAGCTGCCGTTCGGCGGCGTGAAGCGTTCCGGCTACGGACGCGAGCTGTCGGATCTGGGGATCAAAGAGTTTGTGAACCAGAAGCTGGTGGTGGTGCGTAAGTAAGAGGTAATAAAAAAACCTGCCGGTTGGCAGGTTTTTTCAGTTGATTACTGTACTTCGATCTTGTCCCAGCCGCTTTTGAACATGCAGCTGTCGACTAACGTATCCCGGCGATATTCATTCGCGTCTTCAACCGTGTAGCTCGTGGAAATATCCTTTTTCTTGTTCTTTTTGTCCGTTTTTTCCGAGCTCGAACCGGTCACCACGTTATCCGGAGGCAGATCGATCAGGGCCTGCGCTTCGCATTCCGTAAGCTTTTTATTCATCTCAGCGTCGCTCACGCCCGGTTTTACCCATTTGTACTGGACGCAGCCGGTGAGCATCAGCGTGAGGCTCAGAACGCAAAGCGCGGTAATGCGGTGTTTCATCAGAAGCTAACTCCACCGCCGACATATGCGCCATCAATCAGGGTGTGGTTTGGACGACCATCTTTACCGTCAACGCTCACGTGGCGGTAGCCTACTTTCAGCGTAACCGGTTTGATTGGGGTCCAGCTTACGCCGCCGTTAGCTTCAACGTAGTTTTTCACGCTGTTGTTCAGGCCTTCTGGTGCCGCATAGCCTTCGCCATAGACGTGGATGCTGTCGGTCAGCGCAACGTTTACGCCGCCGCCAATCGGGAAGGCCACGCCGTTATCGCCTTTTTTCGGGCCGATGTAGATGGCTTTTGCGCCCGCATTCAGCATCACCGGGCCCACTTCCAGGTTGTAACCTGCGCCCACGCCACCGGTCTGGGTACCGTCGTCGGTGTTTTTCAGCCAGTTACTTTCGAGATAAACACCGGATGAGGATTTGCCCATTTCCAGGTTGAGGTTGGTAAAGTTTTTACCCTGCTCAATGCTGCCGCCCATTGCCAGTGCGGAACCCGAGATGGCGGTCAGTGCAGAAAGAAGAAGAATGTTCAGTTTTTTCATGTTTCGTGCCTCATCATCAAATTAATCTGGGGGCACCTTAACAAGCGATGTTTATGACTGCAAATGTGATGCAAATCGACTTTTCATGCTGTAATTGTTAATTCTTTTATCTTTATTTGTAACGCTTAAGTTGGGTTGTCGGTGTGTCAACGCGCAAATTTCAGGTGTTGAGGAAAAGTTTAATTTTTTGACTAAACGAAATCTGAACGAGGCAGGGATAGTGA
>NZ_JADBQZ010000028.1:0-45707 GCF_014896175.1 Enterobacter cloacae complex sp. I3
GTAGCCGGTGGCAGGAGAAATGCCGAACTGACGGCAGAGGAAACGGATGTTCGCCCCGTCCTGCGAGGCGAACAGTACAAACTCGGTACGTAATGACATGGTATCTCTCGCATCCCAGGGCATAAGTGACTCCATAAACGGGTTCTTATGCCTCAGTTGTAAGTGTCTACCATGTCCCCGAACAAGTGTTCACTATGTCCCCGGACCGTACACCCACGGGAGAGGGGGAACACACTAAAAACGGCAACCTGGTTGCCGTTTTGCATTTACCTTGCGCAGAAAAGCAAAAAGCCTGCTTTAAAAGCAGGCTTTTCAAATTTGGCTCCTCTGACTGGACTCGAACCAGTGACATACGGATTAACAGTCCGCCGTTCTACCGACTGAACTACAGAGGAATCGTGTGAACGGGGCGCATATTATCGACCTGCGTTCGCCTTGTCAAAGGGTGGATCAACGCCTTTTGATCGTTTGCTGACAAAATCGGCAAAATGATGTTTTTGACAGCGGAATGCACCGTAATGGTGCGGATATACCTCTAATGGGGCAGATCGTAAACTGCTGTTTCAGTAATAAATCCCCCCTCCATGATTAGATTTCCTTATTTTCAGGCGGTTAGCGAACAATTCAGACCGCACGGTAAAAGTGGCATTCATATTGCAAAACCTGTTCAACAACGACAGCCGGTTCCGGCAATGCATTTCGAACAGGGGGCAAAATGAACTTAAGACGACTGAAATACTTCGTAAAAATCGTCGATATCGGCAGCCTGACTCAAGCGGCAGAAGTGCTGCACATCGCGCAGCCTGCGCTGAGCCAGCAGGTGGCTACTCTGGAAGGCGAGATGGATCAGCAGTTACTGATCCGCACCAAACGCGGCGTCACGCCAACGGAAGCAGGCAAGATCCTGTATACCCATGCCCGCACTATCCTGCGTCAGTGTGAACAGGCGCAGCTGGCGGTGAACAACGTGGGCCAGACCCTGAGCGGGCACGTTTCTATCGGGCTGGCGCCGGGAACGGCGGCGTCCTCTATCACTATGCCGCTTCTGCAGGCCGTGCGCGCTGAGCTTCCGGAAGTGCTGGTCTATCTGCATGAAAACAGTGGTTCTGTACTGAATGACAAGCTGCTCAACGGCCAGCTGGACATGGCGGTCCTTTACGATCGCTCCCCGGTTGCCGGGCTCACCAGCCAGCCGCTGCTCAAGGAAGATCTCTACCTCGTGGGCACCCGCGACTGTCCGGGCCAGAGCGTCGATCTTACCGCCGTGGCAGAGATGAACCTCTATCTGCCGCGCGACTACAGCGCCGTGCGCGTGCGAGTGGACGAAGCGTTCTCCCTGCGCCGTCTGACGGCCAAAATCATCGGCGAAATCGACTCAATCTCCACGCTGACCGCGGCCATTGCAAGCGGAATGGGCGTCACCGTACTGCCGGAATCCGCCGCGCGCTCGCTGTGCGGTGCGGCAAACGGCTGGATGGCGCGGATCACCACGCCTTCGATGAGCCTGCCGCTGTCGCTGAACATGTCCGCTCGCGGCTCGCTGTCGCCTCAGGCGCAGGCGGTAAAAGAGATTTTAATGTCGCTGGTCAGCAAGCCGTCGCTTGAGAACCGTGAGCTCCAGCTCGTGAGCTGATATTCCAGAAAAGCATAAGATGCTGGTTTTTATTATTTGTTCTGCAGCTCGGCTGACTCTAACAATAGAGCTATGTCAGATGCGCCGGAGTGAATCGTGAATTTCCAGCAACTTAAAATTATCCGTGAGGCGGCCAGGCGGGACTACAACCTGACCGAGGTCGCCAATATGCTTTATACCTCTCAGTCCGGCGTCAGCCGCCATATCCGCGAGCTGGAAGAGGAGCTGGGCATAGAGATCTTTATCCGCCGCGGCAAGCGGCTGCTCGGCATGACGGAGCCGGGTAAAGCATTGCTCACCATCGCGGAGCGGATCCTCAACGAGGCCAGCAACGTGCGTCGCCTGGCGGATCTCTTCACCAACGATGCCTCGGGCGTGCTCACCATCGCCACCACCCACACCCAGGCGCGCTACAGCCTGCCGCCGGTGATCAAAGCCTTCCGCGAACTTTTCCCTGACGTCCGTCTGGAGCTTATCCAGGGCACGCCGCAGGAAATTGAAGGGCTGCTGCAAAACGGTGGGGCAGATATCGGCATTGCCAGCGAGCGATTGAGCAACGACCCGCTGCTGGTGGCCTTTCCCTGGTTCCGCTGGTACCACAGCCTGTTGCTCCCGCTCGAGCATCCGTTGAATCAGGTTTCACCACTGACGCTGGAAGCGATCGCGAAATGGCCGCTGATTACGTATCGCCAGGGCATAACCGGACGCTCGCGCATAGACGAGGCCTTCAACCGTAAAGGATTAACGCCGGACATCGTGCTGAGCGCGCAGGACTCTGACGTGATCAAAACCTACGTCGAGCTGGGTCTGGGCATTGGCCTGGTGGCGGAACAGTCCAGCGGCGAACGCGAAGACGGGAACCTGGTGCGCCTGGATACGCGGCATCTGTTTGACGCCAATACAGTGTGGCTGGGCCTGAAGCGCGGGCAGCTGCAGCGCAACTATGTGTGGCGCTTTATCGAGCTGTGCAATGCCGGGCTGTCGGTGGACGAGATCAAACGCCAGGTCATGGAGCCGGAAGAAGTGGCGATTGATTATCAGATTTAATAATCCAACTTAGACAAGCAGTCTGTTATCGTTTATGCCCGGTGCGTTAGTATCGCGGCATAAATTTTATGAAGTATGCATGCAGGAATAAATACTGAATATATTGATAGCAAAAGCTTAGGCGTGTTAAAAATGGAGGCTAGGTCGATGCCGGGAGGGCACAATGGCAAATGTTATTCATGATTTTATTTATGATATCTGCCACTCAGGAAATCTTGAGGCAGCTGTTCAACAATATGCACTCTATTACCACTATCTTGACGATTATACCTTCATTTTTGCAGCGGAGAAAGGTGCGACTCCTGGCTTATCGGTTAACAGGAACTTCAGCAGTGGTTCTGCCGTGCGTAGCTTATTCAAAACGCCGCATGTGTTTATTCTTACACCAGACATATTCAGAGAAATGTTTATCTCTGGTAACCGCGTTACATTTCCCATCGACTATTCTATCTCGCTCGATACGCAGGTATTAAGTTATCTTAAGCCTTTCTTTGAAGGGCAAAGATCGCGACTTCCCGAAGATTTTGAAGAAATTTTTGACTTCATCGCAAGAGAGGAAGTCAATGTTGATCCTTTGTTGTATGAACTCGAAAATCTTTGTAATTTTAGCGATCTCAATAAACAGGAAAAAATCTTCGAACGCATTCGAGCTTATGAGATGTTACGCAACCTGGATGTTGCGGCTTGGCAGCAGCATAGGCAGTTAAAATTTAATGTGTCTGAACAGGAAATTATAGCTAAAACGCAGCAATATATGGCACGTAAAAATTATGAGTTTATAAATAAGTCGCTAATGGAAGAGCTGGCTCGTGACTATAATCGCTTATATGTATATGTGTTAAAAATGTGCGCGATTCACCTGCGGAACCCAAAAACAAGTGCTAAGCAGGTGCAGGAAAAATTAGTCGAACTGCTAGAATTTACTCACAATGAAGCCCATTTCTTTGGCATTAGAGAGATTTTGCTCGCTAAGCGTTTTTTTGAAAATGGTTCTAAGGAAGCCTTTTTTCACAAAGTGAACCGTAATACGGCGGGATTTTGGGAGTACGTTAGAGGTATGGCCTGGGATCTTCGCCATCAGCGCTTTCTCGAATTTGTTATTACCTTAAATATTGATAAAAACGCGGCATTCTTTTTTCCCGCAATCTTAACCTGTGATAAAAAATTCATTGAAGTTCTGGATGCTCATAGCGTCAAAGTCATCGTTTTTAATAACAAAACTAAAGAAATTCTTCCTTTTTATGATATTGATTTTATTGAAGAGATAGCGTCATGCGGTGAGCGAGTCAAAGAACGATTAACTTTGCTCTCTACCGAAGAATACCAGTTACAACGTCGCCAGTATCAGGAAGGGCCAGACTATCTTCAATCGTTGGTTAAAACACTCGAAGCCGAACTTGAGGGCATTTGCGGTATTGCCTGTGAAAAGAATCCGCTTGGTAACTATTAGTGGGTCACAGATGCAAAAAGCCGGCTTCAAAAGCAGGCTTTTCAAAAATGGCTCCTCTGAATGGGTTCGACTTTGCCAGTAACAGACAAATAAATATTTCCCTTTCTGTCAAAACCGCCTGAATGACCACCAATCGGCGGTGATGAGCGAATAGATGTAGTCACTTAATGGTAGAAGTAGGGACATGCTGCTGCATCAACTCAACGATCCAGTCAATAAAAACGCGCAGTTTAGCGTTGACGTGGCGGTTAGGCGGGAATGCCAGGTACAGGGGCATTGGAGCAATACGCCAGCGTTCAAATAGCGGAATCAAGGCACCGCGAGCCTGATGTGCTGCCGCCATATAGACCGGCAGCGCAATCACGCCTAATCCCGCTAGTCCAGCTTCGAGGTAAGCATTGCCATCATCCACAGCAAGCACATAGTTGCCCGTAATTTCAATACGTTCACTCTCACCGTGCAGCACCAGAGGATCAATCTTACCGGTGCGTGAGGACAAGAATCCCACGATGCGATGGTCCGTGTTTTCCAGCTCTCGCGGATGCGCGGGGGCGCCGAGGAGTTCCACATAACTCGGTGCGACGTAAACACCGATTTGCAAATCGCCGACATGGCGCGCGATCAGTGACTGGTCATTGATTTCGCCACCCCGCAGGACGCAATCCACGTTGTCGCCGATCAGATCCACCACCCTGTCACTCACGCCCATGTCGAACTGGATATCAGGGTAGCGCGCGTGAAAAGCCGGTAGCGCGGGCACCAGCACAAGGCGGGCGAGAGGAGTGGGCACATCCACCCTTAACCGTCCCCTGGGCGTCATCGCCGCACTGGACAGGCTGTTTTCTGCATCTTCCATGTCCGCCAGCAGGCGGATAACGCGCTCGTAGTAGACCGCGCCATCGGGAGTGACGCCGAGCCTGCGGGTGGTGCGATGGAGCAGCTTGACGCGCAGGCGCGCTTCCAGCTGCTGAATAAGCTGCGTCACCGTGGTTTTGCTCATATGGAGCGTTTGGGCAGCCTTTGTGAAGCTGCCTGCCTCCACCACGCGAGCAAAGGCGCGCATCGCATCAAAACGATCCATCCCATGTCCTCTCTTTTCACCGATTGTTTGGATATTACAAACAATGATGGACAAAGTCGCCTGTTTATCCCTCTGCTTCAGCAGCTGTAAAGTCTCTTTACGTTCACCGGGCAGAGTTCGCCCCATTACAAAGGTACACATATGACAACACGCGAAGCCGTTTTTCCCTTCGGGCGCCAGGCGCTCTATGAGCGCAATCGCTATTCACCCGCCATCAAATCTAATGGCTTCTTGTTTGTTTCGGGGCAGGTGGGTAGCCGGGAAGATGGTTCGCCTGAAGAGGATATAAAAGCGCAGATCCGTCTGGCGTTTGATAACCTTAATGCTGTTCTCACGGCTGCGGGCTGCACGTTCGATGACGTGGTTGACGTTACCCTTTTTGTTGTCGATCCCGAGTCAAACCTCGACGCTATCTGGAGTGTCCTGCCAGAATACTGGGGGGAAGCACCTTACCCAACCTTGACCGGGATCGGCGTGACGTGGCTGTACGGATTCCAGTTTGAGATAAAGGTGATTGCCAGGCTACCCTGAGCGTTACGGATCTTTCCGACGGTCAAAAGGCAAGTCAGAGGAAAATTTATGAAGGCAGCGGTTTATGACGTGGAAGGCGCTCCCGGCGTCCTGCAATATGTCTATGTTCCGGATCCGGTCGCAGGGCCTGACGATGTGCTGATTTCAGTCGAGGCTATCTCAATTGAAGGGGGAGATCTGATCAACCGACGTTCAACTCCGCCGCCTTTTCCTTCATGGATCGTTGGCTACGCGGCCGCGGGGACGGTGGTTGCCGTCGGGTCGAAAGTCCGTAGCCGCAAGGTTGGGGACAGAGTGACTGCTTTTAGCATGCAGGGATCGCATGCGGAACGTTGGGCTGTGCCTGCGGAACGAACCTGGCTTTTACCAGACGGAGTGGATGCAGCAGAAGCGGCGGTGGTACCGATCTCCTTTGGAACCGCATATCACTGCCTCTTCACACGCGGCATGCTCCGGCACGGAGAAACCGTTCTGATTCAGGCAGCAGCGGGTGGCGTGGGGCTCGCGGCCGTTCAGCTTGCCTCACAAGCTGGCGCGACGGTCATCGGCGTGGCAAGCGGAACGCAGCGAAAAAACCGGTTGCTGGAACTGGGGGCCGATCATGTTGTGGATCGTGTAGAGAATAACGTCGTGGAGAGTGTCCGACAGGTCACTCGTGGCACCGGTGTTAACCTCGTCATCGATCCGGTAGGGACGACGTTGCCTGCGTCGCTTTCTGCTCTCGCGCCGGAAGGGCGTCTTGTTTTCGTCGGTAATGCGGGCGGTGGCAGCCTTACAGCCGACTTATGGCCGGCAATGCAGTCTAACCAGACGCTCATGGGGGTATTCATGGGCCCCCTTTTTGAAAGGCCTGAGGTTCGGGCAAGCGTGGACGAGATGTTGCAGGCTGTAGCGGCAGGGTGCATCAGGGTTGTCATTGATCGAATCTTCCCCCTGGCTAACGCCGCCGCGGCCCATGAATACGCCGAGACAGCGAAACCGCTTGGCCGCATCGTTATGAAGCCATGAGGGGGTTGACCTTAGCCTGGCCCCCACCATTCTCCCGATGCGGAAGCCGCCTCGCATTTCGTTTATCCGATCCGCCATAATTCTTTTAACCGTAAAAACAGTTTTTTATTATCAGCCTTCTTAGTGACGCAATTCGTTCCCACCAGCGCTGCCCTTCGATGGATAACGGCTCTCTGCCCACTTAATTACGAAAAGGAAATCACCATGAATCTGATGAATAACTGCGCATCTCCTGGCATAAATGTTATATTAAAATATAATATTAGGAGGTGCGCTATGTATAAAACTCGCCTGAAAAAGGTCGGCGGATCCATCATGTTGGCGGTTCCTCCCGCCGTGTTGAAAACGCTGGAGCTGTCGACGGACAGCGAAGTCGGCATGACCATTAACAATGGCTGCCTGATCATTGAACCCCAAAAACGGCCTCATTATTCGCTTGAGGAGCTGCTGGCGCAGTGCGATCCGCACGCTGAAATGAGTGAAGAGGATCGGGAATGGATTGATGCGCCTGCGGTAGGAAAGGAGATCCTGTAAATGGACAGAGGGGAAATCTGGCTTGTTTCACTGGATCCGATTGCAGGCCACGAGCAAAGTGGAAAACGTCCGGTTCTCATCGTGTCGAAGGCATCGTTTAACAAGCTGACCCGGCTACCGGTAGTGGTTCCCGTCACCAGCGGCGGTAACTTTGCTCGCACGGCAGGTTTCACCGTTTCACTGGAAGGGGCGGGGACAAAAACGATGGGCGTTATTCGCTGCGACCAGCCCAGAACTATTGATATGGCTGCCCGAAACGGCATGCGGCTGGAACGGATACCTGACGCCGTTGTCAACGAGGTGCTTGCCAGGCTGGATGCGATTCTGAGTTAACATCAGAGACGCAGAAAAGCAAAAAGCCTGCTTTAAAAGCAGGCTTTTCAAAATTGGCTCCTCTGACTGGGATCACCTTTGCCAGTAACTGGCTAATAAGGAAGCTAAACTTGAATCTTCATCCTGTCAAGACCACCAAAATGACCACCATTAGTTGTGGGTTAAATAAATCTGTTTATAGGCATTCAATGTTCCCTAATTGTGGCGCTGGGAAGCCTACTTGTGCGGTCGTACCTGCTATAAAAATAGTACTGACTGAGGCCAATAAGACTTGTTAGCAAAAAGCGGTTTGTTCGCTTTTTGCTGTGAGTTCAACGGGTCGATGCAACGCTATCCTTAATCAAGGGGGACGTTGCCATGAAACGAAGAACGCGGATTTACTAAACGTCGGAACAGAAAGCGATTATCCAAGACAGATACAAACAAGGTGATTCCGTGCATGATATCGCCAGAATGTTCGACAGATATCATTCTTCTATTATGCCCACTATCCACCAGACTGGTGGATACCGTCCCCCTGTCGGAAAGCGGCACCCGTTAGCGCTTTCACTTGATGAAAGAGAGGAAATATCCAGAGCGCTTGTAGCAAAAATCAGCATCAGAGCGATCGCAAACAAACTATCGAGAGCTCCCTCAACGATTAGCCGCGAGATTAAGAGGCACGGTGGTGCAAAACAATATCGTGCATCAAAAGCGGATGCTGCTGCGTGGGAAAATGCTCTGAGACCAAAACCTTGCAAGCTAATTGAAAGACCTACACTTTGTAAAATCATCGCAGAGAAGATGCATCAGGACTGGTCGCCGGAACAAATCGCCGGTTGGCTGAAACGCTGTTATCCGGATAATCAGGAAATGCATGTGTTACATGAAACGATATATAAAACGCTTTTCATACAAACTCGGGGGGCATTAAAAAAAGAACTGCAGCAATGCCTCCGAAGCGGAAGAGCCGTGCGTAGATCCAGAACGTCATCGCTTAAAGGGAAAGGATTAGGATCAATCTCGAATGCGGTACAGATAAGCGAGAGGCCACCTGAAGCCGCAGACAGAGCCATACCGGGTCACTGGGAAGGTGACCTGATCCAGGGCTCGAAAAACTCCTGTATCGTCACCCTCGTAGAACGCCATTCCCGCTTTGTTATGTTGGCCAAAATCAGGGACAACAAGACCATAACCGTTATATCTGCACTCATCAGGCAAGCCCGGGGATTACCTGTTGAGCTTTATAAAACATTAACCTGGGATCGAGGAGCTGAAATGACCAGCCACACCCGATTTACTGTAGCTACAGACATCCAGATTTACTTCTGTGATCCTCAATCTCCCTGGCAGGTGGCTCAAATGAAAATACGAATAGGTTGCTCAGACAATATTTTCCAAAGAGAACTGACTTATCGATTCACAGCCAGCAGAGACTAAACAGCGTTGCCAGACAGCTCAACGAAAGACCGAGAAAAACGCTAGACTATGAATCACCCGCAGAACGGTTCAATCAGTGTGTTGCATCCATCAGTTGAACTCACAGCTCATAGAGGATTTGACCTGCCCCCGGTATTAGATACAACCGTCAGTCCATAATGTCGGTTTGTTGAACCGCTCCCCGTATGTGATCCATTCATAATCAGGAATAACTGGCTTCATTCTGGCTGCATATTCTGGCAACCGGCAGATTTTACGGCAAATTCGGAGGGGGTCATCCAGCCCAGCGCAGAATGGGGACGACTTTGGTTATAGTGTATGCGCCAGGCTTCGATTTTGCACCGCGCATCCTCCAGGGACATGAACCAGCTCTCGTTCAGACATTCCTGTCGCAGCCTGCCGTTGAAGGACTCTACCGTCGCATTGTCCGTCGGCGTTCTGGGGCGTGAGAAGTCGATACGGATACCCCGTTCATACACCCAGCTGTCCAGCATTTTCCCCGCAAATTCAGAGCCGTTGTCGGTTTTCAGCATCTGAGGTAACGGACGCCTGAGCTCTATGCTGTTCAGCATTTCCGCCACTTCTGTTGAACGCAGATTCTGCACCACGCAGATCCCCAGGCATTCGCGGGTGTACAGGTCTATAACCGTCAGCAGGCGTAGTCGCCTTCCGTCAAACAACGCATCAGAGACAAAATCCATGCCCCAGACGTGATTCGGATACAGCCCCTGAGGCTGCGGCTGTCGCCGCTGTGCGGATTTATTACGGCGTGGACGCTTGGGGCGCAGCGACAGGCCCTGTTCACTGTACAGGCGGCAAATGCGTTTGTGGTTATCACGCCAGCTTTCCCGCCTGAGCATCACGTGTACCCTGCGGTAGCCATGGTGAACCCTGGTTTAGGTAATCTCCCTGATGCGCAGGCGCAGCGCACTGTCGTCTGCCGCAACGGAATGGTACCGGAACGAGCTGCGGCTGAGCCATAGCGCAAAACAGATTTGTCTTTCGCTGGCACCGTATCGGGCCTGTAAATCCCTGATCCATTCGCGCAGGCGTGCCAGCGTCAGTTCTTTTTTGCCAGCACGTCCTGCAGCATAGCCTTGTCGAGGCTGAGATCGGCCACCAGTTTCTTCAGACGCAGGTTTTCCTCTTCCAGCTGGCGCATGTGCTTTAGTTCTGAGGGTGAAATGCCACCGTATTTCTTACACCAGGTGTAAAACGTGGCGTCGGAGATGCCCAGCTTGCGGCAGACGTCCGGTACGGACATCCCCAGCTCGGCCTGCTACAGGGCAAAGACAATCTGCTCTTCGGTAAATCGTGACTTTTTCATCGGCACCACCTCCGTTCAGGGGAGTGTTTATCATGCCGGAATTCTGTTTCTGAATGGAGCAGGATTTTGGGTCAGTGTCACCCCAGCAGTTGCAGCGCGTCGGTTTACTCGTTCAGCGCGTAGCGTGCGATGGTGCCATCACTGGCTTCTAATATGTAGACAAAAGTTTGCGCCAGCAGTGGCGCGCTGGCGGCAATCGATGCCATGAGCGCCACCGCACGTAATATTCTCTTCATTTCGCTTCCTTAGCGAACCATTGACGGACGTTTGGCATCATAGCGCCAGTTATCAATTAAAAATTGCATCCCCAGCGCATCGTTTCGGTTCTTATCCGGCAGCGCGTTGTAAAGCGCATGCGCCTCCTCGACGCGTTCCATATTCAATTCGATGCCAAAACCCGGGCCTGGCGGTAATTCCAGATAGCCATCGCGGATCTGCGGCGGTTGATGCGTCAGTTGCTGGCCATCCTGCCAAATCCAGTGAGTATCAAAGGCGGTCTGACGATCGCCAGGCGCCGCTGCGCCCAGGTGCGCCACCATTGCCAGTGAGATATCAAAATGATTATTGGAGTGGCAGCCGGTGGTCAGCCCCCATTCGTTGCACAATTGCGCTATCACGTTGGCATTGCGCATCGTCCAGAAGTGCGGATCGGCAAGCGGAATGTCGATGGCGTTAAGTTGCAGCGCATGATGTAATTGGCGCCAGTCGTTAGCAATCATATTGGTCGCGACCGCCACGCCCGTGGCGCGACGGAATTCGGCAAGCGTTTCCCGCCCTGAATACCCTTGCTCAGCACCACAGGGATCTTCCAGATAGGGCACCTTTCCTGCCAACTGTTTACCAAAGCGAATCGCCTCATCCAGCGACCAGCTGGCATTGGGGTCGACAGTGACGCGCGCGCCGGGAAACCGCGCCAGTAGCGCTTCAACCGTTTCCACTTCCGCTTCGCCTGCCAGCACGCCGCCTTTTAGCTTGAAGTCACGAAAGCCGTACTGCTCCACTGCCGCTTCCGCCAGCCGTTGAACGCCAGCGCTGTCCATTGCCGCCTCATGACGCAGACGGAACCAGCCATCCGCCGCGTTATCGCCCGAGCGGTACTGCATTGTGGTGCGCTTGCGATCGGCGATATAGAACAGATAACCCAGCACCGGAATACGCTCACGCTGTTTGCCGCTGGCAAGCAGATCGGCGACCGGCAGGTTAAACAGCTTGCCTTGCAGGTCTAGTAGCGCGGCCTCAATCGCCGCCGCAGCGTTATAAAACTTCTCCGGATTCATCTGCGGAATGTGGATGTCGTTGGTGTGTGAAGTGTGCTTCTGACGCGCCTCACTGTTGAAAAGCTGGCTCAGCGTGGCATTCAGGCGCAGCAGCGAGCTGCCTACAATCAGCGGGCGAAACTGCTCCAGCAACTGCAACGTCGAGGCATGACAGGGCGTTTCGCCCACCCCGGTATGCCCGGCAGAATCGGTGAGGATCACGATAATGCGCGTGAAGAAGCAGTTATGGGCACCGCCGATATTCAAAAGCATGCTGTCATAACCAGCAACTGGGACGATGCGCATGGTATTAATGACTGGACTGTCTGACATGAAGTCTCTCCTTGTGACCTAAAGCGGGGGGAACAGGTTTGGTGCGCAGCAACAGCCACAGGCCGGTCACCACGGACACGCTGGTCAGCGCGTAGAGGCCGCCGGTGGTGCTGCCGGTGTGCATCTCCAGATAGCCAAACACCGTGGGTGCGAAGAATCCGCCAAGGTTGCCGACAGAGTTGATCATCGCAATGCCCGGTGCCGCTATCGAGACGGGCAGTTCGCTTTGCGGCATCGGCCAGAAGAACGCGGCACTGACTTTGGAACCGATGCAAGCCACAATCATCGCCACAAAGCCAAACCACGGCGTGCCAAGCGTGGCCATAAAGGTGCCGCATGCGGCGATCAGCATGGCGATGCCCAGCCCTTTCTCCAGCTTATCGCGATAACGGTCGGTGGCTTTGCCCAGCAGAAACAGCGCAACAATGGCGAAGAGCCACGGGATGGCGGTCAGCAGTCCGGATTCGAAACTGTTGAACCCCTGAATACGCTGGATAATTTGCGGCAACCAGAACACCAGCGTGTAACCGGTCATGGTCATGGTGAAGAAGATCAGGCAGTAGAATATAAGGCTGCGATCGGTGATCAATCCCCAGCGTCCCTGTGTGACGGCACGCTCGTCACGCGTCGCGTCTTCAATTGCCAGTTGCTGCGCGAGCGCCTGTTTTTCCGCGTCGCTGAGCCATTTCGCCCCTTCTGGCTTCGATACCAGTACAAACGCCGCCAGCAGGCCGATCACTATCGATCCGCCGCCTTCCAGAAACATGACCCATTTCCAACCCGCAAGTCCGCCGACATCGTGCATCATCAGGATTGCGCCGGTGAGCGGGCCAGAGAATAGAAACGCGCTTGCGGTTGCACTCAATACCATTGCGGTTGCGCGGCCTCGCCAGGCATTGGGCACCCACTGACGAAAATAGAACAGCACGCCAGGGAAGAAGCCCGCCTCCGCCACGCCAAGCAGGAAACGCAGCATATAAAAATGCATTGGCGTGCTGACGAAACCGGTAAGTACCACCACCGTTCCCCAGGTGATCATAATGCGCGTGAGCCACACCCTTGCGCCGAACTTCTTCAGCATCATATTGCTGGGCACTTCAAACAACGCATAGCCGATAAAGAACAGTCCTGCGCCTAAGCCGAAGGCCGCCGCGCTGATTCCGGCATCGGTTTGCAGCTGGGCTTTGACGAAGCCAATGTTGGCGCGATCAATCTGGTTAATAATAAGCATCAGCGCCAGCATCGGGATAATGCGGCGGAAGAATTTGCCAATCGCAGAAGCGATATGCGCCTCATGATCGGCTGATAATTCATGGCGTTGTTGTGTCATGCGTCACCTTCAGTGAGAGAAAAACACCGCTATAGTTATACGCAGCAGGGTTGGTGAGTAGTTATGTATTTTTGCCCTGGAAGGGTTAGGCAAATGCCATACAGTTATAAAATTTCATAAGGTTATGTAAATTCACGTCGAAGAGTTTCGTGCGGGTTTGTGCGCTGGCTCACTCAGGAGGTGATGTCCGCTTCACGCGCTGAGACATTCGACAAGCTTTTTATGGCTTCAGTAAGGGCGAGTTTCGCGCTTGGAGAGCCAGCAAATACTTTGCTTCGTCGTAACAGGTTCTGTTTTTCCAGCAGCTATAAATTATCCGGATCTATTTGAACGCCAGAGCTCGGATAGCGGATTGATGCGATTTTCCTTTTTCTCGCTGGCCCAGTACGATGAGTTAACCGTCTTCGCAGTCCATTCCACGAATGTCTGTCGGACGAACTTCGCACACTGCCAACGCCAGCGTAGTTTTGAATTTCTTCGGCGCTGTTGAAGCGGTCGCGGTTATCATCCAGTGCGGCAAGCATGCGCGGTCCCATAACTGAACAGTTGGCAACACAAAGCCTCGGAGCTTGGGAGTACAAAGAGAATGTCAACAGGTTGTGCAGGCAGTGTAATGTAATGCCAAAACAGGTCAGACCGTGGTTCACCAAACCTGATAAGACTTCCGAACGTTGAGTTCGCTGAGGTAATTGTGAGATGTGGGCCAGCGGATTTCATTAAGGCCCGCGGCAGAACAATTGCTGCATTAAGGCCGGCAATCGTCCTGTCCGTCATCAAGTACAATGCCTGGCAAACAACGGGAGGCGAGTCTTAAAGCTACGTTTAAGCCTAGTCAAAGTGAAATCATGGGGACTGTTCTTACTGAGCCAGAGCGATGCTAACTGAAGAACGCGCTAAACTGATACTGGCGCTGAGCGTATCGCTGCAGGCTTTATCAACAACTCCAGACGAAGGTGATTATAAAGGTAACGATGTCTTTGACAACGTGCGCGCGTTGGTTGATGCAGCAGGATTCAGATGAGTAACGGATGCAGCCGCTCTGTCAGTCGGCATAAGGCGCGCGGTTAATATATGCACGTCACAAAGCTCTGTTCAGGCTTTATAAGGCTGTATGTAAATTCTCGTTAATCAGGGAATATACTTATGTTTACCGGATATGCACCGTACTGCCGTGCTCTCAGTTAAACCGACTGGGCGTTTTACCGAAGCTCTGACGGAATACGTCAATATAGGCGCTGACGTTACTATAACCGCTCAGCGATGCGATTTCACTGACTGGCAATCCCTCTGACACCCAGCGCAGTGAAGCCACCACCTTTGCCTGCTGGTGCCAATGACTGAAACTCAGCCCGGTCTGCTGACTGAATAGACAGTTGATGCTTCTGATGCTGAGCCCCGCTTCATGGGCAGGCTGTTGCTGATCCATTATGCAGGCCGGCTGGCTCAGCAGCTTGTCTGCAACGCTGCGCGCCCTGCGTTCTGTTGGCAGCTTCAGCGCCAGCGGCAATTCCCGACAACGGAGTGTTTCATAGCCCAGCAGCGTCAGAAGGGGGTTCGTGTATTCCTCAGGGAAGCCAGTGACAAGCTTGTTTTTGGAATCTTTGCCGCACAGGCGGAGTTTGAGCGAGAATTGATTGCCGAGCGAACAACAGCAGGTCAGGCCTCAGAAGGGACCCGAGGGAAGAAGGGGCGGCCTAAAAAATGACGCCAATAAAATCGCTACCGGCAATGGCATTAATAGGACGGCCAGAAACGAAAGTCAGTACATTATGCCACGAACTCAGGGGGTGAAAGTACGCTTAGTTTTCTTGCTCATTAAGTCATTTGTTTTGTGTTGAATGAGAATATAACCTTTAATCAGGTGGCCAAATTTTCTATGCCACTACAATCAGAGCTTCATTGAGGAATTCAGGTGTGTGTAATTTACGGGGCTTTTTGCTTATTGATAATGATCTTGTCATGAGTCCCTCTGGTTGAGAGTTTTCTCACTTAGTCCCGTGTCCACTATTGCAGGGTAGGATTAATCGAGGGAAGTGTCCCTCGCTGGATCTGATGCTTACATTGGACGGCGCAGGCTATGGCATCGGCTTGATGACTGCGACCAAGATCCCGGTAAGCCAACGATCGGATGTCGTTATCCGTCACCTGGCAGTCGAATCGGCTTTGACTATTTACTTGCTTCGCTCCGAGAACAACCGCTTGTCTGTTTCACTAGAGTGGCTTATCGATCGTCTGCGCGATGGCTTGGGCGAATAAATTTCCTGCAAACCGGTCTCAAGAATCCGCAGCAGACTGTGTATTCCTTTTCGAGCTTCTCGCTGTTGCCACGGAGGCCGGTGAACGAGCCACGGCTGGGGCGGGAAACCACTGCCACATTCCACAGCCATGAAGTGTCATGCGCGGTCGGAGTAACGTGCGGTACCCCGATAAAACAGATCATTCTATCCATCCACGGCACTCGAAGATGCCGTTGCTCTCGATCAACTGAGCCGGAGGTTGCGTTCAGCTATGTAGCGCCTCGGTGAAGTGCCGAGTGATTTGCGGAACATAGTCACAAAGTTACCGGCACTTTCTTAACCCAGACTATCGGCGACCTGTCGAACCGACATTCCAGTACTCAACCATTTCACCGCAAGAATGACTTGGATCTGCTGGCGCCAGCGTTCGAAGCTCATACCGGTTTCCTGAATAAGCAACCGTGCGAGAGTGCGTTCACTCAGGCCGACACGAATAGCCCAAGTGCGGACGGTCCCGCGGTGTATTGGGGCTTCCATGAGATCTTCTGCAGTCGCACATCGGGCGGCATTGGCAGGCGAAGATTCCCCCTTGGTACCACCTAAATTTCACCTAAAAGTAAACTAATCAGATGTGTTTCTGCCCTCTGGATAGAACATAGAGAAACTTGCGGAGCGGATCACTAGCTCACGTAACAATGGTGTCGCAGATATCGTGCAGAACTTCGACGGAAGACTCGAAGCAGCGCTTGAGTTGATGTAGGCGATTTAGCATTCGATTATACCTGCGGCCAAGATCTTGTGAAAGAAGCCTCCCGGCACATTGATCTCTGGTGCTAGCCGCGTCTCCCGGTCGGTCTTTATAAACCTTCATTATATGGCAGCAATGAAGCGCTTCGAAGCGTCGGTTTAGAGCAAACCAGATGCCTTATGGCACTAAGTGCCTTATTGTCACTTGGTGCCAGATATGACAGAATACTCTCATGGCAAATAAAAATCCCGGCCTTCGCGAAAGGCACAAAGAGAGCACCCGGAGGGAGCTATCCAACCTCGGGCTTGAGTTGTTTCTGAAACAGGGCTTTACCCACACGACCATCGAACACATCGTCGAGCCGCTTGGTGTGGCTAGGCGTACGTTCTTTCGCTACTTCAAGACTAAAGAAGATCTGATCTTCCTGTGGCACGACGAGAAGACGCATGAGCTGGTCGATGAATTGCGGGGGCGTCCCGACCACGAGGGGCCACTGGATGCGGTCAGAGAGACGCTGGCCACGACGCTCCTGCGGTATGACGCCAATCCTGACATGGCTTTTGCACTGGTGCGCCTGCTGAAGGAAACGCCGGCTCTGCTCGCCAAGGGATGCGAAAAGCGGATGGATCGGGAGGTGTCGCTCGCTGCCGCACTCGTGGAACGAGAAAGCGAGACCGGGCTGAGCATGCTCAAAGCGCGCATCATCGTGGGCGCGGTGACGTCCGCATGGACGGCTGCCCTTGACGAGTGGTATGCGGATGGCGGCAGGCAGAACCTGCGCTCCATCGTGGCCAGGGCGTTTTCATTGGTGGGCGAACTGTGATGGCAGCTATGCACGTCTTGTCGGGCCATCAGCAACGCTATCGTCCCCGGCTCATGACGAGCGTGCTGGTCGCTGCGCCTGGCCCTGGTCCCAGCCAGACCAGATGCGCTCAATGGCCCGGGGTCAACGGCGCGGTGTCGCGAGACAAATCGCAAACCCAGACAGGTGGCACAGACACGATCAGCACCACTTCGGGGTTCTCTGGCGCCAGGTTCTTGTGAGAGCCAGACCTGTGGGGAGATGCCCCTGCGACAGAAGAAGTGGCCCGCAGTGAGCCTGATGCGCGCAACGCCAATGACGTGAGTTCCCTGACGGCTATGTTCCCCGCGTGGCTGGATGCGGATACCTCTCTCCAGACCGCCGATGCGTCTGCAGTTGCGCGCACGCGAACGAAGTCCGGTATAAGGCGGATGTAATCACCTTATTCGGGCAGGAAGGCCCGGGTTGACAGCTCAGGGGCGCGCAGGAAAGCGCCATCGCCGCTGCTTACGATCGCACCCATCCCGGGTCTCCTTGTGCGCGCCGCAGGGAACCCGCCGTTATGGGCCGCAGTACCGCAGCCCACAACGACTGAGCAAATGGACGACGCTCCGTCTGCCACCCCTGTATCGCCCGTAAGGAAAATTATCGCCATGAGTCAGGAACAAGAACACCGTAACCAGCCCACCCGGGGACACCTCCGGCGGCACCGGATCGCGTATTTCGTGGGGGGAGTGGCCCTCGTTGTGACGGCGCTGGCGATAGTCGTCGGCAGGGGCGATACGACGCTGGAGGAAGCGACTGCCGCGGCGACGCCGGCGCTGACCGTCACATGCACCATCCCCCGGGAAGTCTCGTGGCCCATAGAGATCAGGGCTTCGGGTGCGATTGCCGCATGGGAAGAAGCCAGCATCGGTGCTCAGATTGGTGGTTATCAGCTCATCGATGTTCGCGTCAATGTCGGCGATATCGTCAGGAAGGGACAGATTATCGCTCGTTTTGACCCGGATCTGTTGCTGGCGGAACGCGCGGAACTGAAAGCGAATGCCGATCAGGCTGCCGCCAACCGGCAGCGCGCGCTCGCGTTGCAAAGCAGCCGCGCGATGAGTGAACAGGACGTGCTCCAGCTGGTGACTCAATCCAGGACCGCGGATGCGCTGCTCGCTGCCAATCAGTTGCGGCTGCGTTACACCGACGTCACTGCGCCGGACGATGGTGTCATCAGCCACAGGACTGCAACGCTCGGCAGCGTCGTTACGGTGGGCCAGGAACTGTTTCGCATGATTCGCCGGGGGCGCCTGGAGTGGCGTGGCGAACTGACCGCCGAGCAACTCGCTCAGGTCGAGATCGGGCAGCAGGTAACATTAGACCTTCCCGACGGCAAGACAGCGAAGGCGACGGTTCGCCAGACCTCGCCGATTCTGGATAGCACCTCTCGCCTGGCCACTGTTTACGCCGACATCCACCCTGGAAGCACGGCACGGGCTGGTATGTACGCCAACGGCAGGCTCGGACTCGGGACAGAGCCGGCGCTGGTCGTGCCCGCCGAGAGCGTTGTCATCCGCGATGGGCGCAGCCACGTCCTGGTGCTGGCCGACACCAGTGCCACGTCCCGCGTGTCGCTGCGAAGCGTCAGCGTCGGCCGGCGTAATGGCCGTGAGGTCGAGGTCACCGAGGGGCTTGGCAAGGACGAGCGTGTTGTTGTCCGGGGAGCCGGCTTCCTCAAGGATCGCGATCTGGTCCGGGTTTCGCAGGGGCAGCCTGCTGGGGCGGGCAGACCATGAATTTCGCTACCTGGTCCATTCGCAATCCGATCCCCTCGATCCTGCTGTTCGCACTGCTGGCACTCGCAGGGCTATGGGGGTTCCAGAAGCTGCCTACGCAGGATCTTCCAGACCTTGATCTACCAATGGTCACGGTCATGCTGACGCAGCCGGGGGCGGCTCCTGCGCAGCTGGAGACGGAGGTCGCGCGCAAGGTCGAGGATTCACTTGCGACCTTGAGTGGTTTGAACCATCTGCGCACATCGATCACGGATGGTTTGGTTTCAATCCAGGTCGAATTCGTGCTGGAGAAGAACCTGTCGGACGCGCTGATCGAAACCAAGAACGCGGTTGACAGCATCCGGTCTGATCTGCCGGATGATCTTCTGCAACCGACCGTCAGTGCTTCCACGAGCGTAGGTTCGCCCGTTCTGACCTACGCCATATCGTCGTCCCGGCTTAATGAGGAGCAGCTTTCGTGGTTTGTGGATGACACCATTGCCAAGACTATTTTCTCGCTTCCCGGAGTCGGTCGGTTCGAGCGGCTTGGCGGAATCGAACGTGAGGTTCGGATTGAGCTCGATCCGTCGCGCATGTCTGCCCTCGGCATCACGGCGGCGGATGTCTCCCGTGCACTGCGCCAGGTTCAGCAGGAATCTTCCGGCGGCCGTGGTCAGCTTGGCGGCCAGGAGCAGTCGGTTCGCACGATTGCCACGGTTCGCCAGGCATCGGAGCTTGCGGACCTGCGAATCGCGTTGTCCAACGGCAAGAGCTTCAGGTTGGACCAAATCGCGACCATCGTCGATGGTCAGGCCGACCCCACGCAGGCGGCCCTGCTCGATGGCGAGCATGTGGTCGGCTTCAGCGTGTACCGCGCCAGGGGCTTTGACGAGGTACGGCTGGCCGAGGGCGTTCGCGAGGCCCTGGCCGGCCTTCAACAGGCCGACCCGGCGCTCAGCCTGACTGAGATTTCGGGGTCGGTCGGCCAGACGCTTGAGCAGTATGAGGGCTCCATGGCGATGCTGTACGAGGGGGCCATCCTCGCGATGATCGTCGTCTGGCTGTTCCTGCGCGACTGGCGGGCGACGCTGATAGCCT
Organism: Enterobacter cloacae complex sp. I3; assembly: GCF_014896175.1. Classification (NCBI taxonomy): domain Bacteria; kingdom Pseudomonadati; phylum Pseudomonadota; class Gammaproteobacteria; order Enterobacterales; family Enterobacteriaceae; genus Enterobacter; species Enterobacter cloacae complex sp. I3. Next base: position 19,931 of record NZ_JADBQZ010000028.1, read on the forward strand.
CGACCGCTCTGCCGCTGTCCATCCTTCCGGCATTCGCGGCCATGGCCTGGCTGGGCTTCACGCTCAACACCGTGACGCTGCTGGCGCTGGCGGTGATCGTCGGCATCCTGGTCGATGACGCCATCGTGGAGATCGAGAACATCGAGCGCCACCGGCACAGGGGCAAGTCGGTCCGGGAAGCCGCAGAGGACGCCGTGACCGAAATTGCCCTGGCGGTGATGGCGACCACAATGAGCCTGGTGGTCGTCTTCCTACCGACGGCCATGATGAGTGGTATCGGCGGCCTGGTGTTCAAACAGTTTGGCTGGACCGCCGTGATCGCCGTGCTCGCTTCGCTGCTGGTGGCGCGCCTGCTCACACCCATGATGGCGGCCTACCTGCTCAAGCCCGAGCCGATCCCCGAGAAGGAAGATGGCCGGGTCATGCGCTGGTACATGGCAACGGCGCGCTGGTGCCTGAAGCATCGCAAGACGACCCTGAGCGGAGCGGTCATCTTTCTCGCGGCTTCGCTCGCCCTGGTGCCTTTCATCGAGACGGGCTTTATCCCCGCCTCTGATAGCGGCAGCACGACCCTGAGCATCGAATTGCCGCCAGCCAGCTCGCTGGAGGACACGTTGGCGGTCGCCGGGTCGGCCCGCAAAGCCATCGGCGATGTTGACGGCATCGCCCATGTTTTCGCCACGGTGGGCAAGGCGCAAAGTGCCGGCCCCGGTGGGGCGCAGGCGGGCGAAGTTCGGCGCGCGTCGCTCACGCTCACGCTGGGGCCGCGTAATGATCGCCCTTCGCAGCAGGTCATCGAGAAAGCCGTGCGGGAACGCTTGCTCGATGTTCCCGGGGCGCGCTTTGCCATCGGCGGCGGCGGGCCGGGCGAAAAGCTTACGATCATCCTCGCCAGCGACAATGCCGAGGCACTTAAGGCGAGCGCGGATGCGGTGGAAGCCGAACTGCGCGACGTCAAGGGCCTTACTGGCATTGCCTCGACGGCCAGCCTGGAGCGCCCGGAGATCATCATCCGTCCCGACCCGGAGCGCGCCGCCGAGCGCGGCGTGACGACCGAGGCGATCGGGGACGTAGTGCGGGTGGCAACCAGAGGCGATTTCGACGCTCAGGTGGCGCGCCTGAACCTCGACAACCGCCAGGTCTATATCCGCGCGCGCATTCCCGATGCCGCGCGGCAGGACATCGACACGCTCGGCAACATGCGCGTGCCGGGGCGCGACGGGTCGGTGCCGCTGGCAAGTGTCGCCAGCCTGACTGTGCAAAGTGGCCCCGCGCAGATCGACCGCCATGACCGTCTTCGCAACGTCACCATTTCGGCCGATTTGGGAGGTACCGCGCTCGGGACGGCGCAGGCGGCTGTGGCCAACCTGACTTCGATCAAGTCCCTTCCGTCCAGTGTGAAGGTGATTGAGGCCGGCGACGCGGAGATCGTTGCCGAACTCGGCGGGGGCTTTGCCATGGCGCTCGTGGTCGGTGTTTTGTGCATCTACTGCGTTCTGGTGCTGCTGTTCAGGGATTTCCTTCAGCCCATCACCATCCTCTCTGCCATTCCTCTGTCCATAGGTGGCGCGTTCCTCGCGCTTCTGGTCACGCGCAGCCAGTTGAGTGTGCCTTCGATGATCGGTCTGGTGATGCTTATGGGTATCGTCACCAAGAACTCCATCCTGCTCGTCGAGTACGCGGTTATCGGTATACGCGAGCGCGGATTGCCTGTTCACGAGGCGCTGCTGGATGCGTGCCACAAGCGTGCCCGTCCCATCGTGATGACCACCATCGCGATGATCGCCGGCATGTTGCCTATCGCGCTGGGGTTAGGTGCGGATTCTAGCTTCCGCCGGCCGATGGCCATGGCGGTTATCGGCGGCCTTATCACATCGACTGCCTTGAGCCTGCTGGTCGTGCCAGCCGTGTTCCTGTATGTGGACAGGATCGAGAAATGGCTGGCATCGCTTGGTTTTTTTCGACACACCGTACGCGCTACCGCTGACGAGGTTGAGCGATGACGCAACTAACCTCGTCACGACTCAACAGTCCTGCAATTCACTCGTCACATCGAAACTTGATGCGCAGCGCCTGCACTGACCCGTGCGGGACGACCCAGTGTCGTCCGGACGGTATGGAAATCAGGCAGACGGTGCAGTGCGGCCGTCTGCTGGTGATGGTCCGCGAACTCATCGAGATGGCCCGATGGCGTGGTCCGCGAGCTGCCATTCCCCAGTACAGGGGAGGCATTTTCACGTTTTCCTTAAAAGGGATCAATCATGTCATCTCGTCCTCAATGCGCAGTCCGCCTGCGCCGGCAGCCGTCTTACGCTGCGCTACCGATCCTGGTCGCTGGCATTTTTTCAACACCCGTTGCATGGGCTCAGACCGACGATACGAATAAGTCGGCGAGAGGTCAGGCGATGCCCGAAGCCGGACGCAGTGAACCGACGTGGGGGATTGGCGTTGCCGGTGGCATACAGTACCGCGTCTACCGCGACTTCGACGACCGCGTTCGAGGCTTGCCAATGATTACCTATGAGAACAAATGGATTCAGGTGGCCGGGCCTGTCCTGGACGTCAAGCTTCCGTCGGTCGGGCCGGTGTCATTCAGGCTGCGTGGTCGGTACATCGGGGAAGGCTTCGATTCGGGCGATTCCCCATATTTCGCGGGCATGCGCGATCGAGACTCCAGTTTCTGGCTCGGCGCCGCCGCCATCTGGCGTACCGGCATTGCCAATTTCTCTGCTGAAGTGCTCACGGATGCCATGAGCAACAGCGGGGGGATGCGGACGACGCTGCAGATCGACAGGCGATTTACCGCAGGCACAATCGGGCTGGCCCCGCGGCTGGCGGCCGAGTGGGTGGATGGCGAGTACGTGGACTATTAATACGGCGTAAGGTCAGACGAGGCACGGAGCTGGCGCCCGGCCTACGGCGGTAGTTCCGCGCTCAATACCGAAATCGGGCTTCGCGTGGACTGGCAGCCCGTGTCCAGTCACACCATGTTCCTCGACATGGGCGCCAAGCACATGGGCAGCTCGATCCGCAACAGCCCGCTGGTGGAAAAGAGCACGCAGTATGGCCTTGGTCTCGGCTACCTCTATCGGTTCTGAGAAGCGATTGATGGCATCGCCCGTTGTTGGCGTTTGCCGGGTATCGCATTCGACTCGAAATGAGGGGGATGCAACGTATTGGGAAGGTCTTCTGGAACACCGATTGGTGTGTTCATCGAGCGACTCATGCCATAGGCGTTCATCCTCATCGTCAATGTGGAAGGGGTGGCTATGGCAATTTTCGGCAAATCCAGACGTTTCAGGAATCTTGACGGGAGCGAAGCTCCCGGCACCGTGGTGCCGGCATTTCGGATGCTGGTCGTCGATAGTCTTGCAGGCCGGGGCCGTGGTGTACCGAGAAAGGCTTCGGTGCCGTGTGTGGTGCCCGATCTCGTCGCGATCGCCACTCCACCGGGCACGGGTGAAGGCGCGCGCCTGACCTGGATCGGGCATGCGAGCTGGCTGGTGCAGATCGAAGGGAAGTCGTTCCTCGTCGATCCGGTCTTCGGTGAGCTTGCCCTGGGGCCAGGGGGGCGGAATGTTCCGGCTGGCCTGCGCCCCGAGGATCTGCCATCCATCGACGCGGTGCTGATCAGTCACAACCACTACGACCATCTCGACCTTCCATCCGTGAAGAGCGTCGATGCCCCGGTGATCGCCGGCCTGGGCATGGCGTCGTTCCTCGCAAAAAAAGGGATTTCCGCAAGCGAGTTGGACTGGTGGCAGTCCATCGACATCGGCCCCGTGAGGGTGACTTTCGTGCCCGCCCAGCACTACAGCCGTCGCGGCTTGACCGACGTAAACGAAACGCTGTGGGGCGGATTCATTCTCGAGGGAGCTTCCGCCTGCATCTACCATTCGGGCGATACGGGCTACTTTGACGGGTTCCGGGAAATCGGCCGCCGTTTCCCGGTGATCGATGCTGCACTTTTGCCCATCGGCGCCTATGAGCCGTCCTGGTTCATGCGCCGCCAGCACATGAACCCCGAGGAGGCTGCCCGGGCCTACAGGGATCTTGGTGCCGGGTGCTTCTTCGCCATGCACTGGGGGACTTTCAAGCTGACCTACGAGCCGCTAGACGAACCGCCGGTTCGCCTGGCAGCAGAGTGGGAGCGCCTTGGACTTCCCGCATCGGAAAAGCGGGTTCTTGCCGTTGGCGAAACCGCGGACGTGTGGCGTTATCCGAATGACTAATCTCATACCCGCCGGGCAGTCAGCGCATTGTCGTACAGACAGAAAATGAGTAAGGCCTTGACGATTTCCGCTGGCAGCCCGGTCCCCACGCTTTCTTGGCGGAAGCCTGGGTGGATCCTGCAAGCCCTGGCGTCCCACGCTAGTCTGGCAATGCGGTATGCACCTGACGTAAATCCACCCGGCCGATTGTCCCCCTGATGCGTCCCAGCCACAGGGTGCCCTGAATTTCGACTGCGCCGCTCGCCAGAGGAAAATCCGCGCAGTCAACCAGCGGCTGCACGCTCATTGTTTGTGGGTCAATGCGTAGCACGCGCGCATTCCCGCACGCAGCACCTTCCTTCCCGGAGAAATACTCAACGATTTCCCGTAGGGTGCCTTGCTGGCCCGCGAGCAAAAGACTACCGTCCGGCGCCCAGTGTACATTGTCGCTGTGGAAACCGGTTTGAATTACATGTTTCTTCGCGGCACCGGCTCTGAACGAAAAGCGGTTAAAGGTCTGGCGGACAGAATCTGCGTAGTAGAGCCATTCTCCGTCAGCCGACGTTTCGATTCCGTTCGGCATCAGGTCGCCTCCGGTATCGACCTTGCTCCATCCGGAACGGGAACTCCAGGCCAGCACCTCACCGATGCTGCGCCCACCCTCGATTTCCTCGAAATTCAGCGCACGACCTCCCTTCTTGGGGATGGGCAGCGTGGTCTGCGTCATCACGAATCCGTCGGGCATTGGTGCGACCCCGTTGCCGGTCACAGAACCCGGTGTAAGCACGCAACCCCGCCAGTGGATGCGGGGCAGAACGTCACGGGTATCGACAGTGAAAATCTCCACGGATTCGCGGACGCCGTGATGCACGACGAGGAGCTGGTGGACACCGTTCGCGCCACGACGAATGGTGAGTCCGTGTGGATTGAAGCGCTCTGGCGGCCGGTCGGGCTGGCCGTGAAAGGTGTGCGCGTCGAAGCGTACCTGCGCCTCCGGAGAGGGATAAAGGGCACGGATTGCATGCGTGGATGTGTTCACCAAATCCAGTCGCCCTTCGCCATCGGGTGCCAACGCTCTCACGCTCACGATCAGCCAATGCGTGCCTGGAATTCCAGTCAGGTCTTCAGAGGCTTCGATTGATCCCACCGGCGCTACCTGCGTTGCACCGTTTGTCAGGTTCTTGGGTGTATCCATTGTCATTCAACCCTCAATGTTTATGGGGAGGTGGTTCAAGAAGGCGAGGTCCACCCTCTCGCGATTGCGGATGCTGTCTATCAATCTACTATCGTCGGACTCCCGATCACATCCTCCGTCGATCACGGGCAGGACGCGCAATACTCCCGGGGTTACTCCTGTGGGTCCACGCAAGCTGCCTGACGAGAATGTGCCCAGGCTCGTGCATCTGTCGCTATCCTCCTGGCTAACGCAGCGACCAGTCGTTGTTGGGCCTGAACCATTTCCGGATAGCCTCCTGGCGCGGGCTCATCCAGATAGCCCCGGCAGACCAGCCGTGGCTTTCCCGCCTCATTCGCGAATCCCAAACTCCAGTCGGCATCAAGCTGAACCCGTTGTCCGGGCCAGGCATCAAACCGACGCAACTGGAGTTTGATTCTGAGTACAGGCCTGGCAGAGGTCTGTGGCAGCCCGGCCACATCCTGGGTGGCCAACTCATGCGTCAGTACTGACGATAAGGCACTACGAATTTCGTCATCCAGCGGGCCAGTCCAGCGCTCGTTATCAAGGACAACGGCACCAGCGGCGCCCTGTCGTACGACCAGTTGTGACTGATCGTTCTGTGACGGGATACCGACCGGCAATACATCAACCATGAAGGGGGCCGGTGGCTTCGTCGTTATTGTTTCCCCGGACGGTGCGAGAAGTGAGTAGTAATGTACTGGCGGAGACGCGCAGGCATTCAGAAAGAAGACCGGCACGAGAAGCCCAGAAAAACGGTAACTTTTCATTGATGCGATTCCTGTTGACTTACTGTGTTGTCTTTTCCTGTGGCAGGAGGCGAGGGAGATTCCGGGCGTCCGCGCAACAGTGATTCAGGATGCCGGCCAAGCATGTCTGTCAGCACCCGTAGTGAGCGAGATACCCGCTGAACTTCCTGTAGCGTCTGGCCCAGGTTTTGCTGTAATGGCGCATCTTCGGCCAGCACACCTTGTGCCGCACCAAAGGCCTGCCGGGCCTGCAGCAGGGTCTGCGTGGTTTGCGGTAACGTCTGGCTGTTGACTTGCTTAAGGGTCTTGTCAAGTTCTGCTAATGTGCTGTCGAGGTTTCGCCCGATTGAGTCGAGGGGCATCTTCTCTATCTTGCCGACGATGCTGGCCACCTGCCCCTGCAACTGATCGAAACTGCCGTTGATTGTGGGAACGCTTAGTGGGCGTGCCGATATGTCTATGGTTCTTTTCGGTGCATCCGGAACAAATTCCAGCGAAACATAGAGCTGTCCGGTCAGCAGATTTCCTGATCTCGCCTGCGCGCGCAGGCCATGTTCGACCAGTTCTCTCAGAAATTGAGCGGCTTGTTGCTCTGTATTTGTACCAGGCAATTTATCCAACAGACGCCCAAGACGTTGTGGATACACCACGATGCCAACGGTTGTGGGGAATCGGAGCGTACTTGGATCGTAGTCGAGGTTTATTGATACCACCCTGCCCAGATCCATCCCCGAGAATTGAACCGGAGCACCTACAGATAAACCGCGTAGTGCCTGGTCGAAGCGTAGCTGGACGAACTGCTCCGGCCCGTCGGGTTCAGCCATGGCGCTGGCTTGATCCGGTGCAAGACTGAACTGGGTATTTTCAGGTGCCTTTTGCGTGTGATCTTTGCCGCGTGCAGAGGCGGCGAAAGCAATTCCTCCCGCCACAATTGTGGCCACGGATTGCGTTTTGAGCTTGAGTCCGTCAGCACCCAGCGAAACATCCATCCCACTGGCATTCCAGAATCGGGTATCGGTAGTGACAAAGCTGTCGTAGGGTTTGTCGATGAAGACCTGCAGGCTGACGTGATTACCATCATCATCAAGCTTGTAGGAGGCTACCCGGCCCACCTGGATACGCCGGAAGTAGACCGGCGAGCCAACATCCAGCGACCCCAGATCTTCGGTATGCAGGACAAATGACTTTCCGGGCATACCACCAATAACCGTTGGCGGCGTTTCAAGGCCAGTAAAGACTTTGCTGGATGCATGTTCCGATCCAGCATCCGCCGCAATATAGGCGCCGGAGAGAAGTGTGTCGATGCCTGATATACCGCCGGTGCCAATACGCGGGCGCACGACCCAGAACCGCGTGTCGCTGCGGGTCAGACTTTCCGCGCTCCTGGCCAACGAGACCGTGGCGGCAACGTGCGAGCCGTCGTCGCTGAGTGTGATTGTCGTTACTGTGCCCACGGTCACGTCCTTGTACTTGACCGGTGTTTTGCCTGCCTCCAGTCCTGCCGCTGTACGGAAAGCTATAGTGATTTCAGGACCAGCTGACAGCCAGGTATGCGCCAGCATTGACAGCCCGACCAGTGCAGCGATGGCTGGTACCAGCCATACCAGGGAAATACGCCAGCGACGGCGGGCCACTGCAGGATTGCCGGGCTGGTGGATATGTTCGGGTTCGTTATTCATTCCGGTTTATCATCCCATATCAGACGGGGGTCGAAGGTCATAGCTGAGAGCATGGTAAGGATCACCACCACGCCAAAGAAGAAGATGCCAACTCGTGGCTCGATATCACTCAGGCCCTGGAACTTGACCAGCGCGGCAACTACAGCCACCACCAGTACGTCGAGCATTGACCAGTAGCCGATCACCTCAACGAGCCGGTAGAGTCTGGCTCGCTCGCGTCTCGCCCAGTTACTGCGTCGTTGTGAAGTTATCAGCAGCAGTGTGAGGACAAGAAACTTGGTGCAGGGAACTGCCACGCTGGCAATGAAAATCACCAGAGCGATGCCATAAGACCCGGATTTCCAGAACTCGATAGCGCCGTTCATGATGGTGCTACCGCTGCCACTGCCGAGTAGGCTGGTATACATAACCGGCAGCACGTTGGCCGGAATGTAGAAAATCAAGCCAGCGATCAACAAGGCCCAGGCCCGCACAATGCTGTCGGGGCGCCGACGATGCAGTGATGCGCCGCAGCGAGGGCAGTGTACGTGCTTCGTTTCGTCGAGCTTGTCCTGGCAAACGAGTCTACAGATATGGCAGCCGATGACACCCAGGTGGCACGCGCGGGGAGGCAGATTCATGTGCGGCCCGCCTGCCGTTGCTGGTTGTATTCGGTCAGCTCCCACAGCCAGTGGATATCGCGGCTCGCGATCAGCGTAATCAGCAGCACTAACACGGCCGTGGCCCAGATCCCCGGTCCGGGTGCTACCTGGAGGAAACTTGACAGTTTGATGACCGCCACCAGAATGCCGAGCAGACCGACCTCAATCATGCTCCAGGGGCGCAACGCGACCAGCATCCGCATCGCCTGCGCGAAGCCTGGCGCACGCCGACCAGTGCGGGCAAAAGCCAGCACCCAGGCCAGCAGAGTGATCTGTAGAAGTGGTGCCACGATGATTGATATTGCAGTTGGTACTGCAATGGGAGCGCCAGGTCCGTAGGCGAGCGCCGCCGTCGACTGCCAGAGCGTGGTCTCGTTGTGCAACCCCTGCATACTGATGCGAACGACCGGGCAGACGTTGGCGATCACGAACACGATTGCTGCGGCGACGGTCAGCGCCAGCCAACGATCGACATCCAGACGGTTGGCGCGATAGAGGATGGCAGTACATTGCTCGCAGCGTGCAACCTCGCCCGGGGCCAGCGCGATGCGCCGGTACACCCTGTCGCAGTGCTCGCAGACAACGAGGTCTGGAAACACGATGAGTTTAGCGGAGAGACTCAGTTTCTTTGCCATGGTTTTATGCCCTGTTGTTTAGTGACCGCCGCTCATGTCGATGGGTCCCTTTGGTTTTGGAGAGAACCAGATTAATGCGGCGGCGAAGGCGAAGCAGAAAGCAATCGCAGCGAACATGTTGAGTGTTGCGAGCATGACGCTCTGGCCCTCAACGATGCTGCTCAGCGTAGATGTGGCAACCTCTCTCGACATTCCACTGGCCATCATGCTGTCGAGGGTGGTTTGTCCCTGAGTCATCGCGCTTGCCAGTTCAGTCTGGTTCTCACGTGTCGCGTTGGCCCACCCGGTCTGAACTATTGAAGTCGCAAACGCGCCGGCGAGCGTTCGCATGAAATTTGAGATCCCGGCCGCGTCGGCCTGTTCTGCTGTTGTGACGCTCGCCATACACAGACCGGTTACAGGGATGAAAAACATCATCAGGAATGGGCCCGTCAGCAGCATCGGCCAGGCCATCTGAATGAAGGTAATATCCGGCGTGAATCCCACCCGCCACGCAGATATGCCACCAAGTCCCAGCAATCCGACCGATACAATCAGCCGTGGATCGAGCCTTGCCGCTACCTGACCGATGATGGGGGAACTAATTACTGCGAGAATCCCCATGATCCCGGTGGCATATCCTGCCCACGTGGCGGTGTAGCCCATGTTCTGCTGCAGCCAGAGCGGGATCAGAACAATACTGGCGAAGAACGCACCAAACGCAACCGAGTAGGTAATGGAAGCCGCAACGAAGCCGCGATGGCGAAACACGTGCAGATTAACGATGGGATTCTTTTCGGTCAGTTCCCACATCAGGAAGGCGACAAAGCCGATTACTGCAATCACTGCAAGCACGCGGATTTCTGTTGCAGCGAACCAGTCATGGTTGCGGCCTTCATCAAGCATGATTTGGAGCGCACCGACCCACACAATAAGCAGGCCAAGACCCACTACATCAATCGGAGACCGGGTGACCGTTTCCTGCTGGCCTCGCATCAGGTACAGAAGTCCTAGGCCACCGGCGGCAGCAATTGGCACATTGATGAAGAATATCCACTCCCACCCGACGTTATCGGAGATCGTGCCGCCAAGAATGGGACCGGCGATCGGTGCGACTGTGGTTGTCATCGCCCATATGATTGTCGCGATTGTCGCCTTCTCAGGTGGGAAGATACGCAGCAGAAGGGTCTGCGAAAGGGGAATGATCGTGCCACCGGCCAAACCCAGGAATATGCGCCCGGCGACGAGCATGCCAAGCGTGCCCGACAGGCCACACACTAGCGAGAGCACGCCGAAGGCCAGATAAGAGGTAATGAACACACGATAACCACCGAAGCGGCGCATGAGCCACCCGGTAAGCGGCACAGTGATCGCTTCGGCCACTGCGTAGGAGGTGATAACCCAGCTTGCCTGGCTGGACGAGACCCCTAACCCGCCGGCGATATGGGGGATCGAGACGTTGGCGATAGTGGTATCCAGCACGACCAAAAAATTGCCCAGCCCGATCAGGATAGCGGCGAGGATGAGTTTCCCGCCCCTTAATGACCGGGCGGCTGGATTTTCATGCTGAGAGATGGAATCAACCATTATCGTCTGGTTCCTCACAATCAGTTGGAGACGTCGATATCGGCGGTCATAGACAGACCGACACGAAGAGGATGCTCTGCAAGCTGTTGGGGATCGAGTGCAATCCTTACTGGCAGGCGCTGGACGACCTTGATCCAGTTGCCGGTTGCGTTTTGCGCCGGCACTACAGAAAAGGCCGAGCCGGTACCGCCGGAGAAACCGACGACTTTGCCGTCATACTTAACGCTATTACCGTAGAGGTCTGAGGTGAGCTTAACCGACTGGCCTGGCTTAACCTTCCTGAGTTGACCCTCCTTGAAGTTGGCGTCCACATAGCTGGCGTGGATCGGGACCACGACCATCAGCATTGCGCCAGGCTGCACACGCTGACCAACCTGCACCTGGCGACGGGAGATGATCCCATCAACGGGTGCACGAAGAATGGTGCGTTCGAGGTCGACCTGAGCCTGCTCCCGTGCAGCACGTGCTGCCAGCACCTCGGGATTGGTGTCAGGTGTACTCTTGTCTATAAGTGCCCGGTTGGCGTCACGGCTCCCGATGGCAGTGGCACGATTGGCCGCGGCCTGCGTACGGGCTGCTTCAGCAACTCTCAGACTGGCGAGCGCAGTGCTGTAGGCATTGCGCGCTGTGGTCAACTCTTCGCCTGAGACGGAGCCCGACTCAGCCAGGGCGTTGCGGCGGTCAAGATCGATTTTCGCTCTGGCAAGATCAGCCTGTGCAGAAGAGACCTGCGCCTGGGCGCGCACTTCGTCGGCAGCCCGTGCCGCTATTTGCGCGTCAAGACCGCCATCCGTGGCGATAAGACCGCGCACGCGGCGTTCAGTCAACGCCAGCTCAGCTTCGGCGCGCTTTAGCGCTATCCTGGCATCCGTATCGTCCAGTCGAACGAGAACATCCCCCTGTTTCACGTGCAGCGCATCATCCACCAGGACTTCGCGCACAGGCCCCCCAATCAGAGGGGTCACCTGAGCGATATTAGCCCCGACGTAGGCATTGTCGGTTTCAGCATGGCGGGATGCGACGAAAAGATCATATGCGTAATAGCCACCCCCGAGCGTAGCGACGCTCGCCAGCAGGGCCAGAAATAGCCGCTTTCGCCTGGCGTTTTGCGCTCTGCTATCCGCAGCAGTATTGTTGGCAACGGGAACATCTTGTTCAATGGTATTGGTGGATTCAGACATGGCTCGGATTTCCTTTATGCGCGATAGCCGCCACCGAGCGCACGGATGAGGGCGATCTTGAGGACAAGGGCGCGGCTTTTCAGAGACGCGACCGTGCGGCGGGTGCTGATGAGGGCGTCTTCGGCAGCCAGCACATCAAGATAGGTCGCAAGGCCGCCGCGATAACGATTGCTGGCAACGAACCATGCGGCACTGGCAGAGCGCTCTGCTTCCTGTGCGTGTTCAAGCCGCAGGTCCAGCGCGCGTGTGCTTGTGGCTGCATCAGCCACATCTCGCAGCGCCTGCGTTAATGCGCCGTCATATTGGGCGACGGCCACCCGGTAATCGGCTTCGGCGGCACGGTACTGTCCGCGCAAACGCGCGCCGTCGAAGATCGGCAAGCTGATGGCCGGGCCGACTGTTCCAAAATCGGACCCTGACTCAAACACATTTCCGATGCCGAGAGCCTGCAGGCCAATCAGACCTGTCAGATTGACGTTTGGATAGAAGGCCGCCCTGGCTTCCTTGATCTGGCTCGCAGCAGCTTCTGCCCGGAGCCGTGCGGCAATGATGTCAGGGCGTCGTCCGATTAATTCGGCCGGTAGATTGGCTGGCAGGCCGAAGCTGCCAGTAATGGTCGCGCCCGGACGCGCTATAGTCAGTCCGCGATCAGGGCCAGCCCCAATCAGTGCTGCAATCCGGTGACGAGTGAGGGAGAGGGATTCATTCTGTTCAGCCAGATCGCCCTGAGCTGTGGCGAGTGCTGAACGGGCGCGCTCAACCGCACCTTTATTTTCCAGCCCTTGCTTATTACGACCCTCTATCAGTTCCAGTGTGCGCTTACGCACTTTAATAGCATGTTCGGCGGCATCATGTTCGGCGTAATCTCCGGCCAGATCTCCGTAGGCGCTGGCGATGCCTGCTGACACAGCCAGACGAGTGGCCGCAGCTTCGGCACCTGTTGCTTCGGCTTGTGAACGCGCTGCTGCTAATGCCGCCCGGTTGCGGCCCCAGAAGTCGAGCTCCCAGGTAAGATTGAGGGTTGTCTGACCATAATCACGCCAGCCCTCGGGCAGCCCACTTGCCGGGGAAAGATAGTTGTAGCTTTGCTTGGTCGATCCGACCTCACCATTTGCTGTGATGGCGGGAAGCAACCTGCTCCGGGTCTCCTGAACCAGTGCTTCGGCACGGGCAAAACGTGCTGAAGCCACGCGCAAATCGGTCGCTCCCTTCAACCCCTCGGTGATCAGTGCATTGAGCTGGGCGTCGCCAAATTCTTCCCACCAGCGATCCGAGGGCCAGGCCCTCCCGGGTGCGGAAAAGCTTGTAGCACTCGCGAAGCTTTCTGGTCCTGCAGGCACCACGTCATTTTTTTGTGGCAGGGGAGCACAGCTGCTTAGCATGAGCACAACCACAAAGGCGGTGACACCTCCCGACGCCGTGGTCCGCCATTGGAAATTTGATGACCCCATAACATGCCCTACATAACCATACTGTACGGTCATTTTAGATATATGTTCTTGCAGGTGTCAATGCAAAATCGTACAGTGCTGTATGAAAAAGTGAGGTTTCGAATGAGAGTAAAGACAGACGATCGGCGTAAGGCGATCCTTGATGTGGCAATCGAGGTATTTCGCGATGTCGGTTATGCGCGCGCCAGCATGGCGATGATCTCAGCGCGGATCGGAGGATCGAAAGGCACCCTGTATGGCTACTTCAAATCCAAGGAAGCGTTATTCGCTGCTGCCATGATGGCAGTGATGGAAGAACAAGCAGATGAGATTATGGGACTGCTTGATCTGTCCGAGCCGGATGTTTCACTGGCACTTCGGCGTTTTGGTGAGGCCCTGCTTGCTTTGCTGACTTCTGCAGATACGCTTGCCATCATGCGAGCTGCCATTGCCGAAGGCGCAAGTTCTACGCTGGGAGCCACGCTCTACGAGATGGGGGCCGGGCGGGCGTGGGAACATATGACAAACTATATTGCCCGTCAGCAGGAGAATGGTGTGATTCGTCCGGTAGACGCCCGCGTTGCCGCGGCGCATCTAAAGGGTTTGCTCGAAATCGGATTTATTGAACCGTTGTTATTTGGTGCTCAACCCTGGTTTACGCCAAAGGAAGCTGTAGCAACAGCGGTCGATGCGTTCCTTCGGGCTTATGTCAGCAACGGCGGGGGACAGTAACTATTGTTCTCGGTCTGACCTTCTCATCGCAAAGTCCAAATCCAGAGCGATGGAGCACAGGTCACCACCGGCAACATGCTGCCCGGCTCCTTCGTCACGGCAAAGCAGGAGGCACTGATACCTGTGTCGCTGTAAAACCCGTATTCTCGTGCACCACTGGCGATCCGTGTACCTTGCCGCCCGGGCTAGGCTGGAGTCGTTTCGTTGCTTCAGTCCATGCGATATTGCTGTGGCATAGCTATACATGAACAATCTTGTTTAACCAGAGTCGCCATGTCCCGTCATGATCGCCACTGAGTTTCAGTTGATATCATGTTCGGCAATGGCCGTTTTCTGCCATTGCCGGGTTCCTGAGACAGGTCCGTCGCTGATTACATGATCAGCACAATCCGCCCGGCAGGCCGCCGGCCGAGTTCTGCGTTCCTGATGACAGTCAGCGCGTCGGTGAACGGCGCTTCCAGTCCAATGGATACATGGATTTTGCCTTCACAGGCCAGTCGGGCTATCTCCCGCAGGTTCCTGAATCCCCCTGTTGCGAACACCATCCGGTAGCGCCCTGAAATAAAGCCGCGCAGCATTCTGCCAGGTGTCGGATTAATGTCGATGAAGCGTCCCCCGGACTTCAGCATCGCCAGACCCTCGGCGACGTCGAGCGTGCCGAGCGTGTCGAACACCGCGTCGTACGGGCCATAAGCGGCGAAGGACGTTTTGTCCGGGTAGGTAAAGGCCGGGCGGACACCGGCCAGCTCCACGCTTGCCAGCGAGGCTTCGCCGCAGGCGCCGGAAACCTGTGCTCCACAGGCCTGAGCCAGTTGCACAGCACTGCTGCCGACCGCGCCGCTGCAGCCGTGAATGAATATCCGCGACTCGCTGCCAGCACGCGCTGCGCCCACAATGGCCGCCCAGGCGGTGGCGAATGGAATGGGTAAGCACGCAGCTTCACTGAATGACAGCGCGGCGGGCTTGGGGGCAACCAGCCTCGCGTCAGCATCGACGACCTCGGCAAACGCACCCTGCCTTTTGATTTCTACCGTGCCGAACACCTCATCGCCAACCCGGACGTCTGTCACGGCGGTGCCAACCTCGTCGACAATGCCTGCAAAGTCAGAGCCCATGCCCTGGGGAAACCGGTTGCCAGTAACGAACTTCATGACGCCACGGCGAATCTTCCAGTCGAGCGGGTTGATTGCTGCGGCCTTTACGCGCACGCGGACTCGCCGGGGTTCAAGGGCTGGCAGCGAATATTCTGCAAGCGACATTTCTTCGGGGCCGCCGTAGCGGCTGAACTGGACTCTCTTCATGGATGCCTCGTAATGACAATGGGATTTAGAACGTCACCGCGTCGCGCGGCGGAGTATTGATGTCGATGTCTTTGACGCTGGCAGCCGCCGGCCTTTCGGCAGAGGCATCAGCTGTCTGCGACCTGCCCAGAACGGTCGCCATAACCGAGTTCTGCCAGTTGAAATAGGGATTGAAAGTCAGCCGCGCGTGGACTTTTCCCTGCTCACGGTGGCCCCAGTCCGAATACCAGACCGGTACGCCTTGCTCGCAGGCCTGCGTGTCTTTTGCACTAAAGCCATTCAGGCAGATACGAATAATTCCGCCTTCGCCATACACGGGGTTGGCCGGGGCAAATGTCAGGCTCATGTGCGAAAACTGACTGATGCGCCATGCGGGGAGCCTGTCGGGACGAACTAGAACGCGTTGCATATCCACCAGACTGTCCGGTGCCTTGCCGTACCAGATCAGGCGGCTGTCCGGGTGTGTGAAGCGCCGCTGGAAAACGTCGAGCAGATAACCAGTATCCAGCACCGAGTCATGCCCGGCGACCGCCATGAATACCGGCCTGTCATAGGCCCGCTCTCGCAATAGCCGGCGCGCGTTGGCGCTGGTCCGGTAGAATTGTGCGAAACCGTTGGCCGGTACATTGAAGTATTTGACGGCATTCTGCATCGGAACGTTGCCGTCCGGTGTGATGAGCCAGGGCCTGATACGGGCTGCCAGTGGCGCAAGCCAGTCGAATGGCATGCTCTTGAACCCTGGCGAAAACAGCACCAGCCCTGCGATTTCTGGATGGGAGTAAGCGTAGTCGAGAGCCAGATTGGCGCCCGTGGAGAAGCCCCCCAGGTAGACTGGTCCTTCGACATCCTTCTGCAGTGCGTTGGCCTGTTCCCACACGACCTGCTGCCATTGCTCTGCTGTGGTTTGCAACAGATCCTCGGGGCGGGTTCCGTGTCCGGGGAGAAGCACCGTTCGCACGAGAAACCCTTGCATTGCCAGCGGCTGGCCAAGGTCCCGGAATGACCACGGCGAGTCGCCCAGGCCATGCACGAGCAGGATCCCTTTGCGGGGATAACTTCCTTTCTCCGACGACGCGGGTCGCCACTCCTGAGGTGTATTCCACGTCAGTTCGGCATCGTGGTCGGCAAGCTGAAAATGGCGACCAGCCTGTATATGTTGGATTGTTTCGCGTCGATAGTCCTCGAAGCTCACTGCTGCAGCGGGCGGGGCGCTCAGTTTTACGCTGGCGCAGCCGGTCAATATGCCCGCTGTAACAAGGGTCGCTGCGATCAGTATAAAACGGTGCCTCGGGTGGCCCGGTATCGTGCGGCAAACCGCTTCACGCGAGTTCGGCATGATCTTCTTCAGTGAGCCGGATGCCGCCAGCGGCGACATTCTCTTCAAGATGCCTGACCGACCCTGTGCCAGGGATTGCCAGCATGGCCGGTGAGGACGCCAGTAACCAGGCCAGCGCGGCCTGAACAGGCGTGGCACCGTGCCGCTTTGCCACTCGGGTAAGCCGCCCGTCGTCGATCTCGCCCACACCTCCGCCAAGCGGGAAAAACGGGCAGAAGGCGATGCCGGATTCTTCGCAGGTCTGCAACAGGCTCCGATCCTCGCGCCGGGCGAAGTGAAAGTTGTTCTGCACGGCCACGACCGGAGCGATGGCGCGGGCCTCATTGAAATGCCCGATATCGACATTGCTGATGCCGAGGTGGCGAATCAGGCCTTCTTCGCGAAGTGCGGCCAACGCCCCGAAGCGCTCTGCAAGCGACTCGCCGTGCGGTACCGTCATCTCACCGATGCGCAGGTACACCAGGTCGAGGCGGTTCACGCCGAGGCTTGCCAGGTTCTCCTCGACAAGCTTACGCATGTCTCCGCCCGTGGCGGGCCGGTGGCTGCCATCCGGGTTGAATACAACACCGACCTTGGTTGCAATCACCAAATTTGAAGGATAGGGATGCAGCGCTTCACGAATGAGCGCATTGGCTCGTACTACACCATCGGAGCTTTGGTAGAAATCGGCCGTGTCGATCAGGTTGACGCCAAGTTCAACCACGCGGCGCAGCACCGCGCGGCCGGTCTCCGGATCGCGAGCCGGACCGCGGAAACCATTGCAAGGCAGGCGCATGGCGCCAAAGCCGAGCCGGTTGATCGACAGATCCCCGCCGAGACGGAATTCAGGGGAGGGGGTAGCGGATGAGTCCATGTCATGCTCCTGGGAAAATTTGAGAAGACCACAAGGTTCAGCGAGACGCGCGATTTACCCGCGCCCAAGCCGGTCTGCAATCCGGTCGAAGATGAATTCGGTGGCCGTGGCATAGCCTCCTATCTGGCAGTGCGACTGCGCCGTCGAAGACTCATCGAACAACAGATACTCCTTGGGGCAATTCAAGGCGTCGAAGAACGGCCTGGCACCGTGGAAGACCTCGCCGGTTCCATCCAGCACCAGCGTTTCACAGGTCACCTGGTCCAGGATGGCTGAGTTGTCATAGGGCTGGAGGGCCTGCACTACATCTTTGATCGAGTTGGGCACGCCATGCTTCCAGGCGTAATCACTCACCAGATTCCGTAACTGATCAGGAAGCTCGGCCAGCGGCCGGTCGGCGAAACGCTCCAGCTGCGCGATGATTTGACGTCCCCAACTGATGTTGCCCGGATCAGTGATGCAGAGCTTGATACGTTTGTCGAACGCAGCCACGCGAGGCACCAGATAGCCACCGAAGCTCAGGCCCATCAGCGCGATATTGGAGGCGTCTATCTCCGTAAACTTCTCCAGCGCGAAGTCAATCAGCGGGCTGACAACCTTCTCCCAGTCGGGGCGGAAGGTCAGGTTGTTCAGACGCAGCGCGAACCCCTGGCCAGGGCCATCGTAGGTCAGGCAGTGAATGCCCCGCTGAAGCGCACCTTCGCAAACCCACCGGGTGTCCTCGGCCCAGGTATCCCGGCCCGGTGTGACGATGAGTAGCGGGGCTTTCTCGTCAGCATGAGGTGATCTGTAGAAATAGCCGGGAAGGAAGCTGCCTTCGTAGGGGATTTCGATGCGTTCGGCGGGATAGCCGGACAGAGAGATGTGTCGCTCGTAGCACGATGCGCTGGCGACTGCGTACTCCTTCATACGCTTGTCCCCGAAGTCGCTGAAATAAAGCAACGCGCAGCGCCAGTACGTCGAAGCGCGAAGGTAGGCACTGGCCGCGGTGACAGACCTGTTATTTCTGTCCGCATCTTCGGCCCTGTCTTGCAGCCGGGTCGCCAGCGCGGCCCAGGCACTGACCCAGGTCTCTTCGTCGCTGCCCCTGAGCTGGTGCACCACGTCCATGACCTCGCCGAAGTCGGTCATGCCATAGGGCATCAGGCCCAGGATGTGCTTGATCAGCGCATCGAGCAGCACGTTGTCGTTAAAGAAACTCGGTTGTGCCCAGTGTTTTTTTTCCGGGCTGGCAACTTTTACATTGGCCGCATTCGTATTAGCCTGCTCTTTTCCGGACTGACTACTTTGAGTATTCATACATTTCTACCTCCATTCTTCTTGCTGGTTGCTACGTGGTTAAAAAAATGTTTCATTTCTTACTGTCTTCGTCCGTTTGCCCACCCGCTGCGCCATGAAGAAAAATTTGTACAGCATGACCAACGATTTCCTCGATTTCAGCATCAGTCAATGTTGGTGATCGAAGTCCAGACGCAGCCTGAAGCTTGGTGTTAGCGGCCACCAGACTGACAAAATGTTCCGCCAGCGCTTTGGCGGGGACGTCGCGGCCTAATCCTTTTCCCGGCTGCTGTTGAGCGGCAATCCAGACTGAAAGAATTTGGATGGCTTTACCGTAGCTGACGTCCCACATAGCTCTGGCAACGTCCGGAAAGCGCCGGCCTTCATTGACCAGAAGTCGATGCAACGCAAGGGTGCGTGAAGACAGGGCAGATCTCAGTAGTTGCCGGCCAAGAACTGGCAGCACCTCGCCTGGCTCTCCGTCCGCGATGTTCAGTTGCTCCAGCGGCCTGGCAACCTCGGTACAGAGGTCGATCATTGCATGCCTGAAAAGACCTTCTTTTCCTCCAAAGTGGCTGTAAATGGTGCTTCGTGATCCACCAACACGCGCAATCAAGTCATCAACAGCGACTGCATCAAAGCCCCGTTCAAGGAACAACTCGGCGGCGGCCTCAGTCAGGTCACGGACACGTTGGGCTCCTCTGGCAGTTCTGTGCTTAGGAGCGGAGGTTCTTTCGTCAGCTACCATTTTATTCTTCCGGTCTGGATAGATATTTGTACTGTACTATACAGTACAAATAGCAGCAGTTCAAATGGCAAAGCGCAAGATTTTGGAAGGAGTAAGAGCGCAATCAGACTGTCAGGCAGTGAATGCAATGCCCACCGCATCGCGCAGCAGGACAATTGGCTCAAGCCCACCCGGTGCCTGAACGGAACCAATGGGGTAGCAGGCATCGACAATATTGGAGGGATCAGAGCCTGCGCCAAACGGTGGCGTCCGTGGGTTAAACGCCAGCGGCTGCCCGCCTTTCAGACGGTAGCCCGTGCGGTCGGCTTCGGTACTGACATACCAGTCGTCGGCAAAGAAGGTATCGACCGCGGCATCCGTCAGTCGGTGGATATAGAGGCCCGGTACCAGTCGCAGAGTGACGGATTTCTCCAGCACCGGCAGTAATGCCTCAGGAACAGTGTTCCCCTCGCGGCGGAAGCGATCTGCGTTTACTGGATGCACGTTCAACACATCATCCGCTGCCAGTCGCCGCCCCTGAAAGCCCCCCAGCGCCCCCAGCGTATAGGTCGAGCCGCTTCCCAGGACGCGCGGCACATCAAGGCCGCCAGCAATCGCCAGATAGCCACGGCATCCCTGGCGGGCCGGGGCAAAGCGCAGATGTTGCCCGGCGTGGATATACAGCGCGCTGTGCGCAGCAGCAGGTTGATTGTCAACGATCGGCGTCATCGCCGCGCCGCACACCGCGATCAGCGCATCGGTGGAAAAATGTAACTCCGGGCCGAGCAGCGTCATCTCCAGCACCGCATCATCGGCTGCGTTACCCACCAGCAGGTTCGCCATCTGCATTGAATACGGATCCAATGCGCCGGAGGGGGGAATGCCCAGGTGGTAATAGCCTTCACGCCCTGCATCCTGTACCGTGGTGGCAAGGCCAGGCTTAATCACATTGATGGTCATACAACCCCCTTTTCAATAACTGAGGATAGCCCTGCGGATCGGCGACAAAGTCTGCAAGCACAAATGTCACATCGCGAATGCGCGGGGAAAATATGCCTTTTTTCACCTGTTCGCTGATGTCGTCATAAGTCTGATGATCGATGGCGCGGAACTGCACAATGTCGCCCGCTTTGAAGAACACCATTTCGCTTTGCAGATACGGCAGACGTTGCGCCGGATCATAGATCGGCATTGGCGTGATACCAAACAGCTGATAACCGCCAGCGCCACGCACCGAGTAGATACAGCCGAAGCAGCCGCCATGACCGAGGGATAACCCGGGCGTATCGGTACGCGGGCGCAGGTATTTCGGTACCTGGAGCTGTTTGTCATGCCCGACCATCTGGTACATAAACGGCAATCCGGCGACAAAACCCACCATCGACACGAACCACGGCGTACCGCTGTGCGCGGCAATAAAGTCGTCTTTATCCGCATAACCGTTGATGTGTGCGGCATAGTCGAGGTCGCTGCCTTCCGGTGCCTGATGGCGATCGCGAAAACGCATTAACGTCTCGTGTGTCCACGGATCGTTGTACAGCACCGGCACCTCAATAATGCGTGTCGCCAGCGTTGCGTCGGCTTCGCTATCGGCTTCCAGCGCCTGCAACTTGTCGAGCAGCGTTTGCGGTGCCAGCACGTCCGGGTTAAAGCGTACCTGGAAAGAGGCGTTCGCCAGGCAAATATCCAGCACACCGGGGAGCTGGCATGCCTCCAGTGCCCGTGTCAGTGTCAGGCCGTGGAAAAAAGCATTTAACGACATTGACTGGTCAATTTCGGCAAAAAGATGCTCATCTCCGCCAAACGAGTAGCGAATCGGATTATTGGCCATAGCGCCTCTCCTGTAGCGGCGGCGTGGCTGCACTGTCGCGCTCCGCCAGCCACTGCTCAAGGGTGGTGGTGGTAAATTCTCCTGCCTGCAATTGCGGGTTTGCAGCAGCCATTGATGCAGCGGGGCGGTGGTTTTGATGCCACGTAGTTCAAGCCCGCCGAGTGCCTGGCGGGCGCGGGCCAGCGCGTCGGCGCGATCGGGGCCCCAGGCAATTACCTTCGCCAGCAAGGAGTCATACCACGGGGGAACGCTGTAACCGCTGAAGACATGGCTGTCGACACGGATCCCTTCGCCACCCGGCCACACCACTGCGTCTATCCGGCCAGGGCAAGGGAAGAAGTTCTTGTCGGGGTCTTCGGCGTTAATGCGCATTTCGCAAGCGCTGCCGCTCAGGTGCACATCCGACTGCGCCAACGTTAGCGGTTCACCGTTGGCAATGCGTAACATCCACTGCACCAGATCGATGCCCGTTACCATCTCGGTTACCGGGTGTTCCACCTGGATACGGGTATTCATTTCAATGAACCAGAACTCGCCGCGCGTTTCATCAAACAGGTATTCCAGCGTGCCTGCCCCGCGGTAGCGTAGGTGCCGCGCCAGTTGCACTGCGCTGTCGCAGAGCGCGGCCCGCTGGGCAGGACTCAGGGCAGGCGAGGGCGCTTCCTCAAAGATTTTCTGCCGACGGCGCTGTAACGAGCACTCGCGGTCGAACAGGTGGATCACCCGCTCGCCATCGCCGAGGATCTGCACTTCAACATGACGGGCGCGGGCGATAAAACGCTCGAGATAGACTGCGCTTGAGCCAAAAGCGGCTTTCGATTCGCTCTGGGCAACGGGGAATTCCCGCGCCAGTGCCTCATCATTTTCTACCACGCGGATACCACGACCACCGCCACCGGCTGCGGCTTTAATCAGGCAGGGATAACCGATCTGGCTGGCGCGAACTTGCGCTGCCTGTACCGTTTCCAGCACCCGGGAGCCGGGAACGACCGGCACACCGGCTTCTGCTGCTGTGCGGCGGGCTGCGGCTTTATCGCCCATCACGCGAATGGTTTGCGCGTCGGGGCCGACGAAAATATACCCGGCCTGTTCAACCCGCTCGGCGAACTGGGCATTTTCCGACAGAAAACCGTAGCCAGGGTGGATCGCATTTGCACCGGTTTGCGCGGCGGCATCCAGTAAGGCATTAATGTTGAGATAACTGCGCGCGGCAGGTGCCGGGCCGATAATGCACACCTCATCGGCCAGTTTTGCCGCAAGGCTTTCGCTGTCCGCCTCGCTGCATGCCGCCACCGTTGGGATCCCCAGTGTTTGCGCAGCACGAATAATACGCACCGCTATTTCCCCACGGTTAGCGACCAATAATTTTTTTATTTTCCCCGTCATAAATCCTCCGCAGTGATTATTCGTTATCGGTTTTTATTATGGCGATCACCTGTCCGGGTTCGACGGCATCACCATTTTGTATGGTGATGGCGCTTATTATGCCGCGAGTCTCGGCGAATATTTCACTGAACTGCTTCATCACTTCAATTAAACCAATAATGGTATCGGGTTCGACTTTATCGCCATCCTTAACAAAAGGTGCAGCCTCCGGTGAGGGTTGCCGGTAAAAAATACCTGGCAATGGCGAAAAAATTTCAATATCAGACATCGTATTTCTCTCCAGATAAGCGGGAATGATTAAACCATACCCGGTGAGCAGACGTTTATACCTGCATTAATGAGCGCCATTTTTACCGAGCTGATAATTTCCAGTGCGCCGGGCGTATCACTGTGGATACAAATAGAATCGAAACGAATCGGGATGGTATTGCCGGTAACGGTTTTGACTTTCCCCTCCAGACAGGCCATTAACACTTTCTCGGTGATCGCCTGCACATTAAGACGTCCGGTACTGCGGGTGAAGACAATAAGCCCTTGATCGTCATACTCTCTGTCGGCGTAAAACTCGGTGACTACCGGATGCTCCAGCCGCTGCGCTGCCTGCCAGACGGCGGAGCCCGCCATGCAGTAAAGATAGAGGCCGGCGTCGAGTTGATGCAGGGCGGCAACAAAACATTGCGCTGCCGTTTCATCCCGCGCCAGGTGCATATATAACGCGCCGTGCGGTTTAATATGCTGTAATGGCAAGGAGTATAAACGTGCGAATTCCCGCAATGCACCCAGTTGGTAAATAATGTCGTTAACCAGTTCGTCCATCGGAATAGATAAATGGCGGCGACCAAATCCTTGTAAATCATTAAATCCCGGATGTGCGCCAATGGCTACGCCATTTTTTCTGGCCGACTCGACAGTTTTTCGCATAATACTGGGATCACCAGCGTGAAACCCGGTGGCAATATTGTCGGAGCTGATTATCGTCATAAGTTCATTATCAACATCATCGCCAATTATCCATGAGCCAAAACTTTCTCCTATATCGGAGTTGATATCGACCGTTTTCATCATAATAATTTCTTATTTCCGTTGGGGACGTCAATTCACTATATGAAGATTTATTTGTATCCGAAAAGTATTATTTTTAGATAGTCTGATATCAGAAAAACAGAACGCTCATGGGCAAACATTTTGCTTAAATAAAAAGAGGGGCAGAGATGCTGACATTACGCCAGGTTCGTTATTTTGTTGCCACCGCCGAAATGGGGCAGATCTCGCTGGCGGCCTTGCATCTCAATATTTCTCAGTCGGCGGTCACCGGGGCGATTCAGGAGCTGGAGCAGCTATTGGGCAAGAAGCTGTTTACCCGCTCGGTGCACGGCATGATGCTGACCGACTACGGGAACCATTTTCTTAACCATGCCTATACCGTGTTACAGACCGTGGATAATGCCGTGCGTAGTATGCCGGTTAATGACACGGGTGTGCGAGGCACGCTGCGCCTGGCGGCAAGTTACACGGTGATTGGCTATTTTCTGCCGTTCCATCTGCAACGGCTGGCGCAGGATTACCCGCACATTGATATCCAGTTGTTTGAGTATGAGCGGCAGGATATTGAACAAGGATTGGTTGACCAGAAGCTGGATATGGCACTGGTGCTGACTGGCAATTTACGCCATCAGTCGATTTATGCCGAAACCCTGTTTAATTCTACGCGCCGCTTGTGGCTGCCATCGCGGCATCCGTTATGTGAAAAATCGCACGTGACGCTGGAGGATGTGGCCGGGGAACCTTTCATTATGCTCACGGTGGATGAAGCCGCAGACAGTGCCATGCGCTACTGGGAAGAGGCCGGAGCCAGCCCGAGCGTCATCCTGCGCACCAGTTCGGTCGAGGCGGTGCGCAGCATGGTGGCTAATGGTTCGGGGATTGCTATCTTATCGGACCTGGTTTATCGCCCGTGGTCGCTGGAAGGGCGGCGCATTGAGACCCGTTCGCTGGTGAACCATGTGCACCCGATGAGCGTCGGCCTGGCATGGCGTCATGACGCCCACTTAACCCCGGCGATGGCGGCGCTGCGCGAGTATTTCCGCAGCGCATTCGTGACGCAGCAAATCAATATGGTGCGACGTTAACACCTCTCTGCGCCCGACGTGAGTAAACCTTTCCCTATTAATAACCAAAAGTTTTGGCATTTGAGAAATGGACAAGACTGGAGCGCCCCGAGCCGTAGACAAATCTGCCCTGTAGTTTGAGCACTGAAGAAATCTATGGGTACACCGCGTTTTACTCCCGAATTAAGAAGAGGCTGTCCGCCAGATAATCGAACGTAGTTATTCCGTGGCCGAAAATGCGTTGTTGAGCGGGATTAATGTTCCGAGCCAGTAACTTACGGATCCCCTCGCGTTGCTGTCGGGCACCAGCCAGCGACATAACAGGGTAAGCACTTAAGCCAGGACGGGATGCTTTACCGTTGATACGGTATTTGGGATACCAAAGACGTGAACCGTCTGGATGGACACGCAGCTACAGACCAATCAGAGGCTTTACAAGAAGGTTTGAGGCTGCGGGTTTTCGTGTCGTTAAGGGGGGCATTTGGCGATCACTCCACAATCGAACTGAAATGACCCAGATTTGACGACCACTTTTTCCCGATGCGGGGGGTAAACTGAATACGAATCGGGAAGGCTTTTCACGCTAACTTATTGAATCAAAATCGTACAGGGATTCGCAAAGCGACATGAAAACAAGAATTTGACTCTCTGACTGGGATCGCCTTTGCCAGTAACTGGCTAATAATTAAGCTAATCCTGAATTTCCTTTTTGTCAAGACCACCAGAATGACCACCAATCGAAGCTGGTGATCATTTTTGTACATTTGGTTATCGCTATTTAATTTATGAAACTTGGGTTGTTGTACGGCCTGAACCTACCTCGTTTGGATTCTAAGATCTGCAGGTGATTTTTATCTGCAGATCCTATATCAGTAAGTTTTTTATTCTATGCTTAGATCTTCTGCATAAATTAAAACTTTTTCAGGAGAGCCTATTTG
>NZ_JADBQZ010000029.1:0-40541 GCF_014896175.1 Enterobacter cloacae complex sp. I3
CACCATGGGTAAAGGATGTTAAAAAGTGTTCACCATGTCCCCGAACACCTGTCTACCATGTCCCCGGACTGTACACTCATGGGAGAGGGCCGGGGTGAGGGCATCAGGCCGCACCGTCGTTCAACACGACCTCCTGCCTGAACCGCCGCAATTCCACCAGCGCCACCAGTAAGATCGCGCCAACCATCGCTAACACAAACCCGCTGCTGCTCGCCGACGCCACCGGGGTCATTATCGCCCCCAGCCCGCCGAGGATCGCCGCGCCAATCGCATCGCCCGTCACGTTCTGCGCGGTCCACAGGCCGTTGATACGCCCCAGCATCCCTTCCGGCGTCTGGGTCTGGATCAGGGTGTACTGTAAAAGTGAGCTGACCGCACTCAGCCAGCCGAAAATCACCAGACACATCACCCCCAGCGCCCAGACCGGCATCAGGCTGAAGAAGCCGATGGCGATAAACGAGGCCAGCGTCGCCACCAGCATAATCAAGCCCGGACGCGCGCTTTGGGCCAGGTTACCGCTGGTCAGCGCCCCGCAGGCCGCACCGAGCGGAATGGCGGCGTACAGCACGCCAATCTCTGAGGCGCTCATCTGCCACTCGCCCGCCAGCGCCGGGTAAAGCACGCGCACGGCGCTCGCCATCGTCAGCAGGCCGCCGAGCAGCGCAATGCCGCCAATCAGCGGGTTGCTGAACAGAAAACGAATCGCGGCCATCAGGGACTTCAGCGGGTGCTCGCGCGGCTGCGGCGGCGGGGGCAGGAGCGGCAGACGCAGTAACGTCAGGGTGGTGATAAAGGTGCCCGCCGCGGCAAGGCCGTAGTTCCACGCCACGTTGCCGGTGGCCAGCAGCAGGCCGCCGACCATCGGCGAAATCACCGAGCCGAGGCGCACGGTGAGCATGGTGATCGCCCCCGCCTGCATCAGGTTCTCGCGCCCCACCAGCGCGGGCGTTGCCGCCAGCAGCGCCGTCACGCCGAGCGAGGCGAAAAAACCGTCCCACAGGCCAAGGGCATAAATCGCCATCAGCGACGGCTCCGGCAGCATAGCGTTCAGACACAGCCCGATAAAGCCCACCCCGCAGGTGCCGCGCGCCAGCAGGATCAGCTTCTTACGCTCGTAGCGATCCGCCAGCACGCCGCCGACCATCAGGCCGATAAACATCGCCCCGCCGGTTAAGGTGACGGATAGCCCCACCAGCCAGCTGGAGTGCGTCATAGTCTGGATCTGTACCGGCACGGCGACGCCGAGCAGGCCGAGGGACAAAATGGAGATAAAGCGAGCGATAAAAACGGCGCGATACGCCGGGTGCGTTTTCAACAGGCTGAGGTTAAGCAGCCAGGATTTTTGATTCATGACAAAGCCTTGAGTCTATTTCTACCCATTCCATGGGCGCACATGCTAACATAGCCAAATAAGATAGATAACGATAATCACTATCATTATCAAATCATGGATGTTGCTATGTCGTTTTCCTCTTCTGCGGCGCGCGCCATTGCCGTGCCCGTATTATTGCTACTGCTAATCCTTGCGATTGCACTCAGCCTGCTGGTCGGCGCGAAGCCGCTACCCGCCTACGTTATCGTTGATGCGCTCTCCGGCACCTGTCAGAGCGCCGACTGCACCATCGTGCTCGACGCCCGCCTGCCCCGCACTCTTGCCGGACTGCTGGCCGGTGGCGCGCTTGGCCTTGCGGGTGCCCTGATGCAAACCCTTACCCGTAACCCGCTGGCGGACCCCGGCATTCTCGGCGTCAACTCCGGCGCCAGCTTTGCCATCGTGCTCGGCGCAGCGCTGTTCGGGTTGACGTCACCCTCTGAACAGCTGGCGATGGCTTTCTGCGGCGCGCTGGCCGCCTCGCTGGTGGTCGCGTTTACCGGCAGCCAGGGCGGCGGGCAACTGAGCCCGGTTCGCCTGACGCTTGCGGGCGTAGCGCTCGCGGCGGTGCTGGAAGGCTTGTCCAGCGGCATAGCCCTGCTCAACC
Organism: Enterobacter cloacae complex sp. I3; assembly: GCF_014896175.1. Classification (NCBI taxonomy): domain Bacteria; kingdom Pseudomonadati; phylum Pseudomonadota; class Gammaproteobacteria; order Enterobacterales; family Enterobacteriaceae; genus Enterobacter; species Enterobacter cloacae complex sp. I3. Next base: position 1,980 of record NZ_JADBQZ010000029.1, read on the forward strand.
CGGACGTGTATGACCAGCTGCGCTTCTGGCAGGCCGGCTCGCTGGATATCCGCACCCTTGAAACCTTAAACGTGGTGGCGATCCCGGTCATTATCGCCGCCGTCGTGGCGCTGTGTTTAAGCCGGTCGCTGAACAGCCTGAGCCTCGGCAGCGACACCGCGACCGCCCTCGGCAACCGCGTCGCGCGCACGCAGCTGACTGGCCTGCTCGCTATCACCGTGCTGAGCGGTAGCGCAACCGCCGTGGTCGGTCCGATCGCCTTTATCGGCCTGATGATGCCGCACATGGCGCGCTGGCTGGTGGGGTCGGACCATCGCTGGTCGCTGCCGGTCACGCTGCTGGCCACTCCTGCCCTGCTGCTGTTTGCCGACGTGCTGGGCCGCCTGCTGGTGCCCGGCGAGCTGCGCGTCTCGGTGGTGAGCGCGTTTATCGGCGCGCCGGTGCTGATCTTCCTGGTACGTCGCAGACGCGGAGGTGGCGCATGATGGCTCCTTCCCGTCGTTTACTCACCAGCGTCTTACTGCTGGCTATCGCCATTACTCTGCTGGCGGTCTGGAGCCTGCAAAGCGGTGCCGTAACGCTTGATTTCGCGCAGGTCTTTCACGCCCTCACCGGCAGCGCGCCGCGTAACATCACCATGGTGGTCACCGAATGGCGACTGCCGCGCGTGGCGATGGCGATCCTGGTGGGCGCGGCGCTCGGCGTCAGCGGCGCGATTTTCCAGTCGCTGATGCGTAACCCCCTAGGCAGCCCGGACGTGATGGGCCTGAATACCGGCGCGTGGAGCGGCGTGCTGGTGGCGATGGTGCTGTTCGGGCAGCATCTGACGGCCATTACCTTTACGGCGATGGCGGGCGGCATTCTGACCTCGCTGCTTATCTGGGCCCTGGCCTGGCGCAACGGCATTGACACCTTCCGGCTGATCATTATCGGGATCGGCATCCGCGCGATGCTGATGGCCTTTAACACCTGGCTTTTGTTGCAGGCGTCTCTGGAAACCGCGCTCTCCGCCGGGCTGTGGTACGCCGGCTCCCTCAACGGCCTGACGTGGGGCAAAACCTGGCCCGCCGCGCCGCTAATTTTGCTGATGTTTATCGGCGCCCTGCTGCTGGTACGCCGGATGCGCCTGCTGGAGATGGGCGACGACAGCGCCTGCGCGCTGGGCGTGAGCGTTGAGCGCTCGCGCCTGATGCTGATGCTGGTGGCGGTATTGCTGACCGCTGCGTCCACCGCGATTGCCGGGCCGATCTCGTTTATTGCCCTTGTCGCGCCGCATATCGCGCGGCGTCTTAGCGGCACCGCGCGCTGGGGCTTGACCCAGGCTGCCCTGTGCGGTGCGATGCTGCTGCTGGCCGCCGACCTCTGCGCCCAGCGGCTGTTTATGCCTTATCAACTTCCGGTGGGCGTGGTGACCGTCAGCCTCGGCGGGATTTACCTCATCGTCTTGCTCGTTCAGGAGTCACGCAAGAAATGACAGATTTAACAACCCGCTTGCGCGGCGAAAATCTCACCCTCGGCTACGGCAAAAAAATCATTGCCCGTGATTTAACCGTCGCCATTCCGGACGGCCACTTCACCGCGATTATCGGCCCGAACGGCTGCGGCAAATCGACCCTGCTGCGCACCCTGAGCCGCCTGATGTCGCCGACAGAGGGCAGCGTATTCCTCGACGGGGAGCAGATCCAGCGCTTCGCCAGCAAAGAGGTGGCGCGCCGCATCGGGCTGCTGGCGCAGAACGCCACCACGCCGGGAGACATCACGGTGCAGGAGCTGGTCTCCCGCGGACGCTACCCACACCAGCCGCTGTTTACCCGCTGGCGCAAGGAGGACGACGAGGCCGTGAAGCGCGCAATGCAGGCGACGGGCATCACCGATCTGGCTCAGCAAAGCGTGGATACCCTCTCTGGCGGACAGCGACAGCGGGCGTGGATCGCGATGGTGCTGGCGCAGGAAACCGCCATTATGCTGCTGGACGAGCCGACGACCTGGCTGGACATCAGCCATCAGATTGACCTGCTGGAGCTGCTGAGCGAGCTGAACCGCACGCAGGGATATACCCTGGCGGCGGTGCTGCATGATTTAAACCAGGCGTGCCGCTACGCCACGCATCTGATTGCGCTGCGCGACGGCGAGATTGTGGCGCAGGGCGCGCCGAAGGAGATTGTGACGCCAGAGCTGATCGAGCGGATCTACGGCATGCGCTGCATGATTATTGACGATCCGGTGGCGGGTACGCCGCTGGTGGTGCCGTTAGGTCGGCGGTAATTGCCGGGTGGCGGCTACGCCTTACCCGGCCTACATTCAGGCCCGGTAAGCGCAGCGCCACCGGGCATTTGCACTATCCTAAAATTTCCTTCAGTACCGGCCCAATCTTTTCAAACGCCTGCGGTGAAATGATATCCACGTGGGCGCAGTCCTGGCTGTAGACCTCCAGCTCGCCCACCCACGGCGCCCAGGCCGTATGCGGATCCATCGTTCGCGTACGTTCGGCAACAAACAGCGTCGCTTTACCGTCAAAGCGTGAACTGTGCGCGGTGGTGAGCAACCGCACCGCGTCCGCGTAGTTGCCTTCAATGGTGTTAAACAATTCGCTGGAGCCCTGTCCCTGCTGGGCGGCGATAAACGCCTGACGCTCGCGCTCGATCTCCGCCAGCACTTCCGGGTCAAGGCCGTTTGCCTCTTTCTCCGCCCAGTTCTGGCTTTCCGGCGGCCAGGTATCCAGCAGGCCAAGGAACGCCACCGCTTCGCCCTGCTCGCGCAGGCGCGCCGCAATGCCCTGCGCCAGCGTGCCGCCGAGCGAATAGCCGAACAGGTAATACGGCCCGTGCGGCTGCTGCTTACGCAGCGTTTTAAGGTGATGTTCGATCACCCCATCGAGATCCGCGCACTGCTGCATCGGGCCGTTTGGCCGCGGCGACTGAATGCCGATGATGGACCAGCGCGGGCTGAGGTAGCGCGCCAGGACGCTGAACTGCCAGGCAAAGCCGGACGCCGGATGGAAGCAGAACAGCGTCGGGCCGTTGCTTTCACGCAGCGGCAAAAGGGTTTCATACCCCAGACGCTGCGCCTGTTCGTCGCTCATCTGCGAGTCCAGCAACGCGCTGAGCTTGCCGACCGTCGAGGCGACCATAATCTGCCCCGGCGTGACCTTGCGGCTGAACGCACGGCCGAGCTGAGCCGCGAGGCGCATCGCCAGCAGCGAGTGGCCGCCAAGGGCAAAGAAGTCGGCATCGATATCGTTCACTTCGCAGCCCAGCAGCGCAGAAAACGCCTGCGCCACGGCGGCTTCGGTTTGCGTCTCGGGTGCGCGACCGGAGGTTTTGCTGGTCAGCTCCGGCAGCGGCAGCGCCTTGCGATCCAGCTTGCCGTTGGCGCTCAGCGGCAGCGCGCTGATTTGCAGCAGCACCACCGGCACCATATGCGGCGGCAGCTGTGCCCTGAGCGAGTCCAGCAGCGCGTCGCGATCCAGCGGTAAACCGGATTCCGAGACCACATACCCCACCAGCTGGCGGGCATCGCCGCCCGCTGCCGCAGCCTGATTAAACACGCACGCATGCGCCACGGCCTGGGCCACGTCAGGCAATGACAGCATCGCCCGGTCGATTTCGCCCAGCTCAATGCGCTGACCGCGGATTTTCAGCTGGTCATCGCTGCGGCCCAGATATTCCACCGCCCCGTTGTCCAGCCTGCGGGCGACGTCTCCGGTGCGATACATCCGCTCGCCTGGGGCAAACGGATCGGCAATAAAGCGGCTGGCGGTGAGGTCGGGCCGTCCCAGATACCCCTGTGCCAGCTGAATGCCGGTGAGATACAGATCGCCCGCCACGCCGAACGGCACCGGGCGCATCATCGCGTCCAGAATGCGCAGCCCCGTATTCCACACCGGGAAGCCGATCGGCACGCTGTTGCCCTCCACCGCCGCCAGCTCCGGACCGTAAGCAGGATACCAGCTCACGTCCACCGCCGCTTCGGTTGGGCCGTAGAGGTTGTGCAGCGGTACATGAGTGAGCTGCTCCCATTCGCGGCACAGCGCCGTTGGCAGCGCCTCGCCGCTACAGAACACCTGCTTCAGCGTCCTGCAACAGTCGACGTTTTCCGGCGTCAGCGAGGCGACAAATGCCGCCAGCATCGAGGGCACGAAGTGGGTGGTGGTTACGCCATATTCTGCGAAGAAGCTCTGCATCGCCTGCGGATCGCGGTGCGCGTCCGGCTCGGCCATCACCAGCTTTGCCCCGGCGATAAACGGCCACCAGAACTCCCACACCGACACGTCAAAGCTGCACGGCGTTTTCTGCGCCACGACGTCATGCGCCGCCAGTGGATAATGATCCTGCATCCACTTCAGGCGGTTAACGATGGCGGTATGCCCCACCATCACCCCTTTCGGGCGTCCCGTTGAACCCGAGGTAAAGATGATGTACGCGGTCTGCTCCGGCTTCGCCAGACGCAGAGGTTCAGCGCCTGTGGTTGGCAATAGCATGTTGTAACTAAATGAAGGTATCGGCAGATCGTTAAAGCGCGGAAGCTGCGCGTCGGTGGTAATGAGGAGCGACGGTTTCGCGTCCTCCAGCATCATCCGCAGACGATCGTCCGGGTAGCCGGTATCCAGCGGCAGCCAGGCGGCGCCGGCTTCAACAATCCCGTGCAGCGCCAGGGTCAGGAACACCGAGCGCGGAAGCGCCACCGCCACGCTGTCGCCCGGCTTCACGCCGCGCGCGCGCAGCAGATTTGCCAGCGCGACCACCTGCTCGCGCATCTGGCGGTAGTTCAGCTCAATATGGGCATCCGCCAGCGCGGGAGCGTCCGGCGTTTTGCTCGCCTGCTCCGCCACCAGATCCGCCAGCGTGGTGGAGGGCAGCGCCAGGCCGGTATCGTTGATGTGCGCCAGACGGGCGTATTCCTGCTCTGATACGGTTTCCACGTCGCCACAGCGCAGGTCAGGGTTCGCGGCAAACTGCGCCAGCATCGCGTTCAGGCGCGAAACGTGGCGCTTCAGCGTCGCGTCGTCGTAACGCTGCCTGTTGGCGAGGATCTCAATGCTTAATCCGCCCTGCTCGTCCGGGAACAGCGCCAGCTCGAGATCGTTCACCGGGCCGGTCGCCAGCGTGTGGGTGATGGCCTCCACGCCGTCGATATCCAGCTGATAATCAAACACCTTCACGTTCAGCACCGGCCCAAATAAGGGTTCGTCCCCTGCGGCCCGCCCGCTGTCGCGCACGATCTGCTCGGCGTCATAGCGCTGATGGCGGCGCATCTTTTTCAGCTGGTTCGCCAGGCGCAGCGCCAGCTCCGGCAGGCTCTCAAGCGGATTAATATTCACCGCCAGCGGCAGGACGTTAAGCACCGGGCCGGTTGCGGTCAGCGCGGCGGACCCCATGCGGCGCATAAAGATAAACCCGGCGGCGTAGTCCAGCCGTCCGGTGAGGCGGCCGAGCCACAGCGCCACCAGCGCAAGCGCCAGTTCGGTGCGCTGTGCCTGCCCGGCTGCCTGCGCCAGCTGGCTAAAGGCGCGAGCGTCCATTGCAATTTTCAGGCGCAGGATGTCGGTAGTGGCGGCGCGTCCAGGCAGCGGCGCGGAGGAGAGCGAGACCGGAGGAGGAAGCTGTTTGCGCTGCTCCTCCCAGAAGGCACCGTCGCGCTGATACGCCTCGCTGTCTCGGTAGCGCTGATACTCTTCAACGACCTCGGCGAACGGAGTAAACGGTGAGGCTGGGGTGGATTCCCCTTTCTTCCAGGCAGCGTAAATCGCGGCGATCTGGCGGGTAATCGCCGGGAAACTGAAGCCATCCACCACCAGATGGTGATAGCGCTGATACCAGTACCAGCGGTTGTCACCGACCTGAATCAGCTGATGAAAAGCGAGCGGCTGACCGCTGTCCACGCGCAGATCCAGGCTGAGATCGGCCTCCATCAGCGCCACGGCGGCGTCGTGAGAATCAACGCGAACGATGGACGGCTCCGGCAGGATCAGAGTCTCATCGACCCACTGCCAGACCTCGCCGTTATCTTCAGCGAAACGCGTGCGCAGGGTATCGACCTGCATCATGCCCTCGGCGATGGCTTTTGCCAGCAATGGCGCGTCGATATTCCCTTTCAGCTCGGTGTAGTGGGCCACGCTCCAGGCGTTTGGCAGCGAGGAAAGCTGCTCTGCCATCCAGATACCCGGCTGGGCGGCGACGAGAGGAAGACGGTTCATGCGCGCTCCCCCGCAAAAGAGGAAGGCTCAAGCGTCTGCCAGCGTTGCGCCAGCCACTGCTGGCACGCCTCCTGAGAGTGCGGTTCGCACACCACGCGCCAGCCCGCGGGCAATTCGCACTGCTGCGGCCACAGGCTGTACTGCCCCTGGTCATTTTGCAAAATGGCGAACTGTCCCTGCGGATTATCGAAAGGATTGCTGAATTCCATACAGACTCCGTTAGTGAATGAGCGGCTGCCAGAGGGTCATCAGCCCCTGCGTCAGCCCACCGCGCCAGCAAAGCGCATCGTGTCCGCCGTCAACCTGACGCCAGATAACCGGTTGCTGAGTGTGTAGTTCGGCGAGGATCGCCTGGTTTGCGCGCAAGATAAGCGGCTCATTGCGCCCGGCTTCAAGAAGGATGCGTAACCCGCGAGGGGATATTTCGCCGGTTTTAAGTTGTTCGATTAACAGTCCGTCCTGCTGCCCGCCGCGGTGCGGCCACCAGTAGGAGCCGGACTGGCTAAGCACGCAGCCAAAACGCTGCGGCCAGTGCAGTGCGGCATAAAGGGAAGAGAGACCGCCAAAGCTTTGCCCTGCGACCACCGTACGGTCGGCGCGGTCGCTAAACGGCGCGCGTTGTTGGACAAGGGGGAGAAGTTCTTCCTGCACCGCCAGCCAGAAGTCGGGATTGCACGGCAGCTCGCGGTTACGGTGCTCCATATCGATAACATCGATTAAGACGTAGACCGCAGGCGGCAGATTACGCCCGGCGGTGAGCGACGCCAGCGCAGGCCAGACGGGCATGCTTTCGGCCCAGAACTGCCCGTCGAGCAGCACCGCCAGCGGGCGTTCCCGGTCGTCCCCGCCGGTGGTGAAAATCCAGACGCGACGGCGATTTTTCAGGCGCGCGCTTTCCCACTCAATGCAAATGGGCGCGTTGAAGGGCGTATCAGGATGGTTCCAGCCGGGCTGTACGGGCGCCTCCGGCATCTCAAGCGCCGAGACGGCGTGCCCGCGCCCGCCGCGCCAGCTCTGCGCATTCAGCGGGTCAGAAATTGCGTGAGGCAGCAGCTTGCGCCAGCCTTCGCGCAGCGCCATGCGGTCCGGCTGCTCGCCTTCAAATACTGCATCGGCAAAATCGTTTTCATTCACGGAAGGGATAAAACAGTAACTGCCGCGCCACTCGGGGCTGAACTCCCCCTGCCACTGCCAGACGTCGGTATCGGGAATGCGTTCAAGCGATTGCGGGCGGGCATTCTGATGGTGGTCGGTCACGCCGGTAACGTAGAGCCAGACGCGTTTAACCGTTGAGGTCTGCTGGGTTCCTGCCGGGTCCCGCCACCAGAATGTGACGCGATAGTTTTCCTCATGACGTTGCCATTCCGGCCCGTTTTTCGACTGCCACCACGCTTCACTTCCGGTTGTTAACGCCGTCACCCTTATAACCCCATGTTTAGCAATATTTTTTGTTTCAGAGTAAATTTTATTGATAATATTATTGATAACTATTTGCATTTGCAATAGCGTATTGCCCGCGCTGTGGGAAGCGCGTTCATAAATAACCATAAAAGCGGGACGTACAATGAATAAGAAGATTCACTCTCTGGCCTTGCTGGTCAATTTAGGGATTTATGGCGTCGCGCTGCCCGCCATGGCAGACGACAACGCCGCCTCTGCGCAGCACGAAGACACCATGGTGATCACCGCCGCCGAGCAGAATTTGCAGGCGCCTGGCGTGTCGACCATCACCGCCGATGAGATCCGCAAAAACCCGCCCGCGCGGGACGTGGCGGAAATCATCCGCACCATGCCGGGCGTTAACCTGACCGGGAATTCCACCAGCGGCCAGCGCGGGAACAACCGTCAGATCGACATTCGCGGCATGGGCCCGGAAAACACCCTGATCCTGATCGACGGCAAACCCGTCACCAGCCGCAACTCCATCCGCCTGGGCTGGCGCGGCGAGCGTGACACCCGCGGCGATACCGGCTGGGTGCCACCGGAGATGATCGAGCGCATCGAAGTGATCCGCGGCCCGGCCGCCGCGCGCTACGGTAACGGCGCGGCGGGCGGCGTGGTGAATATCATCACCAAAAAGTTCGACGACCAGTGGCACGGCTCTTGGAACACCTACCTGAACGCGCCTGAGCACAAGGATGAAGGTTCCACCAAACGCACCAACTTCAGCCTGAGCGGCCCGCTGGGCGGCGACTTCAGCTTCCGCATGTTCGGTAACCTGGACAAAACCCAGGCCGACGCGTGGGACATCAACCAGGGTCACCAGTCTGACCGTACCGGTGCCTACGCCGACACGCTGCCCGCGGGCCGTGAAGGGGTAGAGAATAAAGACATCAACGGCGTGGTGCGCTGGGACTTTGCGCCGATGCAGTCTCTGGAATTTGAGGCGGGCTACAGCCGCCAGAACAACCTCTACGCCGGTGATACCCAGAACACCAACAACGACAACAGCTCCAGCGGGCTGGTGAAAAAGAACTACGGCAAAGAGACCAACCGAATCTATCGCCAGAACTTCGCGGTGACCTGGAACGGCGGTTGGGACAACGGCATTACCACCAGCAACTGGGCGCAGTACGAGCACACCCGCAACTCCCGTCTGGGCGAAGGGCTGGCGGGCGGTCTGGAAGGTCTGTTCAACAGCAATAAATTCACCGACACCGACCTGGCCGACGTGATGCTGCACAGCGAAATCAACCTGCCGATTGATTTCCTCGTTAACCAGAACCTGACGCTCGGCACCGAGTGGAACCAGCAGCGCATGAAGGACTCGACCTCCTTCACGCAAACCCAGCAGGGCGGCACCATCCCGGGCATGAGCGAAGACCGTAGCCCGTACACGTCAGCGGAGATCTTCTCCCTGTTTGCCGAAAACAACATGGAGCTGACCGACAGCACCATGCTGACCCCTGCCCTGCGCTTCGACCACCACACCATCGTGGGCAATAACTGGAGCCCGTCCCTGAACCTGTCGCAGGGTCTGGGGGATGACTTCACCCTGAAGATGGGCATCGCGCGCGCCTACAAAGCACCAAGCCTGTACCAGACCAACCCGAACTACCTGCTCTACAGTAAAGGCCAAGGCTGCTACGCCAGTTCCGACGGCGTGGGCTGCTACATGATGGGCAACGACGATCTGAAAGCGGAAACCAGCATCAACAAAGAGATTGGCCTGGAGTGGAAACGCGACGGCTGGCTGGCGGGCGTGACCTGGTTCCGCAACGACTATCGCAACAAGATTGAAGCGGGCTACGCGCCGATTGGCCAGTCGTCCTCCGGCAAAGTCACTACCGATATTTACCAGTGGGAAAACGTGCCTAAGGCGGTGGTCGAAGGTCTGGAAGGCTCCCTGAACGTGCCGGTCAGCGACACCATCAACTGGACCAACAACATCACCTATATGCTGCAAAGCAAGAACAAGGAGACCGGCGACCGTCTGTCGATTATTCCTGAGTACACGCTGAACTCCACCCTGAGCTGGCAGGTGCACCAGGATGTGTCATTGCAGTCGACCTTCACCTGGTACGGCAAGCAGCAGCCGAAGAAGTACAACTACAAAGGCCAGCCGGTGACCGGGTCTGAGAAAGACGAGGTCAGCCCGTACAGCATCGTTGGCCTGAGCGCCACCTGGGACGTGACGAAAAACGTCAGCCTGACCGGCGGCGTGGACAACGTCTTCGACAAGCGCCAGTGGCGCGCGGGTAATGCCCAGACCACGGGGAACGCGACAACCGGCGCGTATATGTACGGTGCGGGTGCGTATACGTATAATGAACCGGGTCGCACCTGGTATATGAGCGTAAACACAAGATTCTGATACAGGCAGTGACTTCCCCCTCTCCCTGTGGGAGAGGGTTGGGGTGAGGGCATCAGTCCGCACAATTCAGAGGGAAAAACCATGCACACCACCCACAGCACATTTTCTCTCGCCGGCCTCACCCTCCACCGCATCATCTTCGACCCCGCCACCTTCACCGACGCCGATCTCCTCTGGCTCCCCCATCACGCCCAGCTCGCTGACGCCGGACGTAAACGCAAGGCTGACCATCTGGCAGGACGCATCGCCGCCGCGCACGCCTTACCTGACCACACCGTTCCCGCCATCGGCCCCAGCGGGGAACCGCTCTGGCCGGACGGAATTTCCGGCAGCATCACCCACAGCGGCACGGAGGCGATGGCTGTCGTCGCGCCATACCCTGCGCTTATCGGTATCGATAGTGAAGCGATCCTCGCCGAAAATGAAGCAGGGGAAATCAAAGATGGCATTATAGATGCCCAGGAAGAGCGCGTGCTTTCCCACTCGGGATACCCGTTCGCCCTCGCCCTGACGCTGGTTTTCAGCGCCAAAGAGAGCCTGTTTAAGGCCCTCTTTCCGCAGGTGCAGGCTTACATGGGGTTTGACAGCGCGCGCGTCACAATGCTCGATAAAGAGACGCTGATGCTGGCGCTGACTCGTCCGCTGACGGGATTTGACGAAGGTTTAGCCTTCACACTTCACTGGCTACTCGACGGCGAACAGGTCATCACCCTGCTGTCACACGTTCCTGCCGACGCGCCTTTACGCTGGTCACCACAAACGTCACGATAAACACCACCGCGAACAGGACCACGATGGTCGGCGCGGGCGCACTGTCGAGATAAAACGAGGCATACACGCCGCTGACCGACACCAGTACTGATACCACCACTGCCACCAGCAGCGCCATGTGAAAGCGTCGGGCGATCAGCACCGCCACCGCGCCGGGGGCAATCAGCAGCGAAATCGACAGAATAATCCCCACCGCCTTCAGCGTCGCCACGATGGTCAGCGATACCATGCACAGTAAGCCATAGTGCAGCCAGCGGGCGCGCAGGCCGCTCGCCTGCGCCTGCTGATAGTCAAAGCAGAACAGCAGGAAATCGCGCCACTTCAGGCCAATCACCAGCGCAATCAGCCCCGCGACGAGACCGCTTTGCAGAATGTCCATCCCGTTAATGCCCAGCATATCGCCGAACAGAATGTGGTCGAGATGCACCTCAGGTTTAACGGCGATATAGAGGATCAGCCCCGCGCCAAACATCCCGGAAAAGACGATCCCCATCACCGTATCCTGCTTGATCCGGCTATTGTTCTTGAGGTAGCCGGTGGCAACCGCGCAAAACAGACCGGCAACGAACGCGCCCAGCGCCAGCGGCAGGCCCATCACCCACGCCAGCACCACGCCGGGAAACACCGCGTGGCTCATGGCGTCGCCCATCAGCGCCCAGCCTTTCAGCACCAGAAAAACCGACAGCAGCGCGCAGGGCACGGCTACCAGAAGTGAAATCAGCAGCGCGTTGTTCATGAACGCAAACTGAAAGGGTTCAAGGAGCAGCGCCATCATGGGTGTGCCTCCTTCGCGCGACGACGGCTGGCGAGCAGCCCGTGCTTCGGCGCAAAGACGAACGCCAGCAGGAACAGCAGCGTCTGGGCGACCACAATAATGCCGCCGGTGGCGCCGTCCAGATAATAGCTGGCCCACGCGCCGAGGAAGCTGGTGAGGCTGCCAATGGCGACGGCAATCATCAGCAGACGCGGGAAGCGGTCGGTCAGCAGCCACGCGGTTGCGCCGGGCGTAACCACCAGGCAAATCACCAGAAACGCGCCGACGGTTTGCAGCGCCGCCACGGTAGAGACCGCCAACAGCGTGAAGAACAGGATCTTCAGGCGCTCAGGGCGCAGGCCGATGGCGCGGGCGTGGTTCTCATCAAAAAAGGTCACCATCAGATCTTTCCATTTGAACAGCAGGATAACCATCGACACCACGCCGATAATCGCCAGCTGGACGATATCCTCCGGCGCGATAGCCAGAATATTGCCGAGCACGATGGTCTGAATATTCACCGAGGTCGGGTTGAGCGAGACCATAAACAGCCCCAGCCCGAAAAAGGAGGAGAAGATCAGCCCGATGATGACGTCCTCCTTCAGGCGGCTGCGCTGGTTGAGAAACAGCATGCTGCCCGCCGCCAGCCCGCCCGATAAAAACGCCCCCAGCGAGAACGGCAGCCCGAGCATGTAAGCCCCCGCCACGCCCGGCACGATGGAGTGCGAGAGCGCATCGCCGATCAGCGACCAGCCTTTGAGCATCAGGTAGCAGGAGAGAAACGCGCAGAGCCCACCCACCATCGCCGAGACCCACATCGCATTAAGCATGTACTCATAGCTGAAGGGTTCGAGAAGCGCGTTCATTTGGCCTCCTGCCGGTGCGTCACGAAGGGTCGCTCATCGTCGGTAATGATGCGATCTTCCGAGCCGCTGAGTACCACGTGGCGCAGCACGCCGCTGAAGGCGCGCTCAAGGTTTTCGGCGGTGAAGGTGGTTTCCGTCAGGCCGCTCGCCAGCACGGTGCCTTTGACCATCACCGTGTAATCGCAAAACTCCGTGACCGAGCCCAAATTGTGGGTCGAGACCAGCATGGTTTTGCCCTCGTCGCGCAACTCGCGCAGCAGGCTGATGATTCTGGCTTCGGTTTTAACGTCCACGCCGGTAAACGGCTCGTCGAGCAGGATCACTTCGCCCTGCTGGGCAATCGCCCGCGCCAGGAAGACGCGCTTCTTTTGCCCGCCGGACAGTTCGCCAATCTGCCGATGGCGCAGCTCGAGCATATCCACGCGCTTCAGGGCGTCGGTCACGATCTGCCGATCCTGCGCTTTAGGCCGCCGCAGAAACCCCATATGCCCATAGCGCCCCATCATCACAACATCCTCGACCAGCACCGGAAACGACCAGTCGACCTCTTCCGACTGCGGCACGTAGGCGACCAGGTTCTGGCGCAGCGCCCGGTGAGGCGGCAGCCCATGGAGGGTGATAGTGCCGCTCGCCGCCCGCACAAAGCCCATCACCGCCTTAAACAGCGTGGACTTGCCGGAGCCGTTCACCCCCACCAGCGCGGCAATCGATCCGCCGGGCACGCTGAACGACGCATTGCGCAGCGCCGTGTGGCCGTTGCGGTAGGTCACGGTTACGTCCGTGACGACAATCCCCTTCTGCATGGTCACTCCTTCATGCCGTCGCGAATGCCCTGCACCAGCGTGCGGGTGGTCACGTTCAGCAGGTCGATATAGGTCGGCACGGGGCCGTTTTCCGCACTCAGGGAGTCAACATACAGCACACCGCCGTAGTGGGCGCCGGTTTCCCGCGCCACCTGACGCGCCGGCTTATCGGAGACCGTGCTTTCGCTAAATACCGCCGGGATGCGATATTTCTTCACCAGATCGATCACCTTGCGCACCTGCTGCGGCGTGCCCTGCCGATCGGCGTTGATCGGCCACAGGTAAAGTTCCTTCATGCCCAGATCCCGCGCAAGATAGGAGAAGGCGCCCTCGCTGGTCACCATCCAGCGTTTGTCTTCCGGGATCTCCGCCACCTGCTTGCGCAGCGGTTCGAGGGTCGCGACGATCTTCTGCTTGTAGGCCTCAGCGTTGCGTTGGTAGACCTGCGCGTTGGCCGGGTCGTACTTCACCAGCGCGTCGCGGATGTTATCAACGTAAATCAGCGCGTTGTCCGGCGACATCCACGCGTGCGGGTTAGGCTTGCCGTCGTACGGCCCCTCGCTGATGCCCATCGGGGTGATGCCCTGGGTGACAATCACCTCCGGCACGCCGTTCAGATGCTGATAAAAACGCTGGAACCACAGCTCCAGGTTCATGCCGTTCGCCAGAATCAGCTGCGCCTTTTGCGCGCGCTTGATATCCCCCGGCGTCGGCTGGTACTCGTGGATTTCAGCGCCCGGTTTGGTGATGGAGGTGACTTCTGCGGCATCCCCCGCCACGTTTTTCGCCATATCCGCGATGACGGTAAAGGTGGTGATGACCTGGAACTTTTCAGCCGCCAGCGCGCCCGTGCTGGTCGTAGCCGTGAGCAGCGCGCCGAGCAACAGACGCTTTAATCCTTGCAGTGGGTGCATCGCAGAAGTCTCCTGAGGTGGTGAAATTCAAAGCAAAATTAGCCCGTGCTATAAGGTATAGCACAGGCTATATTTAAATGAAAATGGTTATCATTAAAGTTATGTCAATGAAGGGTGGGCCTGACGGCGCTTCGCTTATCAGGCCTACGGAAAAGCAGTTTTGAAGGCCGGGTAAGCGCAGCGCCACCCGGCAAAAAAATGGCTGGATTTTTAATTAAAAGAGTTTGTCATTACTCAAACATCCGGGAACATCACGCTATTCCCCGGCGCTTCCCTGTGCAGATGGATAAAGTTCAGGTGCCGTTCATACTGGTCCAGAATATCCGTAATCACCTGCTCCTTGCTGTAGTCCATCAAATCATTCCCCTGGCTACCCTCCAGTAAGAAGGTTTCCAGCCGGTAGTAGGTTGATTTCCCGCTGCGCGCCCGGTAGGTAAAGCCAGGTACCGAGTACTGCTGCGGCCAGATCTGGTAGACAAAGTTCTGCTCGTCGCCCATGTGCACCAGCAGATCCAGGTGCCCCAGGGTTTCACCCTCTTCCAGCGGCAGGTTTTTCAGCTCCACGTAGGCGCCGCGCAGCCTCAGCTCCTGCGCCACCTCTTCCATCGCCGGGAAGCAGATCGTCTCCATCATCTGTTTGGTGTAGCGCGTGCCCGGGTAGTTCATCAGGCGCGACAGGCGTTTCTTCCAGCTCAGCCTGTCCTGGGCGCCCATTGGCCGCGGCGCGGTGTCGCGGCTGGCGCTGACGCGTCGATAGTCTTCCACCTTGAGCGATTTATACAGCCCGGCCATCACGAAGAAGATCACAAAGCTGAACGGCAGGCCCATGATCACCGTGGTGTTCTGCAGCGCCGAAATGCCGTTGGTCATCAGCATGCCGAGCGTCAGCAGGCCGATGGCGACGGACCAGAAGATGCGCAGCCAGTTCGGCGCGTCGCTGTTGATGTCCTTCAGCTTTGAGGTGAAGTTCCCCAGCACCAGCGCGCCGGAATCCGCCGAGGTGACGTAAAACAGCAGGCCGGTGATGGTCGCCACGGAGGCGCTAAAGGTGAACGCCGGATACTGCGCCAGCAGGCTGTAGAAGCCGCGCTCCGGGTGCGCCATCGCTTCCTGGGCAAAGGTTGCGTTGCCGTGGATGATCTCGTGCAGCGCGCTGTTGCCGAAAATCGACAGCCACAGCAGGGTAAAGGTGAACGGGATAATCAGCGTGCCCATCACAAACTGGCGGATGGTACGGCCACGCGAAATGCGCGCCAGGAACAGGCCGACAAACGGCGACCACGCAACCCACCACGCCCAGAAGAAGAGCGTCCAGCTGTTCATCCACTCTACCGGGCGGTCGAAGGCGAAACTGTTCAGCGTCATGCCCATAAAGCGGTTCACGTAGTCGCCCACGTTAAGCACCAGGGCGTTGAGCAGGAACGAGGTGTCGCCCATAAACAGCACGAACAGGATCAGGCCCAGCGCCAGCGCCACGTTCAGCTCGGAGAGCACGCGGATGCCCTTATCCACGCCGGAGGTCACCGAAATGGTGGCGATAATCACCGAGAGCGCAATCAGCGCCGCTTTCGCCGCCATCGAATCCGGAATATCAAACAGCACGCTCAGCCCGTAGTTGAGCTGCACCACGCCAATCCCGAGCGTTGTCGCGATGCCGAAGATGGTGCCAATCACCGCCGCGATATCGACGCTGTGGCCAATCGGGCCGTTGATCTTTTTACCGAAAATCGGGTACAGCGCGGAGCGGATGGTGAGGGGTAAATTATAACGATAGCTAAAGTATCCGAGCGCCATGCCCATCAGGGCGTACATCGACCAGCCCGTCAGGCCGTAGTGGAACAGCGTCCAGACCATCGCCTGGCGCGCGGCCTCCATCGTCTGCCCCGCCCCTTCCGGCGGCTGCATATACTGCGTGACCGGCTCCGCCACGGAGAAGAACATCAGGTCGATGCCGATGCCCGCGGCAAACAGCATCGCCGCCCAGCTTAGCAGGCTGAACTCGGGCTTGGACTGCTCTGGCCCGAGCTTCACCGAGCCGAAGCGCGAGCAGGCAATGCAGACCACGAAGACAATATAGAGCGTCGCCGCCAGCAGGTAGTACCAGCCGAAGGTCTTCGACACCCAGTTCAGGGTGCGGCCAATCCACTCGGCAGAAAAATCGTTAAAGAAAATGGTCGTCAGGGAAAACAACAAAATCAGCCCGGCGGACGTGTAAAAAACGACCGGGTTGATTTTGTCTTTTTCTCTGTCCTGTGAAAGGTCTGTCATCCAGTATCCTCACTGTTTTTGTAACTATTAAAATCCAAATCCGCAACAATTAAGACACATTTTATATTGAACGTCCAATCAAAAACCGCTTTAATAGATTACCAACGCTGATGAATGGAGTGGCAAAAATGCCCAAAGTGGGGATGCAGCCGATCCGGCGCAGGCAGCTTATCGACGCCACGCTGGAAGCAATTAATGAAGTGGGCATGCATGACGCAACCATCGCGCAGATCGCCCGTCGGGCGGGCGTGTCCACGGGGATCATCAGCCACTATTTCAAAGATAAAAACGGCCTGCTGGAAGCGACCATGCGCGACATCACCGGCCAGCTGCGCGATGCGGTGTTAAGCCGCTTACGCGCCCTGCCGAACGGCAGCGCGGAGCAGCGTTTGCAGGCGATTGTCGGCGGCAATTTTGATGAAACTCAGGTCAGCGGCGCGGCGATGAAGGCCTGGCTGGCCTTCTGGGCGAGCAGCATGCATCAGCCAATGCTTTACCGCCTGCAGCAGGTCAGCAGCCGCCGGTTGCTCTCAAACCTGGTGTACGAGTTCCGCCGCGAGCTGCCGCGTGAACAGGCTGAAGAGGCGGGCTACGGGCTCGCCGCGCTGATCGACGGGCTGTGGCTGCGCGCCGCGCTGAGCGGCAAGCCGCTGGATAAGACCCTGGCCCAGTCACTTACCAGCCACTTTATCAGCCAGCATTTACCGACCGAATAACCGAGGAGAATTTATGTCCCGAATGGCAGAACAGCAGCTTTATATCAATGGTGGTTATACATCCGCCACCAGCGGTCGCACCTTCGAGACCATCAACCCGGCCAACGGTGAAGTTCTGGCGAGCGTGCAGGCCGCCGGGCGTGAAGACGTGGACCGCGCCGTAGAGAGCGCAACGCGCGGGCAAAAAATCTGGGCGGCGATGACCGCCATGGAGCGCTCCCGCATCCTGCGTCGCGCCGTCGACATCCTGCGCGAGCGCAACGACGAGCTGGCAAAGCTGGAAACCCTCGACACCGGTAAAGCGTTTTCTGAAACCTCGACCGTCGACATCGTCACCGGCGCGGACGTGCTGGAGTACTACGCGGGGCTGATCCCGGCGCTGGAAGGCAGCCAGATCCCATTGCGCGAGACCTCATTCGTCTACACGCGCCGCGAGCCGCTGGGCGTGGTGGCGGGCATCGGCGCGTGGAACTACCCGATCCAGATCGCCCTGTGGAAATCGGCTCCGGCGCTGGCGGCGGGCAACGCGATGATCTTCAAGCCGAGCGAGGTTACACCGCTCACCGCCCTGAAGCTGGCAGAAATCTACACCGAGGCGGGCCTGCCGGACGGCGTGTTTAACGTCCTGCCGGGCATGGGCGCGGAAACCGGCCAGTACCTGACCGAGCATCCGGACATCGCCAAAGTCTCCTTTACCGGCGGCGTCGCCAGCGGCAAAAAGGTGATGGCTAACTCCGCAGCCTCGTCCCTGAAGGAGGTGACGATGGAGCTGGGCGGCAAATCCCCGCTGATTGTGTTTGACGATGCGGATCTGGATCTCGCCGCAGACATCGCCATGATGGCCAACTTCTTCAGCTCCGGGCAGGTGTGCACCAACGGCACCCGCGTGTTCGTGCCTGCAAAATCTAAGGCCGCGTTTGAGCAGAAAATCGTTGAGCGCGTGGGCCGCATCCGCGCAGGCGATCTGTTCGATGAAAGCACCAACTTTGGCCCGATGGTCAGCTTCCCGCACCGCGACAGCGTGATGCGCTACATCGCCAAAGGCAAAGAAGAAGGCGCGCGCGTGCTGTGCGGCGGCGACGTGCTGAAGGGGGACGGATTTGATAACGGCGCGTGGGTGGCTCCGACCGTGTTCACCGACTGCACCGACGAGATGACCATCGTGCGCGAAGAGATCTTCGGCCCGGTGATGTCCATCCTCACCTATGAAAGCGATGAAGAAGCCATTCGCCGCGCCAACGACACCGACTACGGTCTGGCGGCGGGCATCGTCACCGCCGATCTGAACCGCGCCCACGGCGCCATTCATCAGCTCGAAGCGGGCATCTGCTGGATCAACACCTGGGGTGAATCCGCCGCGGAGATGCCGGTTGGCGGCTACAAGCACTCCGGCATTGGCCGCGAGAACGGCGTGATGACGCTTCAGAGCTACACCCAGGTGAAGTCCATCCAGGTTGAGATGGGTAAATTCCAGTCCATATTTTAACCGGGAGGTTTATTTGCAATTTGACTACATCATTATCGGGGCCGGCTCTGCCGGCAACGTACTGGCTACACGACTGACTGAAGATCCGAACACCACCGTCCTGCTGCTTGAGGCGGGCGGGCCGGACTACCGCTTTGATTTCCGCACCCAGATGCCTGCCGCGCTGGCGTTCCCGCTGCAGGGCAAGCGCTACAACTGGGCGTACGAAACCGAGCCAGAACCCTTCATGAACAACCGCCGCATGGAGTGCGGACGCGGCAAAGGGCTGGGCGGCTCGTCGCTGATCAACGGCATGTGCTACGTGCGCGGCAACGCGATGGATCTGGACAACTGGGCGAAAGAACCGGGTCTGGAGCACTGGAGCTACCTCAACTGCCTGCCCTACTACCGCAAGGCAGAGACCCGCGACGTGGGGCCGAATGACTACCACGGCGGCGACGGTCCGGTGAGCGTCACCACCTCTAAGCCGGGCGTAAATCCGCTGTTTGAAGCAATGGTGGAAGCAGGCGTGCAGGCGGGCTATCCGCGCACCGACGATCTCAACGGCTACCAGCAGGAAGGCTTCGGCCCGATGGACCGCACGGTCACGCCGCAGGGCCGACGCGCCAGCACCGCGCGCGGCTATCTGGACCAGGCAAAACCGCGTCCTAACCTGACTATCCGCACCCACGCCATGACCGATCGCATTATTTTTGACGGCAAGCGCGCGGCGGGCGTTGAGTGGCTGGAAGGCGAGAGCACCATTCCGTCAAAAGCGACGGCGAAGAAAGAAGTCCTCTTGAGCGCCGGGGCGATTGCCTCCCCGCAGATCCTCCAGCGCTCCGGCGTGGGCAACGCTGACCTGCTGAAGCAGTTTGATATCCCGCTGGTGCACGATCTGCCCGGCGTGGGGGAAAACCTGCAGGATCACCTGGAGATGTACCTCCAGTACGAATGCAAAGAGCCGGTCTCCCTCTACCCTGCCCTGCAGTGGTGGAACCAGCCGAAGATTGGCGCGGAGTGGCTGTTTGGCGGCACCGGCGTGGGTGCGAGCAACCACTTCGAAGCAGGCGGATTTATCCGCAGCCGCGAGGAGTTCGAATGGCCGAACATTCAGTACCACTTCCTGCCGGTGGCGATTAACTACAACGGCTCAAACGCGGTTAAGGAACACGGCTTCCAGTGCCACGTCGGCTCCATGCGCTCCCCGAGCCGTGGGCACGTGCGCATTACATCTCGCGATCCGCACCAGCATCCGGCGATCCTGTTTAACTATATGTCCCACGAGCAGGACTGGCAGGAGTTTCGCGACGCGATCCGCATCACCCGCGAGATCATGCACCAGCCGGCGCTGGACAAATACCGCGGTCGTGAAATCAGCCCGGGCGTCGAATGCCAGACCGACGAACAGCTGGACGAGTTCGTGCGTAACCATGCCGAAACCGCGTTCCATCCGTGCGGCACCTGCAAAATGGGCTATGACGAGATGGCGGTGGTTGACGGTGAAGGCCGCGTTCACGGGCTGGAAGGATTACGCGTGGTGGATGCGTCGATCATGCCGCAGATTATTACCGGCAACCTGAACGCCACCACGATTATGATCGGCGAGAAAATTGCTGATGCGATTCGCGGGCGCGAGCCGCTGGCAAAAAGTACGGCCGCGTATTATGTGGCCAACGGGGCGCCGGTCAGGCGCTGAGGATATTTCCCCTCCCCCTGGCCCTCTTCCATACGGGAGAGGGCTTCCCACCCAAAATTTATTTTTATTTTCCTGCATCCAGTTCACCCCCTCCCCTCGTATATGCATATGTGAGCAATCCCTTTGCTCCCCAAACCGAGGAAAGATGATGAAAAAGCTAACCCGTGTTGCACTCGTCACCAGCGCTTTACTCTTCTGTGCAGGCACATCAGCCGCCATGACGTCAGGCTCCGTGATGGTAGGCGGAGCCGAAATGTTCCCGAGCAAAAATATCGTTGAAAACGCCGTGAACTCGAAAGATCACACCACGCTGGTGGCCGCCGTCAAAGCGGCTGGACTGGTGGAGACGCTTCAGAGCAAAGGGCCATTCACCGTATTTGCGCCGACCAATGCGGCGTTTGCGAAATTGCCTGCCGGCACGGTCGAGAACCTGGTCAAACCCGAAAACAAAGCCACGCTCACCAGCATCCTCACCTATCACGTGGTTGCCGGTAATTACGATATGAAGGCGCTGGAGCAGAAAATTAAACAGGGCGGCGGACACGCGGAGTTGAAGACCGTTAACGGTCAGCCACTGTGGATCATGAGCAACGGCCCGCACAACATTCAGCTTAAGGATGGTAAAGGCAATGTGGCGAACATTAGCACCTATGACGTTCATCAAAAAAACGGCGTGATCGATGTGATTGATACCGTCCTGATGCCTAAGTAGTTGTCTATACTTCGGAAGTGTGACGTTACCTTCCGGGAAAAACATGGATAACGCGCTGGCAGAACAGCAGCAGAAATTAATGCAGGCGGTCGCAAACGGCGATCGCCGCGCATTTGAACAACTCTATCGACTCACATCGCCACACCTGTTTGCCGTCGCGCTGCGCATGCTGCGCGACCGCGCGTGGGCAGAAGAGATCCTTCACGACTGTTTTATCACCGTCTGGAGTAAAGCCGAAACCTACAACGCTGCACTGAGCTCCCCAATGACCTGGCTTACGCATATTGTTCGCAATCGCTGTATTGACTGGCTGCGCAGCGGGCAAACCCGCGCTGCCGAACGCGAGTCGCCGTATAACGAAGCGCTTTTGCCCGGCGAGAAAGATGAGCAGAATAACTGGCACGACGATGCGCAGGCAGAGCGTCTCAGGCATTGTCTCGAACATTTGAGCAGCGAGCAGCGCCAGAGCATTACGCTCGCCTACTATCAGGGAATGTCTCACAGCGACATTGCCGACTGGCTCCAGCAGCCTGTAGGCTCGGTGAAAAGCTGGATACGTCGGGCAATGGATCATCTTCGGGAGTGCGTGGGGCTATGAATGACGCAGAAAAACGCGACGACATGCTGGCAGCAGAGTATGCCCTCGGCACGCTGCGAGGAGGAGCACGGCTTCAGTTCCAGAAAAGGGTCCTCCGTGAACCGGCTCTGGCCGCCCGCGTGGCGTACTGGCAGGACATGTTCAGCACGCTGGATAGTCATCTTGTGCCCGTCCCTCCACCCGAGACGGTGTGGAAAAGAATCGCCCTCGACCTGCCGCCCAAAAAGCCTTTACGCCAAAGTCGGCCTTATCTCGGCTGGATGGTTGCGGCCTCACTCGCCGCCCTGACGGTCGTTGCCTGGTATGCCACCCGAGCCCCGGAACTCGCTCCGCTGATGGTACTCAACGATGCCCAACAGCACGGGCAGTGGGTCGTCAGCGCGGACGCCAGCCGCCAGCACCTGAGCATTGCCCCGCTTCGACCGACAGCTGTCGCCGCGCAACACAGCCTGCAGCTTTGGCTGATCCCAGGCGGGCAGGCGCCGGTATCCATGGGGCTGCTGCATAACGACATCCCCACACGCGTCACCCTCAGGAACGCAACGCTCCCTGCTGACGCCACGATAGCCATAAGCCTTGAACCAGAGGGCGGATCGCCCACCGGCCTCCCCACAGGCCCGGTGCTTTACAGTGGCAAACTGTAATCCTCAGGCCCTGTTTGCAGGGCCGTCATCGTCCCCTTTTTATTTATATAATATTCTCGGTTACCTATAAGAATTAAATATTAGGCCTGCAATTAATTTAATTATTAAAAAACGACATTGACAGACGCTTCCGTACTCCATTAAGTTTTAAACGAACATCATTTTATTCCCGATACAGAATATATCAAAAACCGCATTAATGAATTTGTCATTATTCATTAACGCTTCTCTGCCTTTTATTTTTTGCATCACTCAATAGCGAGATAAGATCATGAATATTAGTGCAAACAAGGTGGTTGTCATCACCGGTGCCAGCAGCGGTATTGGTCAGGCCATTGCCCTCCATTTAGCGAATAACGCGTTTTCGCTGGTGCTGGTGGCGCGCCGTCTGGACAGAATTAATGCCCTGGTGGATCAGATTATTCAACAGGGCGGCAAGGCGATTGCCGTAAAGGCTGACGTGACCCGTCAGGAAGAGGTGCAGCGCGCGATTGACGCTGCCGTTGCCGCATACCAGCGCGTGGATGTGGTGATCAATAATGCGGGCTTTATGGCCATCGCCCCCCTCAGCGAGCTGAAAACCGACGAATGGGACAAGATGATTGATACCAATCTGAAGGGCGTGCTGTACGGCATCGCTGCCGCGCTCCCGGTGTTCCAGCGTCAGGGCAGCGGGCATTTTATTAACGTTGCCTCCGTTGCGGGCATCAAGGTGCTGGCCCCTGGCGGCGTGGTGTATAGCGCCACGAAATTCGCCGTCCGCGCGCTGAGCGAAGGCTTACGTCAGGAGGCAGGTAAAACTATCCGCACGACGCTTATTTCGCCCGGTGCCGTCGAAAGCGAACTGCAATTCGGCAGCTCTGACGAAGAGAGTAAAAAATTTCTCCATGAGTTTTATAAGCAGGCTATTCCGGCTGACGCAATTGCCCGCGCGGTTTTATTTGCCATAGAACAGCCTGGCGACGTTGATATTAATGAAATTGTTGTGCGTCCAACGCAGGAAGAATTTTAGCCTGCGTTAAATAATGCTGAATGAGGTGTCATTATGATTAAATCATTAACGTCCTTATCAGATCTCAATATGCGAACGGGTGCCGATATTCTTCTTGAAGTGCTGGAGAGTGAAGGCGTGGAATATATTTTTGGCAACCCCGGCACCACCGAACTTCCGCTCATTGATGCCCTGCTTCGCCATGAAAATATTCACTATATTCTGGCGCTTCAGGAGAGCACCGTGGTGGCGATTGCCGACGGCTATGCGAAAGCCTCCGGCAAAACGGGCTTTATCAATTTGCATACCGCCAGCGGCCTTGGGCACGGTATGGGGAATCTCATTAATTCGCGGATTATGAAAACCCCGCTGGTGGTGACCGTTGGACAGCAGGATACGCGACACTACGTCCGCGACCCGCTTCTGTATGATGATATTGTTTCCATCGGCTCTCCGGTCATGAAGTGGGCGCAGGAGGTCACCAGCGCCGACCAGCTCCCGGTGCTGGTGCGCCGCGCGTTTCACGCTGCCAGCTATCCTCCTGGCGGCCCGGTGCTGCTCTCCCTGCCGATGAACGTGATGGAAGAGCTGAGCGACGCCGGGATACAGACGGCGTCGAGAGTAAACTACCACACCGTTGCGGGCTCGCTGGACGAGCTGGCGGAGGCGCTCAGCGAGATCGCGCCGGGCAGGATCATGATTGTGGCGGGCGATGAGGTGCACTCCAGCGGCTCGACGCAGGAAATTGTCCAGCTGGCGGAAGCGCTCGGCGCCCACGTCTACGGCTCCTCCTGGCCGCTGAATTTGCCATTTCCCACCCAGCACGCGCTCTGGCGGGGCAATATGCCCACCACCGCCAGCGAAATCGCCAGCGTCATCAATGCCTACGATGCCGTATTTATCATCGGCGGCAGAAGCCTGATCACCATTTTGTACAGCGAGGGCGAGGCCATTCCGGCAACCTGCGCGGTGTATCAGCTCTCGGCGGATATGCACGAGCTTGGCCGCACCTATGCCACTCGCCTTTCGGTGATGGGGGATATTAAACTGTCCCTGCACGAACTGCTGCCGAAGCTTGAGCAGCGCCTGATCGCCAATACGCTGGCCCACCAGCAGCTGCTGGTGGCGGCCCGCGACGAACGTGAGAAGGAGTGGCAGTTGCAGGAAGAACGTCTGGCCGCCGAGCGGCTTCGCCCGGCCCTTTCGCCGATGGTCGCAGCCTGGGAGGTCATCCGCTCCATTCCGGCGGGTACCACCATCGTTGATGAAGCGATAGCGACCGCCAGGCATGTCCGCCGGTTCATCTCTGACCAGCAGCATCAGCGCTACTACTTTATGCGCGGCGGCGGACTGGGCTGGGGGATGCCTGCCTCCGTGGGGCATTCGCTGGGACGCGGACGGGAGCCGGTGGTCTGCCTGATCGGCGACGGGGCCTCCTTGTACTCGCCGCAGGCACTCTGGACGGCAGCACACGAAAATCTGCCGGTCACCTTTATCGTCATGAATAACAGGGAGTACAACATCCTGAAAAACTTTATGAAGAGCCAGGCCGACTACAGCTCAACGCGGCTGGGCCGTTTTATCGGGATGGACCTCGTGAACCCGCATATCGATTTTCAGTCGCTGGCCACCGCCATGGGCGTCCACTGCTGCCGGGTGACCGAGGCAGCGGATATCGCCGAAGCGGTAACGCGCGGCCTGCAGTCCGGAAAAACCAACCTGATTGAAATCGCTATTTCCGCGGATTAGCCGCGTGGTTGGGCTGTACCCTACATAAAAACTTATAACCGAAACGCCTCAAGCCGCTTTATCTGCCGTCCTTCCTCGTCAAAATTCGCCGCTGCCAGCCAGGCGCGCAGTTCCGCGTCTCTTTGCGGCCATTCGCCATCAATAATAGAAAGCATATCGCTGTCGCGGTTGCGGCCTTTCCGCACCAGCCGCTGGCGTAAGCGCCCTTCCCAGACGAACCCAAGCCGCTCCGCGGCGCTGCGCGATGCGGTATTCATCGAATCGCACTTCCACTCCAGCCGTCGGTATTTGTGGTCAAAGGCGTTTTTCAGCAGCAGCCACACCGCCTCGGTGCCGATGCGAGTGCCTTTCATCCTGCGCGACCAGGTGACGTGGCCGATCTCCACCGAGCCCTGAAAGCGCTCTATCGCCATATAGCTCACCAGCCCGACCGCCTTTTCAGTGCGTAAATCCATCACGGCGAAGGGCACCAGATCATCATCCATCACCTTTCCGGACACCCAGTGTGCGGTGGCTTCCACGCTTTCAGGCCGGGTGCTGGCAAGCCACGTCCAGTCGCTGTCGTCGCCCAGCGCGTAGGCCTCAAAGAGATCCGCCGCGTGACGCCCGGCGTCCAGCGGCTCAAGACGGCAATACTGCCCGGTCAGCGCCGTGCGGGTTAATACCTGCGCGCACTTCCAGTCCGGGACGAGATCGTTAACGGTTTGACCATATTGATTGATTTCGGGCACGGGGGTGACTCCCTGAAAGGTAAGGATTTTGTTATAGCAGGTTAAAAGGGCGGCGAAAAGAGAGGCGTTTAATAACCAGGCCACATGCGATATATCCGCATGGCATAAGCAAAGCAGAATTTCGACTTTGAAGAAATGTGGAGTCGACCTAACGTAGCGGAGCATAAAACAATCACAATATATTCTTCTCAGGGATCGCTATGACAAAAAAACTGTTGCCGTTACTGATGCTGGCTGCGCTCTCAGGCGCTACCCACGCCGCTACGCAGCCGACGACGCTGGTGGTTGCTCAGGGTCTTGATGACATCGTGAGCCTCGACCCGGCCGAAGCCAACGAGCTCTCCAGCATCCAGACCGTGCCGAGCCTGTACCAGCGTCTGGTGCAGCCGGACCGCGATAATCCGGAAAAAATCACGCCGGTTCTGGCAGAAAGCTGGGACGCGGATGCGGCAGCAAAAACCCTGACCATCAAGCTTAAACCCGATGCAAAATTCGCCTCCGGCAACCCGCTGCGTCCGGAAGACGTGATTTTCTCTTATACCCGCGCCGTGACGCTGAACAAATCCCCGGCCTTTATCCTCAACGTGCTGGGCTGGGACGCGAGCAACATCGCCAGCCAGCTGAAAAAGGTGGACGATCATACCCTCCAGCTTCACTGGACGGCGGACGTTAGCCCCTCGGTGGCGCTGAATATTCTCTCCACGCCGATAGCCTCCATCGTCGATGAAAAGCAGGTCGCGGCAAACGTCAAGGATAACGATTTCGGCAACGCCTGGCTGAAAATGCACTCGGCGGGCAGCGGCGCGTTCAAAATGCGCGTCTATCAGCCGCATCAGGCCATCGTGCTGGAAGCCAACGATTCCGCCCCCGGCGGCGCGCCGAAGCTGAAAAGCATCATCATTAAGAACGTTCCCGATCCGGCTTCACGCCGCCTGCTGATCCAGCAGGGGGATGCGGATGTCGCGCGCGATCTGGGTGCAGACCAGATTAGCGCTCTGGACGGCAAGCCGGGCGTGAAGGTGCTGAGCATTCCGTCCGCCGAGCAGAATTACCTGGTGTTTAACACCGGCAACAGCGCCAATCCGCTGCTGAACAACCCGGCGTTCTGGGAAGCGTCGCGCTGGCTGGTCGACTATGACGGCATCACTAAAAACCTGCTGAAAGGCCAGTATTTTGTTCACCAGAGCTTCCTGCCGGTCGGCCTGCCGGGCGCGCTGGAAGACAATCCGTTTAAATTTGATCCGGCAAAAGCGAAGGCAATCCTCGCCAAAGCGGGCATTAAGGACGCGCACTTCACGCTGGACGTGGAGAACAAGCCGCCGTTTATCACTATTGCCCAGTCGATGCAGGCGACCTTTGCTCAGGGTGGCGTGAAGGTGGATCTGCTGCCTGCCGCCGGGAGCCAGGTCTATGCCCGCGTGCGTGCTAAGCAGCATCAGGCGGCGATTCGTCTGTGGATCCCGGACTACTTCGATGCGCACTCAAACGCCAGCGCCTTCGCGTGGAACGACGGGAAGTCCAGCACCGTGGCCGGTCTGAACGGCTGGAAAATCCCGGAGCTGAACAAGGCCACGCTGGCGGCGGTTGCCGAACCGGATCCGGCGAAGCGTCTGGATCTGTACAAGAAGATGCAGGAACAGCTGCAGCAGAGCTCGCCGTACGTGTTCGTCGATCAGGGCAAAACCCAGATCGCGGTGCGCGATAACGTGAAGGGATATCAGCAGGGGCTGAACGCGGATATGGTCTGGTACGATCGCGTCACGAAGTAGCCCTTGTCCTTCTCCCTCTCCCGTGGGAGAGGGGGTCGTCCGTGCATATTTTCTGGATAACGATTTCCCATGCCGCATCTTTCCACCCGCGTGCTTCAGGGTCTGCTGACCCTGCTGCTGACGCTCTTCGGGCTGCTGCTCGTCACGTTTGCGCTTTCGGCGTTTTCCCCGGTCGATCGCGTGCTGCAGATCGTCGGGGATCACGCCAGCCAGTCAACGTACGATCAGGTTCGCCACCAGCTCGGGCTGGATCGTCCCCTACCCGTGCAGTTCTGGCACTATCTGCAAAATCTCGCCCACGGTGATTTAGGCACCGCCAGCGCTACCGGGCAGCCAGTGCTGCAGGATCTGCTGCACGCCTTCCCCGCTACACTGGAGCTGGCGACGTTGGCGCTAATCATTGGGTCCGTGCTCGGCGTGACAGCCGGAGTGCTGTGCGCCCGCTACGCCGGTTCGCCGCTCGATGTAGCGATCAGAACGCTTACCCTGCTCGGCAACTCGGTGCCGATTTTCTGGCTTGGCCTGCTAATGCTGGCCCTGTTCTACGCAAAGCTGCAGTGGAGCGTGGGCCCCGGCAGGCTGGACGATATCTGGCAGTTCACCGTCGAGCCGCGCACCGGCTTTGCGCTGATAGACACCTGGCTTTCCGGCGATCGCGAGGCATTCCGCAACGCCATCAGCCACCTGGTGCTGCCGGTGCTGCTGCTGGCCTATTACTCGCTGGCAAGCATTACCCGTCTGACCCGCTCGGCCTGCCTCAGCGAAATGAACAAGGAGTACATCCTGCTTGCCCGCGCCAAGGGTGCCGGGGAGATGGCCATTCTGCTGCGCCACGTGCTGCCGAACATTCGCAGCACCCTGCTGACGGTGATCGCCCTGGCCTATACCAGCATGCTGGAAGGTGCGGTATTAACCGAAACCGTGTTCTCGTGGCCGGGCATCGGACGCTATCTCACCACCGCCCTGTTCGCCGGAGACACGACCGCGGTTATGGGCGGTACGCTGCTGATTGGCGTCTGCTTTGTACTGATCAATAACCTTACCGACCTGCTTGTGCGGGCGACCGATCCCAGGGTGCGCTGATGCCGTTTTATCTCTTCTTACGCCGCCTGCGCCGCTCCCCTGCCGCCGTTTGCGGACTGATTGGCCTCGCGCTGCTGGTGTTTATTGCCCTGTTCGCGCCCTGGCTGGCGCCGGTAGATCCGAACTGGCAGGACGCTGCCGCGCGCCTGGAGGCACCTGGCGCCCGGCACTGGCTGGGCACCGACAGCTACGGGCGCGATCTGCTCTCGCGCCTGATTTACGGCACCCGTCCGGCGCTCGGGCTGGTGGCCCTGGTGACGGTCATTACCCTGCCCGCCGGGCTGCTGGTGGGCATTTTGTCCGGCTACTACGGCGGCTGGGTGGAGCGTATCCTGATGCGCTTTACCGACGTGGTGATGTCGATGCCGCGCCTGATCCTCGCCTTCGCGTTTGTGGCGATGCTTGGCCCGGGGCTGGTCAACGGCGCGCTGGCGCTGGCCTTAACCACCTGGCCCGCCTACGCGCGTCAGGCGCGGAGCGAGATTCAGCGTCTGCGCCACAGCGATTATCTGGCCGCCGCGGAGATGATGGGGATCCGCGGCCTGCGCCTGCTGGTCGGCCATATTCTGCCCCTGTGCCTGCCGTCCGCGATTGTGCGGCTGGCGCTGGATCTGGCGGGGATTATTCTGGCCGCCGCCGGTCTCGGCTTCCTCGGCCTTGGCGCGCGTCCGCCCATGGCCGAATGGGGGGCGATGATTGCCGACGGCATGCAGGTGATTTTCGACCAGTGGTGGATTGCCGCCATTCCGGGCGGCGCCATCCTGTTTGCCAGCCTGGCGTTTAACCTGCTGGGCGATGGCCTGCGCGACGTACTGGAGCCACAGCATGACTGAACACCGCGTTATCGTCGATGCGCTGAATATCGACTACCCCGCCGCGCGCGTGGTCAACAACCTGAGCTTTCGGCTTGGCAACGAGCGGGTGGCGCTGGTGGGAGAATCCGGCTCCGGTAAGTCGATGTCCGCCCGCGCCCTGATGGGTCTGGTGCGTAAACCCGGTATCGTGAGCGCGAACCGGCTTAACGTGCTTGGCAACGATCTGCTGACCCTGAACGCCCGCCGCTGGCAGGCGCTGCGCGGCAACGGGATTGCGATGGTCCTGCAGGACCCGCGCTACGCCCTAAACCCCGTGAAAAGCGTCGCCGCCCAGCTTGATGAGGCGCTCACGCTGCATCAGCGCCTGACGCGCCCGGAGCGTGCGGCGCGCATTCACGACATCATCCGCGCCGTCGGGCTGAACGAGAACGTGCTGTCACGCTATCCCGGCGAGCTTTCCGGGGGCATGGGCCAGCGGGTGATGATTGCGATTGCGCTGATCAACAATCCGCAGGTGCTGATTGCCGACGAACCGACCTCCGCGCTGGACGCCAGCCTGCGCAATCAGATC
This sequence comes from Enterobacter cloacae complex sp. I3, assembly GCF_014896175.1. Lineage (NCBI taxonomy): Bacteria > Pseudomonadati > Pseudomonadota > Gammaproteobacteria > Enterobacterales > Enterobacteriaceae > Enterobacter > Enterobacter cloacae complex sp. I3. The sequence continues at coordinate 31,909 of NZ_JADBQZ010000029.1, forward strand.
CTCGAGCTGCTGGTGCAGCAGTGCGAAGAACGCCAGATGGCGATGCTGTTAATCAGCCACGATCTGCCGCTGGTGGCGGAGCACTGCGACCGCGTGCTGGTGATGTATCAGGGTGAAAAGGTCGATGAGATGGCGGCGAACCGGCTCCCGCAGGCGACGCATCCGTACACGCGCACCCTTTGGACCTGTCGTCCAGACGCCCATACTTATGGACAGATGCTGCCGACGCTCGATCGTTCGCAGCCGTGGAAGGAGGCCAGCGATGGCGCTCGTTGAGGTTAACCAGGTGCAGGTCACCTTCGGGGAAAAAACGGCGGTCTCTGCCGCCAGCTTTAGCATAGAGAGAGGCGAGACGTTCAGCCTGATTGGCGAATCCGGCTGCGGCAAATCGACCCTTCTGCGCGTGCTGGCAGGGCTACAGCGCGAGTGGCGCGGCAGTATTGCCCTGCTGGGGGAAACGTTAACGCCAGGGCGCCGCTTTGAAGGCAAGCTTCGCCGCAACGTGCAGATGGTGTTTCAGGATCCGTGGGCCTCGCTGCATCCAAACCACACCATTGCGCGCACCCTGTCGGAGCCGTTAAGCCTCCACGGTGAAACGCAGGTTGCGGAAAAGGTGGCGGATGCGCTGCAGCAGGTGGGGCTTTCCGCCGAGGCGGGCAGGCGCTACCCGCACCAGCTTTCCGGCGGCCAGCGCCAGCGCATTGCCATTGCCCGGGCGCTGCTGCTGCGCCCGCAGCTTCTGCTGCTGGATGAACCGACCTCGGCGCTGGATATGTCGGTGCAGGCGGAAATCCTGAACCTGCTTAACCGCCTGAAGGCCGAGCATGAGATGACCTATCTGCTGGTGAGCCACGACGCGGACGTGATTGCCCATATGTCCGACCGGGCAGCGTTTATGGCGCACGGGGCGATTCAGAAGGTGTTTAACCGTGAGGCGATGTTACGGGGCGAGCACAGAATGGGTTAAGTTTTGCAGGCCGGGTAAGGCATCGCCGCCACCCGGCAAACCATCACTTCAGCAGCTTCACCGTGGCATCAATGTCGATTTCATCTTCGGTAAAGATCATCGTCGTGTTCTGGAAGGTGGTGATCGCCAGCTTCTTCACCGTACGCATTTCGCCCGGCTTCTTGTCGGATTTTGGTTTGATGCTGTTCATCAGCAGACCCACCGACAGCACCGCGTTCTCTTTGTCGATTTTGGTCTCAACGGGCTCTTCTTCGCTGAATACCACGAAGGATTTGATCGAGGTGAGCTTCACGCGCTCGCCCGCGATATAGAGATGCTTGCTCTCCGGGATCACCTTCACCGCATACGCGGAAAGGCCTTTGTTGTTGGTGGTTGGCTCGAAGGTCACCGCAGCGTCTTTTTTAATCAGATCGGGGTTCGCGACCTTAATCACATGAAAATAGCGGTTGTCGCCGTTTTCATCTTTGATAAATCCGAAGCCTTTATCTTTAAACCACGTTGTGATTGTACCGTTCATCGCTGTTACCGCCTGTCAGATCGTAATGACTAAAGTTTTGCAGCGCGCAGTGTAATGCACAATGGCGGAGGAGACAAAAAAAAGCCCCTGCACGGAGGCAGGGGAAAACTCATGTCAGAGCTTATTAGAATTTAGTTGAACACCATCCCACCATCGATGAGCAGAGACTGGCCGGTCATATAGTCGGAGTCTGGCCCGGCAAGATATGAAACGCAGGCGGCAACATCTTCCGGTTCAGACAGGCGGCCAAGCGTAATGCGTTTGGCAAAGGTCTCGGTCCCGTAGCCGAGCGGTTTACCCGCTGCCTCGGAGACCTGACGGTCGATCTCCGCCCACATCGGCGTTTTAACGATGCCCGGGCAGTAGGCGTTAACGGTGATCCCCAGCGGAGCAAGATCCCGTGCGGCGGTCTGGGTTAAGCCGCGTACCGCAAATTTACTGGAACTGTAGACGGCCAGCTCCGGGTTGCCGGTATGCCCCGCCTGTGAGCAGGCGTTGATGATTTTGCCGCCGTGCCCCTCTTTGCGGAACGCGTCAATCGCGGCCTGAATGCCCCAGATCACCCCTTTCACGTTGATGTTGTAGACCTTGTCGACAATCTCCGGCGTGATGGATTCGATCGGCGTGGACGGCGCCACCCCGGCGTTGTTGACGATAACGTTGAAGCCGCCCAGTTCGGTGCGGGCTTTCTCCACGGCCGCAAACACCTGGTCGCGGTCAGAGACGTCGACCTTCACGGCGACGGCCTTCCCGCCGCTGCGGATGATTTCATCGGCAACCGCTTTCGCCGTCTCTTCGTTGTAATCGGCGATAGCGACGGCAAAACCATCCTTCACCAGGCGAAGCGCAATCGCTTTACCAATCCCCTGGCCTGAGCCTGTTACGAGAGCAACTTTTTGCATTTCTCTGTCCTTATGTTGAGTCACAAAATCTGGCTGAGATGGAGCTGGCCCATCAGCAGCGGGTTATCGCTGTAGTCGACGGGAATGGCCACCACGGCCGGGCCATCGACATCCATCGCCGCACGCAGCGTCGGTTCGAGCGCGTCGGCGCTCTCCACGGCAAAGCCTTTCGCGCCAAAGGCGTCGGCATAGGCTTTGAAGTCGACCGGGCCGAACTCGACGCCGGAAAGACGCTGGTATTTTTTCTCTTCCTGAATGGCAACCATGTTGTAGCCGTTATCCACCCAGATGATGTGCAGCACGTTAGCGTTGAGGCGCACCGCGGTTTCCAGCTCCATGCTCGACTGCAAAAAGCCGCCGTCCCCGGAAACCGACACCACCTTGCGCCCCGGGTTGACCAGCCACGCGCCAATCGCCCACGGGAGCGCCACGCCCATGGTCTGCTGACCGTTGGAGATCATCACCTGACGCGCGCGGAAGCTGTAGAGGTAGCGGGCGATCCAGATGTGGAAGCTGCCCATATCGACGGTAAGCGTCACGTCGTTATTCACGATGTCCTGCATGGCGCGCACAATGCGCAGCGGATGCAGGGCAAACTGGTTAAGCGATGCGCCGCGGCGGTCGAGGAGGTCCCGCTGATGCTGGCGATCGACCAGAATTTCCGAGGCGCGCTGGCTCAGTTCAAGCTTGTGCTCAATGCGGCTGGCGAGCAGGTTCAGCGTGGCGGCGATATCCCCCACCAGCTCCAGATCGGGAACATACTTGCGCTCCTCATAGGCGGGCAGCACATCGATGTGCACCAGCGTCGCGTCGCCGCTGTTCCACATAGAAGGCTCGTACTCCACCGGGCTGTAGCCGATGCAGATAATCAGATCCGCCAGATGCAGCAGCCGGTCGCCCGCCTGGTTGTTAAACAGGCCGACGCGTCCGGCAAAGCGGGTGAAGTGTTCCTGATTGACAGCCCCGGCGGCCTGGTAGGTGCTGGTGACCGGGATACGGCTTTTCTCCAGCAGCTTGCGCAGCGCGGCGCTGTTGGCGGGCTGGCTGGCCATCAGGCCGAGTAAGATGACCGGGTTTTTGGCCTTTTCGATAAGCTTCGCCACGTCGTTAATGGCGGATTCCGGTGCCGGCCCCATCAGCGCGGGACCGCTGGCGGGCAAAATCGCCCCCGTGGTGGGCTGGTCGACAATATCCTGCGGCAGGCTGACAAACGCCCCGCCCGGCCTGCCGTGCTCGGCGGCGCGAAACGCGTTGGACACCACCTCGGCAATCGCGTCCGGGGAGTTCACTTCTACGGCGTATTTTGTCACCGGGCTGAACATCGCGACGGTGTCCATGCTCTGATGCACCAGCTTCGCTTTGTCTGCCCGCTTCACCGCCCCGCCCAGCGCGACCACCGGGTCGCCTTCGCTGTTGGCGGTGGCAATACCGGTGATCAGGTTTGAACAGCCCGGTCCGGAGGTGACCAGCGCCACGCCGGCTTTGCCGGTCAACCGCCCCACTGCCGCCGCCATAAACGCCGCGTTGGCCTCGTGGCGTACGGGAATGATCTCGATGGAGGAGTCCAGCAGGGAGTCAAAAACCTTGTCGATTTTTGCGCCCGGGATCCCGAACACCTGCTTCACGCCCTGCGCTTCCAGCTGGCCGACAACCATATCGGCGCCGTGCGCCCACTGACGTGACTGTTTCTCACTGTTCACGGTAGTACTCCTGTTAGTTTTCAACGGCGCGGATAGCCGCATCAAGGTTGCTGGGGTGCAGGTTGGCCTGTAAAAACGCGCTGTCGGCAGGCAGGTCGATCATCAGCTTGTGAATTTCACCGAAGGTAAGCACGCCGCTCTCCAGCTGATAGTCGAGCAGATGGCCGCCGCCCTGTCGGTCGTCGGTGATGAAGTGTTCGTGATAGCCCGCCACGTTTATCCCCTGCATATGCTGCGGGGTACGGAACCCCACCAGCACGCCCTCGCGCTGGTTAAAGCGGAACACCGGCTGGTCGTCCAGCACGTCGGTCATCGCCCGGTACGGTGGCGTCTGGCGCGGTACGGTGCGGGTGTGCGCGTGACGGAAGTTGCCGTCGATGCGCAGCGCGCAGAACAGGTTGTCGGAGGGGATCTGCTGGTCGATCACATCGTGGATCTGCTGACGGCTGACCGGCCCGTCGAAGGTTTTGCGGTACTGCGGCTGGAACCAGGTCATCACCGCGAACGGCGTTTTTTGCTCCGGCTTCGCGGCGCGGGCGCTGCCGTCGGCGCGCAGCTGGTAGACCTGGCTGCTGAAGGCAATCATTTCGCCGTCCAGCTCGTTAAAGGTGCCGAGGCCAAAATCGCCGTGTGCCAGCAGGTCGGCGATGGTGGTCTCCCCTTCGTAGACGCCGCTTAGCAGGGCGCTCATTAGCGATGTCTGATAGATCACGCTGTCAGGATGTTGAGCCGAAAACCCGCGCAGGGTCTCGCATAAACTCGCCTCACAGTCGCATGCAGATGAATGCATCATCATGCTCGTCCTCTTCAACTTTATTTATAAAGGTTAAATAAATGTTGACCCGATTCAGCAGAGAGTTCCAATATAGAATCCATGCTGGTTTGAGACGTTTTTGATATGGAACTTCGTTATCTGCGCTATTTTGTCGCGGTAGCACGCGAGCGACACTTCACCAGGGCGGCCAACGCGCTGGGTATTTCACAACCTCCTCTGAGCCAGCAGATCAAAAGGCTTGAGGAGGAAGTGGGCACGCCTCTGTTCAGGCGCCTGACGCGGGGCGTGGAGCTGACCGAGGCGGGAGAAGCCTTCTATGAGGACGCCTGTAAGATCCTGGCGCTGAGCGACGCCGCGCTGGAGAAAGCCCGGGGCATCGCGCGCGGGCTGAACGGCAGCCTGTCGATTGGCATTACCAGTTCGGATGCCTTTCATCCCAAAATCTTCGCCCTGATCCGCCAGTTTCAGGTGCAGAACATGGCAGTGCAGGTTCACCAGGTGGAAGCCAACATGTCGTCGCTGACCACGATGCTGGCGGAGGGTGAACTGGATATCGCCTTTGTGCGCCTGCCGTGCGAAAGCAGCAAGGTATTCGAATTAAAAATCCTCGACCGGGAGCCAATGGTGGTGGCGCTGCATCGCGATCATCCCCTGGCGACGTGCGGCGATCTGGCGCTGGAGGAACTTCGGGATACGCCGGTGGTGTTGTTCCCACAGGAGGTCGCGCCAGGTCTGTATGACCGGGTTTACGGCTGCTGCGAGCGGGCCGGAATAAACGTGCAGCGCGCGCTGCAGTCGTCGCAGCTTTCCTCTTCCCTGAGCATGGTCTCCGCCGGCGGCGGGTTCGCGCTGGTGCCGAAATCCATGGCGGCCATTTCACCGCCGAATGTGACCTACCATGCGCTGCGCTCGCCGGAGCTTTATACCGATATCGCGCTCTGCTGGCGGCGTTTTGAGCGTTCGCGGACGGTGAAGCGGTTTCTGGCGATGATGAGCGAAGGGTGACGGCAGCGCGGCTGTGCCCGGCGGCGCTTCGCTTGCGCGGGCCTACGGTTCGTGTCGCTGTTGGGGCTTTGGATTTTGTAGGCCGGGTCAGGCGTAGCCGCCACCCGGCAATGCCGTTCTGGAAGCCGCCTCGCAAACCTGCAAGCAACCTTATGTAATTCAGGGGTATCCCTTTTCATCCTTTCTTCGCGGTTTTAAAGTGCCTGCGTTGCGGCACATCCGCAGCCGGGCGTAGGAACCCGTTAGCATAAAGCGATATTTTTTGTCGCGGCAGCGCATATCCCGTTAGAATCACGGTGGCGCTGGCGGAGCAGCCGAAAGGCTGGCCGTTTTTCTTTATGCACGGTATTCCTACCTCCGTCAGCGCTACCCCCTCTGAGCGTAGGAACTCATCGGGCGGTTAATATTTTTTGCATAAAGAGGATGCCTTATGGCTACTATCCCTGGATTTTCTTACGCGCTTACTGAAGAAAGCGCTCTTCATCACCTTCTCCACCTGCAACTGCCTGAGTCTGCGGATCTCTTTGAACTCGCTGATGCCTGCACTGCATATGTGAGCGTGCTGGTTGAAACGGACGACGCGGTGACTTTTGCCACCCTTTGCGAGCGACTGCTGGCTGCGCTGAAACGGCTGCGCAAGAGTTGTGACTCGGAACTTCCGCCGTATCTGGTCGAACGACTCATTGCGGGAGAAAAGATCGCATCCTGCGTGCCGGAATGCTGGCAAGAGACAACGCTGCAGGTGGATTATGCCGTGGCGTTAACGCTGGCGGTAATGGGCGGGACGTTGCCTGCGAGCGTGGCGAAAGAACTCACCGGGCTGCTGCATGATATGGTCTGGCTGCTGGCGGAGTTTGTGAAGGAGCCGTATATCCAGGCGCACTGAGCCGGGTGATGGGAGGCCGGGGTTTTGCTGGGTAAAAAGCAGGACTTTGGCCTTACTAAAAGAATAGCGTTGTTTGTTGAATGTCCGTGAAGAGCGAAGAGCAGACATTCGTGATTCTTTTTACTATCACTTCCGGACAACTTAACGAGCACAGCTCTGATTGAAGCAGGATTTAATACTGATGTGATCGAGGCGGTATATGCAGATAACGTACAATGAGGTTCGTAAAGCATATAATCACTATACGTACTTGGAGCAACGCGTAGGTCTAATGGAATGGTAGGTTTTTGTATCAGAAACACTTATTAATTAGTATGCGTATAATAACATCAGCAAAACTTTGACAGTTATATCAAATGAGTGTATATATAATCCTGCATTAGCGAACCGCTTTTTTGCAACAATCGGCTGAGATTACTTGTCTTTAATTGACTAATGCCGCAAGGCGCTTAGTTTGACTAAGCTATTCGGGAGAGGGCCCCACGCACGCCTCTCTCTCGGCTACGCAGAGTAGAGTTGGACGGTAAGCTCGATCATGGGGATTATGGCAGTTGTCAGTTATAGCCGATAAAAGCAACATAACCCCCAGTCCTCTTTATTTGAGGTGATCGAGCTTATATTGTATAAAGGATTATTATGTCTCTTCATATACGCCATACTAAAAAGAATACTGTCTCCGCAATAAACTCCATTGATTCATTATGTTCCACTCTGAGTATAACAAGAGCCGAACTTGAAACAGCGTTATCAATTCCTGATAAAGAAAGATATACTCCTTCCGAAGTTGAAAAAAGTGATGGTACTACAAGGAGTGTTTATAATCCAAAATCATTGATTAGAAAAATTCAACGTCGTATAAACAGGAGAATATTTAATATATACACTCCAAAAGGACGAGAAAAAAAGAACCCGCCTATTATTTGGGCGTCGTATCTATTTGGCTCAATTCCGAATCAGTTTTTGGATGAGGATATAGAACAAAAAGATTACATTGCATGTGCGCGAGTTCATTGCCAATCGAAAAGCCTTTTAAAAGTAGATATTAAAAATTTTTTCGATAATGTTCAATCAATACACATTGAACGTATTTTCTCTAACTTTTTCTTTTTTAGCGATGATGTAACAAAGGCTCTGACAAATATCTGCTGTTATGAAGGGCATTTAGTGCAGGGAGCTTTAACGTCAAGCTATTTATCCTGCTTATGCCTATATGACGTCGAATGGAAGATTGTTGATAGGTTATCTCGAAAGAACTTAAGGTATACTCGCTTAGTTGATGATATAACAGTATCATCAACAGTATCTAATTATGACTTTTCATACGCAAAAGATATTATTATTAATATGCTACATGAGAAAGACTTACCTGTTAATTTAAAAAAAACTCAACAGTATTATACGTCGACCACTCCATTAACGGTTCACGGGTTGCGTGTTTCATTTTCCGAACCTCGTCTCCCTTCTGACGAGGCAAAACGAATTAGAGCATCCGTGCGCAATATTGAAAGCTTAGCCGCTGAACGAAATTATCGTACTACACATGCTTATAGAAAGGACTTCAACAGATGCATGGGCCGAGTCAATAAACTTAAGCGAGTAAATCACTCTCAATATGAAAGCTTAGTAAATAGACTTTTTAAATTATTCCCTTTACCTTCAAAAAAAGATCTTGATAGAGTGTCTATTTCCTTAGCCAACCTGGAAGATGATTTTCATAAAGGCAAGCATGATACTTATTGGTATTGGAAAAGATATCATAGAGTACATGAGCGCATAAATATTTTACAACGAACCTTTGTGCGTGAAGCAATTGTATTTCGCAATAAAACAAAACTTATAAAACCTAGCTACATACAATAACTCTCAGGTTAAAATAATGAA
>NZ_JADBQZ010000030.1:0-32317 GCF_014896175.1 Enterobacter cloacae complex sp. I3
CACCATGGGTAAAGGATGTTAAAAAGTGTTCACCATGTCCCCGAACACCTGTCTACCATGTCCCCGGACTGTACACCCTAAAGGGGAGAGGGGAAGCAAGGCGGTTATTTCTTCAGACCTGCAAACGCTGCTCGGATTTCTTCTTCCGGCAGCTGGATACCAATAAACACCATCACGCTATGCGGCGCTTCATCGCCCCACGGGCGGTCCCAGTCGGCGCTGTACAGGCGCTGTACGCCCTGAAACAGCAGGCGGTTCGGCTCGCCGTCGATCCATAGCATGCCTTTGTAGCGCAGCAGCTTGTCGGCAAACGACAGCAGCAGGTTTTCCATTACCCGCGAGACCTCGCTGATATCCACCGGGTAGTCCAGCTCCACCACAATCGACGCCACGTCGTTTTGCCTGTCTGCCATAAAGTGGAAGCGCGGCTTTGCGGTGACGTTCTCCTCCAGCATAAAGCCGTTGGTGTTAAACAGCTGGGATAGATCGATATCGCCATGCGTCACCGTATAAATCGGCGCGCGCGAGTTGATGCGGGTCAGGCGCTCGCGAAGTTTTTCGCTTTCGCCCGCCACGTCGGTTTTGGTCAGCAGGATGCGGTCGGCGTAGCCCACCTGGGACTGGGCAATGGTGAACTGGTTCATCTGCTCGTCGGCGTGGACCGCGTCTACCAGGGCAATCACCCCGTCCAGCAGGTAGCGCTGGCAAAGGATCTCGTGGGAGAAAAAGGTCTGAATAATCGGGCCGGGGTCGGCCATGCCGGTGCACTCGATCACCAGACGGTCGAAGTTGATTTCCCCGCGATCGCGGCTGTCGAGCAGGTCCAGCAGGGCGTCTTCCAGCTCGTTAGAGCGGGTGCAGCAGATGCAGCCGTTGGTCAGGGTTTTGATTTGCGTGGCGCGGTCTCCGATTAATTGATCGTCAACGGAGACTTCGCCAAATTCGTTTTCGATGACGGCGATTTTGAAGCCGTGCTGCTCGTTCAGGATGTGGCGCAGCAGGGTGGTTTTACCGGCGCCGAGGAAACCGGTCAGCAGGGTAACGGCAATCGGGGTCATGGTCTCTCCTTTAGCAGCAGCGGACGCCGCCTTCTCCACTTCCGCCGTAGCGCGCTTCCTGACGCTCGCGGAAGAATTCGGTGTAGGTCATGTACGGCTTATCCGGATGGTTGGTCTTCATATGCTCAACGTAGTTGTCATAGTCCGGAATGCCAATCAGCATTTTCGCCGCCTGACCGAGGTATTTTTTTGCTTCGCCTAAGTTACCAAACATAGTCCATCCTGATAAGAACAAAGCCCCGCCGGAGCGGGGCTGAATACAACCAGATTAATGGTGTGAAGAGGTCTTCACGCCGCCTTCCGGCACCGGCACGTACGGGGTCTCTTTATCCGTACGGCCTTCTGTGTTGCGCACTTTCATCCAGGTTTTGATGCCGTAGAAGATAATGCTGTACACCACCACCAGGAACAGAATGCTCAGACCCGCGTTGGTGTAGTTGTTCACCACGATATGGTTCATGTTGGCAATCTGCTGTGCGGTCAGATCCGCGCCGCCTGCGGCAATCTTCTCTTTGTACTGGTTAGCCATGAAGAAGAAGCCTTCCAGCTGCGGGTTGGTGCTGAACAGCTTCAGGCCCAGCGCCCAGGTGGTGCAGAGCAGCAGCCACAGCGCAGGAACCACGGTCACCCAGATGTATTTGGTGCGTTTCATCTTCACGAGGACGACGGTACCGAGCACCAGGGCAACGGCTGCCAGCATCTGGTTAGAGATACCGAACAGTGGCCACAGGCTCTTCACGCCGCCGAGCGGGTCGACAACGCCCTGATACAGCAGGTAGCCCCACAGGCCTACGCACCCGGCAGTACCCAGAACACCCGCTACCAGAGAGTCGGTTTTCTTCAGGAACGGCACGAAGTTGCCCAGCAGATCCTGCAGCATGAAGCGGCCCGCACGGGTACCGGCATCCAGCGCGGTGAGGATGAACAGCGCTTCGAACAGAATACCGAAGTGGTACCAGAAGCCCATGTCCGCCCACGGCAGCACTTTGTGGAACACGTGTGCGATACCCACGGCCAGCGTCGGCGCGCCACCTGCGCGGTTCAGCACGGACGGTTCGCCAATGTCCTTCGCGGTCTGCATGATCTGCTCAGGCGAGATCACGAAGCCCCAGGAGCTGACGGTCGCCGCCGCGTGTGCGCTGGCCTCTTTCAGCTGCGCCATGATCAGCGCGGTATTTTCCCCGCCCATCTCATGCAGGTTTGGCATGGTGATGCCCAGACCCGCCGGTGGAGTGTTCATCGCGAAGTACAGGCCTGGCTCGATAATCGAGGCCGCTACCAGCGCCATGATCGCCACGAAGGACTCCATCAGCATCGCGCCGTAACCGATAAAGCGCGCGTCGGTTTCGTTGGCCATCAGCTTCGGCGTGGTGCCGGAGGCGATCAGCGCGTGGAAGCCAGACACGGCGCCGCAGGCGATGGTAATAAACAGGAACGGGAACAGGGCGCCTTTCCACAGCGGACCGGTGCCGTCAATGTACTGCGTCACCGCCGGCATTTTCAGCTCAGGGTTGATGATGACAATCCCGATCGCCAGCCCGACGATGACACCGATTTTCAGGAAGGTCGCCAGGTAGTCGCGCGGAGCGAGAATCAGCCACACCGGCAGCAGGGCGGAAACGAACGCGTAACCGATCAGCGCGAAGGTGATGGTGGTGTCTTTAAAGGTCAGCGCCGGGCCCCAGTACGGGTCGTGCGCAATCACGCCGCCGAAGTAGATGGAGGCGACCAGCAGCACGATACCAATGACCGACACTTCACCCACGCGCCCAGGACGCAGGAAGCGCATATAGATGCCCATGAACAGCGCAATCGGTACGGTAGAACAGACGGTGAAGACGCCCCACGGACTTTCGGCCAGCGCTTTCACCACGATCAGCGCCAGCACCGCGAGGATGATGATCATGATCAGGAAGCAGCCGAAGAGGGCGATAGTGCCCGGCACGCGGCCCATCTCTTCTTTGATCATCTCGCCCAGCGACGAGCCGTTACGGCGCGAGGAGATAAACAGCACCATAAAGTCCTGCACCGCCCCCGCCAGCACCACGCCCGCCAGCAGCCAGAGCGTACCCGGCAGGTAGCCCATTTGCGCGGCCAGCACCGGGCCGACCAGCGGGCCCGCGCCTGCAATGGCGGCAAAGTGGTGACCAAATAGCACGTAGCGGTTGGTTGGCACGTAGTTCAGACCGTCATTGTTAATGACCGCCGGGGTGGCGCGCGTCGGGTCGAGCTTCATGACCTTCTGCGCGATGTACAAGCTGTAGTAGCGATAGGCCACAAGGTAGACGGAAACCGACGCGACCACGATCCACAGGGCGCTGACGTGTTCGCCCCGGCGTAATGCGACAACCGCCAGACAGAAAGCGCCGAGGATCCCGAGTAAGGCCCAGGGCACGTGCTTAAGTAGTTTTTTAGTATCCATAGTAAGACCTGGTTTTTTATGTAAAGAAAAAAGGGTCAGGGTTCGTTGTGAGGAGGTATTGATTAATGCTGGAGCGATCGTGCCAGATCCGCGCGCGCGTAAAGGACGGTAAATGAGTGAGTGGTTGAAAGTGATGGGTGAGCGGTCAAAGGACGCGGCGAGTGGTTCAGGCTCGCCGCTGGTCGGGGAAATTATGTGATTGAGATCACGTGGTTTTCCGGGCTGCGCTCCATCGACAGGTAGCTTTCCAGCGTCTTGATGAGCTTCTCCTTCAGCCAGCTCGGCTCCAGGATCTGAATATTCGGCAGCCAGTAGAACAGCAGCGGCAGGATCTGGTTTTCGTGTGCCGCCTGGCAGCGCAGCGTGACGCCGCCGCGCCGCTCCTCCAGCAGCTCCTGTTCCGGCAGGAGATCGCGGCGCAGGAAGTAATGTGAAATATTATCCTTAATGAATATTTTCACGGTGAAAGTAGTTTCGGACACCCACGGGTCGAGGCTTTTTTCCAGCAGTTCCCGAACATTTTCATCAGGAGTAAAAAAGGTTTTTTGAACATCAAACCAGCTAATCTGGCTTAATGAAAAGGATTTCAACCGGCTATTTTCGGTAGCTTGTAAATACCATATATTTTTTTTGTTAATGAGTTTATAGGGATTAATCAGACGGGTTTTACCCTTATAAACGATCTGACAGACATTATGGTTCTTTATCGATTTCTCGATTTTCGCTAAATGGCGGCGGATATCACGCTGCACCGTGTGCTCTGCGTCATTACCGAGGATAAGAATATGGTTTTCGTCGACGCGCGCCTCCAGCTTTTGCCAGAAGTCCGTATTTCTTTCAGGGAAAAAATTATCGGCATTCAGGAAGTTAGCCAGAGCATGATGTAATCCCTGCCCGCCGGGAGATTGGGCGGAATGGATCAGTCGATATAGCCCGTTACCGGTATGTTCAACAATGGGCGAGAGCGCATTTAAATCCCGGTAGACGGTACGCTCGGTAATTTTAAATTTCTCCATTAGCGCACTGCGGTTTACCACCCCGTGTAAATGTAGCTCAAGGAGAATATCGACCAGACGTTCAGCCGAGCGGCTCCGCGTCGTTTTAGCCATAAGGTCTTCCTGTATATTGGGTATGCGCTGAACAATGCAAAAGCACTGACCGGAGATGTCAGTATTCAGGCACAGAAAATTTCTCTTATGGATATATAACGGCGTGATTTAGCGGAAACCTTAGGAATTTTTGTAGAAAGCGGCGCTGGCCCGAAAAAAGGCCAGCGCGAGGGGGATCACACGACGGCTTCCATCTCCATCATCACCGGGTGGAAACGGCGCTTAAAGTAGATCAGGCCGTGTCCCGCGTCACTCAGGATGATGTTTTTCACTTCGACAAGATAAACCAGATGCGTGCCGATGGTTTGCACCTGGGTAATCTCGCCTTCCAGGCTCGCCAGCGCGCCTTTCAGCACCGGCTGCCCCAGCGGGCCTTTCTGCCAGCAGGAGAGGGCAAAGCGCTCCTCCATTGCCATCCCGGTCATCCCGGCGAAGTGGCGGGCCATGATCTCCTGCTCGTGGTTCAGCACGTTGACGCACAGCCTGCCGTTGCCCTGAAAGACCGGGTTCATGGCGCTGTTGGCGTTAATGCAGACCATGACCGACGGCGGGGTATCCGTCACCGAGCAGACGGCGGTGGCGGTAATGCCGCAGCGTCCGGCGTCGCCCTCTGTGGTGACCACATTGACCGCCGCCGACAGGCTGCTCATTGCGTCGCGAAAACGCAGGCGTTGTTCATCTGAATGCATTGTAACCTCCCGCTGCGCTATTTCAGCAGCTTGTCGAGCATGTTGATATCGCTGTTGTTGTGCAGGTGCGGCACGGTCCAGCCGTGCTGGTCGTACTCGGACATGCAGCGGTCGACCATTGCCATCATCTTGTCCATATTCCCGGAGCTTTGCGCCTGACGCAGGCACTGCAGGCGGATCTCATCCTGGCTGCCGGAGTAGTTGATTTCGTACAACTCGTGACGACCACCAAACTCGCTGCCGATGGCGTCCCACATCAGTTTCAAAATCTTGATGCGTTCGACGTGATCCATTCCGTTGGAGCCGCGTACGTACTTCGCCAGATACTGGTCGATCTGCGGGTTGTTCAGGTCCCGCGCGCTGGACGGCAGGTAGATCAGCCCGGAGGTCACGTTACGTTCGATGATGTTCTTGATCTTCGCGTAGGCCATCGGGGCCATCACGCGGTAGGTTTGCAGCGCCGCGTGGTCCGGCAGGTACGCGCCGTTCACCCACGGCGTGGCTTCGGAGCACATGGAGTCGCTCAGCGCCCAGAACATATTGCGCCAGGCCACCACTTCACCGAGATCCGCCTGCACGCCGCGGAACTCAAGGGTACCGGTGCACTCCAGGGATTTCTTCAGCAGGGCGGTGATGAAGTCGAGCTTCACCGCCAGACGCACGCAGGCCTGAAGCGGGTACATGCGGGCGAAGCCGCCCTCCATCGTCCAGCGACGGCAGCGGTCGAAATCGCGGTAGATCAGCACGTTTTCCCACGGGATCAGTACGTTATCCATCACCAGGATCGCGTCGTTCTCGTCGAAGCGGCTGGAGAGCGGGTAGTCGTACGGGGAGCCGGTTGCGCCTGCCACCATCTCGTACGAGGCGCGGGAGATCAGCTTCACCCCTTCGGCGTCCATCGGCGCGACGAACATCAGCGCGAAGTCCGGGTTTTCGCCCATCACCTGCGCGGAGCCAAAACCGATCATGTTGTAGTGGGTCAACGCCGAGTTGGTTGCGACGACTTTCGCACCGCTGACGATAATCCCGGCATCGGTCTCTTTCTCCAGCTTGATGTAGACGTCCTTCACCTCGTCCGCCGGCTTGTGGCGGTCGATCGGCGGGTTGACGATGGCGTGGTTAAAGTACAGGCCGGTTTCCTGAATGCGGGTGTACCAGCTGCGGGCGTTCTGCTCGAACTGGCCGTAAAAGGCTGGGTTCGCGCCGAGGGCGCAGCCGAACGCCGCTTTGTAGTCCGGCGTGCGGCCCATCCAGCCGTAGCTCAGGCGCGACCACTCGGCGATGGCATCGCGCTGCTGGCGCAGGTCGTCGGCGCTTTTCGCCACGCGGAAGAATTTGTGGGTGTAGCCGCCGCTGCCAGTGTCGGTGCCCCAGCACAGCGTATCCTGCATGTCCGGCTTGTGCAGGGCGTCGTACATCTGGGCGATAGACGCCGCCGCATTGCGAAATGCCGGGTGGGTAGTGACGTCCTTAACGCGCTCGCCGTAGATATAAATCTCACGGCCATCTTGCAGGCTTTTTAAATACTCTTCGCCGGTTAACGGACGTTTGGCATCAGCGCGGCAATCTTCAGGCTTCATAGGGACCTCGTATCGGAAGAAGGTTGTTAAATTTATGTTTTGTTTTTGTTGTTTAATTGAAGCGTGAGAGGGGCGGAACGTGAAGGGACGTTTGGGACAACGGCGGGTACTTTTCGGGCGTAGAAGGGATTTGTGATCTGTGCGGGTTTTTGGCGGGTGGTGCTGAGCTTACCCGCCCTACATACCGCGATGCGCTCAGGAAACCGGTACTTTCTGCGCCCGATACGCGCTGGGCGAGCAGCCCGTCAGGCGATTGAAAAACCGGGCGAAATAGGCCGGATCTTTAAATCCCAACTGCCAGGCAATCTCGCTGACCGCGCTGTCGGAAAACAGCAGCAGGCGCCTGGCCTCGCGCAGCTGCCGGTCGAAGATCAGCCGTTTCGGCGAGCGGTTGGCGAAGCGGCGGCAGATGTCCGTCAGGCGGGATTCGGTCAGGTGCAGCTCGCTGGCATATTCCGGCACCGTCCAGTGCTGGTGATAGTGGGTGTCGATCAGCTGGGTAAAGCGCTGGAACAGCTTCAGCTCGCCGCGCATGCCGCCTGACGCGTGGTCGTCGAGCTTCGCGTTGCGCAGCAGCAGGGTAAATACCGCCTGCGCCAGCAGGACCAGCGTATGCTCACGGCCCGGCAGCTGCGCCGTGGATTCCCGGGCGATGAGCAGCCAGTAGTGCTTCAGCGCCGCCAGTTCGTCAGGTTTGTCGGCAAGCGACAGACAGATCCCCGGCAGGCCGAACGCTTCCCGCGTGCCGGGGTAGAGCACCTCCAGCAGCGGCCAGATGAGATCCTCGCGCACCGTCAGCACGTGCCCGTCGCTGTCGGATTCGGTGATAAACGCGTGCGGCACCGACGGCGGCGTCAGCACAAACAGCGGCGCCTGCACCGAATAGCGGTGGTCGTCGAGCTGGAGTTCAATCTGTCCGGTATCGAGAAAGTGCATCTGAAAGTACTGGTCGTGACGATGCGCCTGCATGTCGCGGCCAAAAAAGGCCGCCATGCGGGCGAACGACTGATAGTGCACGTCGTCGGTGCCCAGGCTTTCGTCGTACTCCTTGCTGATATCAATGTTGGCGATAGGGCTCTGGCACACGATCGTTCCTCTGTTGAACCCGCTGCGTCATCGGGATGCGCGTCAGCACCAGCGCGCCGACCACCAGCAGACCCGCCACGAACCACAGCCCGGAGCTGAAGCTGCCGGTCGCGTCGCGCAGGATCCCAATCAGCAGCGGGCTGACGGCGGATCCGACGTTACCGATGGCGTTGATCACCGCCAGCGCCACCGCGCGTGACTGCAGGCTAATAACCTGGTCCGGCGTGGTCCAGAATATCGCCATGGCGGTAAACGATCCGGTTGAGGCCATGATGATGCCAAGCAGCTGGATCAGGCTGTGATCGGTCGCGGAGGCCAGCATCCATCCCGCCGCTGCAAACAGGTACGGCAGGATGGTGTGCTTTTTTCGCTCTTTCAGCCTGTCGGAGCGGCGACTCCACCAGATCATCCCGAGGATGGTACAAAACTGCGGGATCGCCGCCAGCAGGCCAATCACGATATTGCTGCTGCCGGTGTTGAAGCTTTGCAGGATCTGCGGCGTCCAGATGTTGATCGCGCTCAGCGTATTGGTCAGACAGAAGTAGGCCAGCGTGTAGAGCAGCACGGCGGGCGTAAGCACCTCGCGCAGCGTCGAGCGCGGCGTGACGGATTGGGCGATGGCGACCTCCTGCTCGCGCGCGATCATCGTTTTCAGCGCCTGCTTTTCGTCTTCATCCAGCCAGGTGGCCTGATCCGGCGTGTCGTTGAGGTAAAACCAGGTCACCACGCCGAGCACCACCGACGGCAACCCCTCCAGCAGAAACAGCCACTGCCAGCCCTTCAGGTTCCACAGCCCGTCCATCGCCAGAATATACCCGGAGAGGATCGAGCCAAGCATCATGGTCACCGGCATGGCGATCATAAACAGCGCGTTGGCGCGGGCGCGGTGATAGGCCGGGAACCACCAGGTGAGATAGACCAAAATCCCCGGCAGGAAACCGGCTTCCGCAATGCCCACCAGCATGCGCAGGACGTAAAGCGTTTCGGGGCTGGTGGCGAACATGGTGCAGGTGGAGGCGATGCCCCACACCACCATGATCCCGGCGATCCAGCGGCGTGCGCCGACCTTCGCCATCATGATGTTGCTGGGGATCCCGCACAGCACGTAGGTGACGTAAAACAGCGTCGCGGCCAGGCCAAACATGGTCGACGTGAGGCCCAGATCTTTGCCCATCGTCAGCCCGGCAAAGCCGATGTTGATGCGATCGAGAAACGAGAAAACAAACAGGATAAAGAGAAACACGATCAAACGACGGAACAGCTTATTTATTGCGCGATGTTCTACATCTTTATTATGCAGGGTTGAGGTCGTCATGTTGCGCTCCACATCGTACGTTTAGTAGACGGATTTATTGTTATCAACTGCTGTGGTGACGTCGGTAAAGCGGGCCGCCAGCGCTTCGGCGCTGCGGGCGAGCAGGGTGGTATCCACACCGACCGCCACAAACAATGCGCCGAGGCCGAGATAGCGTTTCGCCAGCTGTTCATTCGCCATCAGGATGCCGGGCGCTTTGCCCGCGCTGAGGATCTGCGCGATCGCCTGTTCGATGGCGGCCTGCACCTCCGGGTGCTGCGGATTGCCGGCAAAGCCCATGTCGGCGCTCAGATCCGCCGGTCCGATAAACACGCCGTCGACGCCTTCCACGTCCAGGATCTGCGGCAGGTTTTTCAGCGCCTCGCGGGTTTCGATCTGCACCAGCACGCACATGGCGTCGTTAGCCTGATGCAGGTAATCCGGGATGCGGTTCCAGCGCGAGGCGCGCGCCAGGGCGCTGCCGACGCCGCGGATGCCCGCAGGCGGGTAGCGGGTGGCGCTTACCGCCAGCCGCGCCTCGTCAGCGTTTTGCACCATCGGCACCAGCAGGGTTTGCGCGCCTATGTCCAGCAGCTGCTTGATCTGCACCGGATCGTTCCACGACGGGCGCACCACCGGCTGGCTGGGATAAGGGGCGATAGCCTGGAGCTGAGTCAGGACGGTCTGCACGCTGTTCGGCGCGTGCTCGCCGTCGATCAGCAGCCAGTCAAAACCGGCCCCGGCCAGCAGCTCTGCGCTGTAGCTGCTGGTCAGCCCCAGCCATAAACCGATTTGCGGGCGGCCCGCCTTCAGCGCCGCTTTGAATGCGTTTTGCATGGTCGCCTCCTTATACAAAGCGACAGCTGATGGAGCCCATGTTGCCGTAGTCAACATGGAAGGTATCGCCTCTGCTGGCGGCAACCGGACGGGTAAACGAGCCGCCGAGGATGATTTGTCCGGGCTCAAGCTGCACGTCGTACGGCGCGAGCTTGTTCGCCAGCCACGCCACGCCGTTCGCCGGGTGGTTAAGCACGCCAGCGGCGACGCCGGTCTCTTCGATCACGCCGTTGCGGTAGAGCAGGGCGGAGATCCAGCGCAGATCCAGCGCGTCGGGCTTAATCGGACGACCGCCGAGGATCACCCCGGCGTTGGCGGCGTTATCGGAGATGGTGTCGAACACCTTGCGCGGGCGCTGGGTCTCCGGGTCGACGTTGTGGCAGCGGGCGTCGATCAGCTCCAGGGCGGGAATGACGTAATCCGTGGCGTTGTAGACGTCGAAGATCGTGCAGTTCGGGCCGCGCAGCGGTTTTGCCAGCACGAAGGCCAGCTCCACTTCGATACGCGGGACGATAAAGCGGTCAACGGGGATGTCGCTGCCGTCGTGGAAGAACATGTCGTCCAGCAGCGCGCCGTAGTCCGGCTCGCTGATCTGCGAGCTGGCCTGCATCGCTTTCGAGGTGAGGCCAATCTTATGGCCTTTCAGCACGCGGCCTTCGGCAATTTTCAGGCTCACCCATTCGCGCTGTACGGCGTAGGCGTCTTCGATGGTGATCTCCGGGTACTCCAGCGAGATCGCGCGGATCTGCTCCCGGGACTGTTCCGCCTGATGCAGGCGCTGGGCGATCAGGGTATGGGTGTGTTTATCCAGCATAAAAGACCTCAGCGAAAGAGCGCGTGCACGTTGTTTTGTTTGTAATTGAGCGTCGGATGCAGCTCGTCCAGCTCAAACGACAGCGCCAGATAGCGCTCCGCCATCAGCTCCGCGAAGTGGGTTTTGATCAGCGCAAACAGCATCTCCCCCACGGCTTCCCGGTTCTCCAGGCTGCGCCCGGCGCCGATCTTCAGCGTCATATGCACAAAGGCGTAATCATGCTTACCGTCCGCCATCTGCCAGGTGTCCAGCCAGTGGGCGCGGCTGCGGATGCCGCCGAGCGGGAAGATCCCCGTGGCGGCCAGCGCCTCGTTCACTTTGGCGAACAGCCCCGGCAGGTCGGCCTGCGCGCGGATGTTGTCGGTACATTCAGCAATAAAGTGCGGCATAACGACTCCTTATGCGGGCAGCGGGAAAACGGCGTTGACCTGGCCGGTGCCGGAGCTGGCGAACAGCTCGGTGAGGAACTCCACCTTGCCGTCGTATTTATCCCAGCCCAGCATCCCCAGCAGCATCACCGTGTCGTGCATGTTGCCCTCGCCGTAGCAGTAGTCGGCGTACTCCGGCAGCATGCTGCAAAACTCTTTAAACTGGCCTTCGCGCCACAGCTCGACCACGCGCTCGTCCATCTGACGGTCGAACTCGCGGGTGTAGCTGTTCATCCCTTCTTCCGCACGCTGGTCGTCGATAAAGCGGTGCGAGAGCGAGCCGCTGGCGAGCACCGCCACGGTGCCGTCGTACTTTTCGATGGCGCTGACGATGGCCTCGCCCAGCCTGCGGCTGTCGGCGAAGTCGTGAACCGTGCAGAACGCGGAGATGGAGATCACTTTGAAGTGCTTATCCGCGTTCATGTAGCGCATCGGCACCAGCGTGCCGTACTCCAGCTTGAGGCTCGGGATGTTGTGCGCCTTGGCGCGCACGCCGAGCTTCACCGCTTCGTCGGCGATCAGTTGCCCGAGCTCCGGGTTGCCGTCGTAGTCGTAGGTCATGTCGCGGATAAAGTGCGGCAGCTCGTTGCTGGTGTAGACGCCTGAAAAATGATCCGCACAGTTGATGTGGTACGCGCTGTTCACCAGCCAGTGGGTGTCGAACACGATGATGGTGTCCACGCCCAGTTCACGGCAGCGCTTGCTGATCTCTTTATGCCCGTCGATGGCGGACTGGCGGCAGCCGTGGTTTTTCCCCGGCAGCTCGGAAAGATACATCGACGGCACGTGGGTGATTTTTGCCGCTAACGCTAGCTTGCCCATTGTCAGATCCCCCATTTTGGAATCGGATGGTCGCCCATGGAGATGCAGACGTTCTTCATCTCCGCGAACACTTCAAAGCTGTACTCGCCGCCCTCGCGGCCGGTGCCGGAGGCCTTCACGCCGCCAAACGGCTGGCGCAGGTCGCGCACGTTCTGGGTGTTGACGAACACCATGCCCGCTTCAATGCTGCGCGCCAGACGGAGCACCTTGCTGACGTCCTGGGTCCAGATGTATGACGCCAGGCCGTACTCCACGTCGTTCGCCAGGCGCAGGCCTTCCGCCTCGTCCTTAAACGGCAGCAGGCAGGCCACCGGCCCGAAGATCTCCTCCTGCGCCACGCGCATGCGGTTGTCGACGTCCGCCAGCACCGTCGGGCGCAGGAAGTTGCCGCCTTTCAGGTGTACAGGCAGATCGACCGGTTTGTCCGGGCCGCCCGCCAGCAGGGTGGCGCCTTCCTCGATGCCGAGGCGGATATAGCCGGAGACTTTCTCCCAGTGCTGCTGGCTGATGAGCGCGCCAATCTGGGTGTTCGGATCGGTCGGATCGCCCACGCGAAGGCGATTGGCGCGTTCGGCGAAGCGCTTGACGAACTCCGGGTAGATGCTCTGCTGGATGAAGATGCGCGAGCCCGCGGTGCAGCGCTCGCCGTTGATGGAGAAGATGGTGAACAGCGCGGCGTCCAGCGCGCGTTCGATGTCCGCATCTTCAAAAATCAGCACCGGGGATTTGCCGCCCAGCTCCATGGAATATTTCTTCAGCCCGGCGTTTTTCATGATGTTGCGCCCGGTGGCGGTGCCGCCGGTGAAGGAGACGGCGCGCACGTCGTGGTGGCGCACCAGCGCGTCGCCTGCCGTCGCCCCGTATCCCTGCACCACGTTCAGCACGCCCGCCGGAATGCCCGCCTCCAGCGCCAGCTCGCCCAGACGGTCGGCGGTCAGCGGCGAGAGTTCAGACATCTTCAGCACCGCGGTGTTGCCCAGCGCCAGGCACGGCGCGACCTTCCAGGTGGCGGTCATAAACGGCACGTTCCACGGCGACACCAGCGCGCAGACGCCCACCGGCTGCACCAGGGTGTAGTTGAGCATTTTGTCGTCGACCGGGTAGGTTTTGCCGTTCATCTGCTGGCACACTTCGGCGAAGAACTCGAAGTTGTGCGAGGCGCGCGGGATGAGCACATTTTTGGTCTGGTGGATCGGCAGGCCGGTGTCGGCGGTTTCCATGGCGGCGATCTCGGGCACGTTCTGGTCGATCAGATCCCCCAGGCGACGCATCAGGCGCGCGCGCTCCTTCATCGGCAGGTTGGCCCATTTCGGGAACGCCTCTTTAGCGGCGGCAACGGCCTGATGAATTTCCGCTTCACCGCCGGAGGCGACTTCCGCTAATACCTCGCCGGAGGCCGGGTTAGTGGTATGGAAGTACTCGCTTCCGGCGACGTTTTTACCGTTGATCCAGTGGTTAATCTTTTTCATTTTGCAGTCTCCTCGCTGACAATCCGGTTCACCAGGCGGCCCACGCCTTCCACTTCCACCACCACTTCATCGCCCGGCACCACGTCGGACAGCCCCTTCGGCGTGCCGGTGGCGATCATGTCGCCCGGCTGTAGGGTCATAAAATCGCTCAGATACGCAATCAGGTAAGGAATGCTGAAAATGAGATCGGCGGTGGTGCCTTCCTGACGCAGTTCGCCGTTGACGAAGGTGCGCAGGGTTAAGTTATGCGGATCGGGAATGGCTTCTTTCGGCACGATGTTCGGGCTGATGGGGGTTAATCCGTCGCGGCTTTTGACCCGCAGGTTCGGGCGGTAGTAATTTTCCAGGTAGTCGCGGATGGCGTAGTCGTTGCAGACCGTGTAGCCTGCGACATACTCCATCGCCTCGGCTTCGCTCACCTTACGCGCGGTTTTACCGATAACCACCACCAGCTCCGCCTCGTAGTGCATGTATTCGATATTGTTCGGGCGCACCGAGGTCTGGTTGTCGCCATTGAAGGTGTTCGGCGCTTTGATAAACACCAGCGGCTCGGTGGGCGGCTTGAAGTCCAGCTCGCTGGCATGATCGGCGTAGTTAAGACCGAGGGCGAACAGCGTGGCGTGTTCAGGCGTGCGGTGGGAAAGGGCAACGTCGCGCTCGTTCACCACCGGGTTTTCCAGCGGCGGGAAACCTTCCGCCAGAATCCGCACGCGATCGCCCGGGCGGATCTCCACGCGGCTTTGCGGTGTGCCGAGCAGGATCGCATCGCCGGGCTTGAGGGTGGCGAATTCGCTCAGGGCGCTCAGCAGTTCGGCGGCGCTGCTTTGCAGATCGGCGGTGTTCCAGTGGTCCGCTTCGCGGCCGTTGATCTCGGTGATGATGGTCAGGTTGTCGACGTTATCAACGGCGGCCAGCTCGCCAAGCGGGCAAAAGCCGTCCCGGCATTTGGCCTTAATGGCCGGACGGTAGAAGCTCTCTTCCGGCAGGCTCACTTCGTTGGCCAGCGCGTATCCCGCGATGTAGGCCGCGGCGTCCTCTACGCGCACCCTGCTGGCGGTTTTACCCACAACCAGCGCCACCGTCGCGCCGCTTAACACCGTTTCCCCCTGCGGGAAAGGAATGGGCTCGCCCGCGCGAATCACGGTGTTGTGCGGTTTGATAAACCACACCGGCGTTTTTGGCGGCGTGTTGTAAGGGGCTTTTTCAAACGCCTCAGCCCAGGCTTCTTGCTGACTCTGGTGGTTCAGCGCGACGGCAAATACGGTACCTTTCATTCACCTACTCCTCACCCCGACGGTCCGGGTTATGATTTCATTAATATGTTAATGATCTGGTTTTATGCTTTTGCTGTTTATTTCGCAATCAGAAGTGAAGAATTTGTGATATGAATAACAATAAATTTACATTATGGATTTTAATACTATGTAAATCAGTTGCTTAATAAAACAGAATGGTTTCTGTTAGACTTTCTGGCAGGAAACGTGTTGTTTATAAAAACATCTTTTATGAATCGTTTACTTGTTAATGATGTGAAGGGGAGAGGCTATGCATGATTCATTAACCATCGCGCTTTTGCAGGCGCGGGAAGCGGCGATGTCGTACTTCCGTCCGATTGTGAAGCGGCATAACCTCACCGAGCAGCAGTGGCGCATCGTGCGCGTGCTGGCTGAACATCCGTCGATGGATTTTCACGATCTGGCGTTTCGCACCTGTATTCTGCGCCCGAGCCTGACCGGCATTCTGACGCGCATGGAGCGCGACGGCCTGGTGCTGCGCTTAAAGCCGGTGAACGACCAGCGCAAGCTGTACGTGTCGCTGACCAAAGAGGGAAATGCGCTGTACGAGCACGCCCAGGCGCAGGTGGAAGAGGCGTATCAGCAGATTGAGGCGGAATACACCCCGGAGAAGATGAAGCAGCTGACGGCGCTGCTGGAAGAGTTTATTGAACTCGGGAACCGGCATAACGCAGCGCGGGAAGAAGAGTAAAAACCACAAATTCCAGGATGATTTTCGTAAAGTTTTCCCTTTCCAGGCCGAAAATTCTGTATCTGTCTGAGGAAAGAGAAAACATGTTAAACCGTATCAAGATTGTCACCAGCTTAATGCTGGTTTTAGCGATATTTGGCCTTTTACAACTCACATCCGGTGGTCTTTTCTTTAATGCTCTGAAGAATGACAAAGAGAATTTCACCGTCCTGCAAACCATTCGTCAGCAACAATCCACCCTTAACGGGAGCTGGGTTGCGCTGCTGCAAACCCGTAATACCCTGAACCGCGCGGGCATCCGCTACATGATGGATCAGAACAATATCGGCAGCGGCGCGACCGTTAACGATCTGATGCAGATTGCGTCTGCCTCGCTGAAACAGGCGGAAAAAAACTGGGCTGACTATGAAGCCCTGCCGCGCGACCCGCGTCAGAGCGACGCCGCTGCGCTGGAAATTAAACGTAACTACGATATCTACCACGGTGCGCTGGCTGAGCTAATTCAGCTGCTGGGGGCGGGCAAAATCAACGCCTTCTTCGACCAGCCGACCCAGAGCTACCAGGATGGATTCGAGAAGCAGTACGTGAGCTACCTGCAGCAGAACGACAAGCTGTACCAGATGGCGGTTGAAGACAGCAACAGCTCTTACACTCAGGCTATCTGGGTGCTGATCAGCGTGCTGGTTGCCGTGCTGGTGGTGATCGTGGCCGTCTGGCTGGGTATCAAGCAGGCGCTGATCTCTCCGCTGACGCGTCTCATTGACAATATCCGCCACATCGCCAGCGGCGACCTGGTGAAGCGCATCGACGTGGAAGGCTCTAACGAGATGGGCGAACTGGCCGACTCGCTGCGTCATATGCAGGGCGAACTGGTGCGTACCGTGGGCGACGTGCGTAACGGCGCGAACGCTATCTATAGCGGCGCGAGCGAAATCGCGATGGGCAATAACGACCTCTCTTCCCGTACTGAACAGCAGGCCGCTTCCCTGGAAGAGACCGCTGCCAGCATGGAGCAGCTGACGGCGACCGTTAAGCAGAACGCCGAGAACGCCCGTCAGGCGAGCCACCTGGCGCTAAGCGCGTCTGAAACCGCGCAGAAGGGCGGCAAGGTGGTGGACAACGTGGTGCAAACCATGCGTGACATCGCGGGCAGTTCGCAGAAAATTGCCGATATCATCAGCGTGATCGACGGCATTGCCTTCCAGACCAACATCCTGGCGCTGAACGCGGCGGTAGAAGCGGCGCGTGCGGGCGAACAGGGCCGTGGATTTGCGGTGGTGGCAGGGGAAGTGCGTAACCTGGCCCAGCGCAGCGCTCAGGCAGCACGTGAGATCAAGAGCCTGATTGAAGACTCCGTTGGACGCGTGGAAGTGGGTTCAACGCTGGTGGAAAGCGCCGGTGAAACCATGGGTGAGATCGTGAACGCGGTGACCCGCGTGACCGATATCATGGGCGAGATTGCCTCTGCGTCCGACGAGCAGAGCCGCGGTATCGACCAGGTCGGTCTGGCAGTGGCGGAGATGGATCGCGTGACCCAGCAGAACGCCTCGCTGGTGGAAGAGTCAGCCGCAGCGGCGGCGGCGCTGGAAGAGCAGGCAAGCCGTCTGACGCAGGCCGTGGCGGTGTTCCGCATTCAGCAGGAGCAGATGAAGGCGCGTGAATTCGCTTCGGCGAAAGCCGTTGCCGCACCGGTAATGACGCGTAAAACCGCGACTGCCGATGCAGGTGATAACTGGGAAACGTTCTAACGCCGGGCGATATTACAGAGGCAGGCGCATGGCGCAGCGCGTTTCATACGCGAAACCGTGCGCTGTCTCTTCTTCGCGTTTTTCACGCAATTCAGGCGTCAGCCTCGTCATCATTTCAAACCCCAGCCGCGCATAGAAGGGCGCATTCCACGGTACGTCCCGGAACGTCGTCAGCGTCAGCGCGGTCAGCCCCCTTTTACGGGCGCAATCTGCCACGCAGGCGATGAGCTGTCTGCCAATCCCTTTTCCCTGCCAGTTCAGATCAACCGAGAGTTCGACAATAAACAGTGATGACGGATGGGCTTCGGCAAGGACAAACCCAACGGGCTGGTCGTTTGCCAGCGCCAGCCAGCTGAGCCCGCGTTCGGCATAGTCGAGGTGTTGCTCAGCGGGAATGACCTCGCCGTCGGCAAGCCAGGCGAGTTCCGGGATGCCGCGGAATCGCCCGGCCGCCGCGCGTTCAATGGCGGACAGGGCGGCAACGTCGCTGAGGGTGGTGGGGCGAATGCGAATAGTCATGGCGGCAAGTATAGCCTGACCCGTCGACATTATTCCGAGCAGATCAGCACCGGCGAATAAAAATTGCTGATCACCAGCGCGTCTTCCGGCGTGCGCTCTATCGTCAGAAGCCTTTTATTGCCCAGCGTCAGGCCGGCAACGTATTTTTCAAAGACCCCGGGCGGCATCGCGTCATGGCTAAAGCGCTCCACTTTTTGAATGACGATCTCATACAGTTCGTCCTCCACGTGACGCCATTTAAACATCTCCTGGCGAGAAACCTCCCAGCTGCGCGGGGCATTCACCACGTTGCCGTTAACCGTGATGTACCCCGTTTTGTCGGGGTGAAAGCGCATAATGACCTCACCGTCAAAGGTGAAATTGTGGCTGTCGCGCTCGTCGGTAAACGTCAGGTTTCCGTCGCAGGTTACCGACAGCGGAGGCGTGTGAAAATACCACGCCAGCGCGGTGCCCAGCAGCAGCAGGTTGAGGATCAGGATTAGCCAAACTTTTTTCTGTCTCATATCACCACTCGTAATAGTAAAGCGTACGACAGGCGCTGGCTTTACCCCGCGTGAGGGAGCATTGGGAGAGCACCAGCCGCCCTTCGTGGCCGTAGAAAAGCGTTCTCTGAATGTGCATGTAGAAAATCGAATTTTTCAGACACGGAAGGTGACCGTCCTTTTGAAGCGTTTGCGCGAGCGTAATCGCCTTCCCGTGAAACACGTCCGCCAGCGGCGTAAAGGTGTAAACCGGACAGGTGCCGATATGCGTCAGCAGATGGATCTCCCGCTGCGGGGCGTCTGGCTTGATGAGCACGATCCAGATGCTTAGCGCAACGACGACCAGCGTGAGCGCGCCGCAGAACAGCCATTCCGGGCGAACGCGCCATGCAGGTTTCACCGTTTTGGCGATCGGGGGGGCCTCCTCCAGCGGAGTGACGGTGACGTCTGCGCTGAGCATAAAGCCCGTTTTCGGTACGGTAACGATAAACAGCGCGTCGGGAAGCAGGGTCGCCAGCATCTTGCGCAGAATGCTGATGTACTGGTTTAAGGAGTTGTTAGACCCCTGGAGCCCTCGACGATCCCAGACTTCCTGGAGAAAGGTTTCCCGTTCGACCACGTTCCCATGATGCTGAACCAGCAGCCTCATGATGGTATTGGCCGTGCAGGTGAGGAGCTGCGCATCCTCATCCGGCGCATTGATAAGAGAAACAGAGCCGTCCTCGTCGTTATAGACGATGGCGTCAGCAAGCAGGTATTTCATAAGTTGTTGTAATAAAAACAGAGATAATGAATGAAAAAAGGCTTACGCCCTCAAGGCTGCATTGCTGGCTATTTTAACGCCACTGTTACCGATAACATTGATCCAGACAGGTTTTTGGGTGATTTAATAAGTCAGCGTGATAATCACGTCATCAATAAACTCCCCGGTACCGGTTAGCGGCTGTGCCGGGACCTCGCCGTAAACGGTGTAGTTCTGGGTGCCGCCTGCAGGGTTGGTGACCTGCAGCGCATCGCCGCTGCTTTGATCTCCCCAGCGTTGCGTGGCCGCCTCATCCTGCCAGAGACCGTAGCGCAGGCAATGACCCTCGCTGTTGCAGAGCTGCCGCTGGTTACCGCTGGCATGGTTGCCTTTTCCCATGGCAAGGGTGAACGCGGTTCCGGCCGGACAGCGCGTGGTGAGGGTGGCGGAGGATCGCGTCGGGCTCAGGGTAGCGGTGCTGGTCAGCGTGCCGAAGTTAAGCGGCGTCACGCGCTCGATGTAGCACCCCTGGCTGATT
The DNA here is from genome assembly GCF_014896175.1 of Enterobacter cloacae complex sp. I3. Taxonomy (NCBI): domain Bacteria; kingdom Pseudomonadati; phylum Pseudomonadota; class Gammaproteobacteria; order Enterobacterales; family Enterobacteriaceae; genus Enterobacter; species Enterobacter cloacae complex sp. I3. The sequence continues at coordinate 19,624 of NZ_JADBQZ010000030.1, forward strand.
TCGGCCTGAGCGCTGGTGCCGCCCTGCACCTGCTGCCCCTCTGCGGAACCGTCCGAGCAGTTTTGCAGCGCGTCCTGGCGCAGGGCGCTGTGCCAGGCGATGCGCAGATTCATGTTGTAGTTGTAATAGTGGTAGGCCGGAAGCTGGCTTTGCCCTGGCGGAATGGTAGCGATAAGCGGAAAGGTACCGCTTACGTTGGCATTGCTTTCCGCGGCGAGGGTCTGCTGAATCAGGTTCCCGTTGCTGGCAGGCCCCAGCTCCTGAGAGCGCGCTGCGCCGTTAAGCAGGCGGAAGAGAAGGGTGTACTGTTTTCCCTCCTGATCCCCCGGCGAGATCATCTCAAAGGGCGGGGCGTCTACGCTGCTCAGGCAGACGTTAATATATTCCGTCCTGCCCTCGTTGTCGGCCTGGCAGCTAAATTTGACCTCGGTGTTGACGGAGGTGGTATTGCCCGCCACAACGTTGCCAAAGTTAATGGCGGGCATGGAGGTTATCCAGCAGGCTGCCGCCATCGCCTTCACGGACAGGACGAGCAGCAATAATAACGGCGCTCTTAATGACACAGTTGTTCTCCGATATTCTGTATAGATGACGCGGTACGGGGCGCCGGAAGCGTGACCCGGCACTCTCCCTCACCGGTCTTCACCACCAGTTCGCCCGGCAGGGGCGGATCTTCAAGCCAGATAAAGCCGTCGCGTCCTACGATGGTGGCACCCTGCGGCGTTGACACGATGCTGCCCAGCGGGAGCGGCCTGCGGCGGCTGTCGACCAGCCGGGCCTGAACCGTGACGGCGTGATGGACGTTAAACTCGACTTTCACCGCGCTGCTGTTGCCCGGTCTGGCATGCATGTCGGTAACAGGGGCGATCACATCGGCGGGCAGATCGAGCGGGTTAATGCTGACTTTGCTGTTGTGGTAGCGCGGCAGGTCGGTCAGCAGGAGATAACCGTCTTCATCCGTTTCACCGGCCGGGCGGTTTTCCAGCATTACCGGTACGTGCCCAATGCCGTGCGTGGATACCAGCGCCATGCCCTGCTGGATGTAGCGCAGCGGGTACAGGCTGCCGTCCAGCAGCGTCAGGCTGCCTTCGGCGGAGGCGTACTGGTTGCCCTGGCTGGCACCTTGCTGCAGCCCAACGTGCCATTCGCCCGCTCGGCCCAGGTAGCCGACGTCCGCATATCTTTCACGTCGTTCGCCAAAGCCCTGGCCCAGCTCCCATGACCAGCCGCCGGCCTCATCGTCCGGCTGGTGGCGGTAATCCATGCGCGGCGTATCCCGGCTGACCTGAGCGGAGAGCGTGTCCTCGCGACCCAATGGGACGGAAAGCAGCAACTGAACGTGGCTCGACGCGTCCGTAAACGAGCGGGTGTAGCTCAGCGTGGTGGAGATGTGTGCCGGCAGCGATACCGACCAGGAGGCGTTGAGGTAACGCTCTGTGCTGCCCTGAATGTTCTGCTGTACCCAGCCCGCGCCCACGGTACCGAAGTGGGGGATGGACTGGCTTACCCAAACGCTGTCGCTGCGTCTGACGGGCGCGGCACCGCTCATGCGGGCGTTGTCGGCGAAATCCGCCTCGGTACGGACGGTGCTGGCAGAAATGCTCGTTCCCCTGCCGTTCCACTGCCAGCCAAGGCCCCACTGAACGCCCTGACCGTAAGGGCTGTCGCTCACGGCAACGTGCTTGCTGACCACCCCCACGGCGGGAGAGACCAGCCAGTCAGTGCCCATACCCACGTTGCGCAGCCTGCGCTGCTGTTCCGTATGCAGCGCCAGCGTCAGGCTATTATTCACCCCATAGCGCCAGCCCGCGTCCAGCAGCGGCGAGGCGGCATAGTCGTCGGAGCGCAGGGCGTAGTTTTCGCGCATCCAGCCGATGTCCAGCGAACCGCTGCTGAACCCTTCCGCCAGCATGCCCGGCGCGCCGTAGAGATCGAGCTGTACGGTGCGACGCTGGCCGTTGATATCGGTAATGACCACCTCCGCCTGTCCGCTTCCGGTGAAGGAGGGCAGGGTATCCAGTAGAAAGTCTCCCGGCGTGACGCGCTGGCTGCTCTGCTTAAGGCCGTCGATATACAAATCGACCGTGGAAGGCAGCACGGCCGTGTCGCTGTAGCGGCTGCGCGGTTCGGTATTGAGCTGGGGATTGAGCTCAAAGTTACGTGCCCAGTGCAGCCCGCCAAAGCGTACCTGTCGGCTCCAGCCGGTGCCGGTGGTGACGCTGTCGCCCAGCGCCAGCGTGGTCAGCGAGTCGGTGTTGTCCCACTGCCAGCGGGTTTCGAGACGCGTATGGGTCGGTCGACCGGCGCTGTTTTCCTCCCCGACATGGCTTGAAAAACTGCTGCTGAACGTTCCGGGTAGCCCACCGGACGCGGTCAGCATGGTCTGGGCGTTAAGCTGGCGCTTCCCTTGCACGTCGCTGGCGTAGAGCGCATATCCGAGCGTATAGGCGTTGACGGGCTGCGCATCAGGATAGCGGTACATCGGCGTGGGCCTTGAGACGGTCAGATGCTGCTGGCCCTCGAGCGCGTCTGCCTCTGCGGTAATCGACACCTGCTGGGACAGCACGTCGAGATTGACGTTCAGGCCCGGCAGGGAGGTCAGCTCAACCCACTCTGCGCGATCGTCCGGGGCGTGAAGCCCCAGCTTTTTCATGTCGCTGCGGCTTATCCATAGCGCATTATCCACCACCCGGCAGGCCCATAGCTCGCCTCGCGGGGCGTGGTTCACGGTAATGGCCAGCCATTGCACGGTGTCGGCGGGCTCAGTCCGGGCTGACAGCATGAGCGGTAGCCAAAACAGGAGCGCGAGAAGCGAGCGGGCGCAGGGGTATCTGGCTGGCATGATGGTCATCATTAAGATAGACGCGCAGCGAGCTGAGCGCGTGACGTGTGGGCTGCTTGAGCGATAAAAGGGCGGTTTGTCCCGGGAGCACATAGCCCGCCAGGCCTTTAATCGACCCGACAACCTTCCCATCGGCCGTCAGGGCCTCAAGGTGGCTCAGGCGGATGTGGCGGTTTCCGGCGTTAAAGCAGCGGAGAGTGGCCGGTATGTCTGCCTGCTCACAGCTCAGGGCATCGTGGCTGACGGGCGCGCTCTGGCTCCCGGCAATAAACACCGGAATCGAGTAGCGCAGCAGGAAGTGTACCGCGGAGGGGTTGGCGGCACGGGACGCGGCGTCCGGCAGTTCGTCAATAACCAGCCGGTAACTTTGCTCCTGCGCACGGATGCCGGGCTGCATGACGATAATGCGCACCAGTTGCTGCTGGCCCGGCGCCAGTGAAGTCATCGCCGGGCTGGTGACCACCTCCCCGGTGGACACCAGCACATCTTTACCGTTTTTTTGCGTCCATTCGTATACCCGAATCTGCGCATTGATGGCCGCTTTCCCACTGTTTGTGAGATAGACCGCCGCTGCCCGCTGGTCGCTCTGCAGATCGAGTGTTACCGGGGCCACCTGAAGCGTGGCGGCCAGCGCGTAGCGCGACAGCAGCGCCAGCATCATGAGCCACAGAATGAAGCAGGGAAGGTAGCGACGCACGATCAGTACTCCAGTTTTAACGTGATATCGTCGCTGTAGTTCCCTGCCTGGGCGGTTGTCAGCGCCCCGGCGTCAATGACGCCATACAGCGTTTCTTCCTGTTCCGCACCGTTGCCGGTATCGTCCAGACCAGTCGTCTCGTTGATTTGCTTCTGTTTGCCTTCGTCAGCAAAGAGTTTCCACGCAATCTTCTGCGCCCCGGTTTCGCCGTTTTCCGGCTTCAGCCAGAAGGTGCCGCTTTCGCCGTCGGGGCTGGTGGCGGTGAGGGTGAACGGCGTGCCGTTGGTACAGACGATATCGACCTGCGTTTTGGCCAGGATTTCGCTCGACTCATCGGAGCCGTGACGCGAGAAGTTGAGGTCGTTGGCTTTGAGGGTGCACGACTTCACGACCTCAAGTGATACATGCATCGTCGCGCTTGCGGTACTGTCTGCGGCGATCGCAGCAGCAGGAAGCAGGAGAGCGGAACAACATACAGCGGTGGGAATAATTTTCATGATCTTATTTCCTGACGTGAGTAACAGTGCAATTACAAAGCGAATGACTGAGCGTCCAGCAGGCAGCGTTTTTGATGGCATTCTGCCAGGGTATGGCAGCAAAAGGTGGGGCAAGGCCATAAGCAGGCGTTGCCGCGCAGAACGATGACCCGATCGCCAGCATTCAAAATGAAAGGGGTCATTTTCTCCCCCACAGATAGCCCTGGCCGTAATCGGCCGCGCTCGCGCAGGCCAGCGCGAAATCACCCGCGGTTTCGATGCCTTCGATCAGCACCTTGCTGGCGACGCGCTTGCACTCGCGGGTGAGATGCAGAAACTTCGCCTGCTCGGTCCGTCCGTTCCAGAAGGTATGTTTGTCAATTTTGATGCCGCAGAAGCGGATCTGGCTGGTCAGCAGGTCGGGAAGTAGGTCTTCGCAGACATCGTCTGCCCACACTTCTATCCCCCACTGATGGAGCGTCGCGATGCATTTCCTCAGCGCCTGGCTTTGCGTAACGTCGAGTTGGACCATCGTATGGAGATCGGTGATCTCGATAGCAAGTTTCTCCGGGCACGAGGTTTCTTCTTTTAGCCTGTCGAGGAAGTCCGTTTCCAGCAGTAAATCCGATGCTGCATTGAGGTAATACTTGTCGCCATCCTTGCAAAACATGGCGTGACGAAGCTGCGCAAAGAAGTGCGCTTTACGCTGCGCCGCCGACAGCGAGCCAAAGTAATCTTCAAGATTGACGTTGGGCTTTGCCGTGGACAATACCTCCCAGGCAATCACATTTTCAGTGCGCAGTGCCCGGATGGATTCGAACTTATAGCCGGTTAGCATGATAAACGTGCGTAACGCTCCGTGGTGATTTAAGGAGCTTGGAATTTTACGGATATGGATTTTGGCGGGATATTTATAGATTAAAATGGCTGATATAAAGTGTTTTAATCTAATTTATAAGAATATTATAGGATTATTTATTTTCATAAGCGCCCGGCAGAACGCCGGGCGCGACGCGTCTTAACCCGCTTTGCTGACGATTTTGATTTCGACCATGCCGATTCCAAGCTCGCGGGGTGAGTGCCCAAGGATATTCCCTTCATTCGTGGACTGCGGGTCCGGCGGTACGATCACCAGGGTATTACTGCGCGAAGGATTCTCAAAGTGCAGCGTGTGCGTGCTCACGTCGTTTCCAAGCGTTAACGTCTGCTCCCGATCTCCCACGCGAACGGGGACGGGCTTGTTGGCATTGGGTCCATAAGCCCTGGCCGTAATCACCAGATCAAATTGTTCCGGCAGCGGATGGGTGTACTCAATTTTCACCTCGTTGCCCAGCTGCGCGTTTGACCAGCGTCCCCACGACTCCGGACGGGAGATGCCGCTAAACTGCTTCACCTCTTCGGGCGCGCCGGCCACGTTAAAGATAAAGCTGTCCGCTTTATAGCGGATGTCGTTGTCGACGATTTTCAGCATGTCGATGTTGTGCTGATAGCGAGCCGTATCAATCACCGTATCTTTAAAGGCGGTTTTGCCTTTCCACTGGGCTTTGTCGACATGCTGCACGGTTTGCTCCCCGCCAAGCTGGCCCTGAGAGACGCACCAGTCCGTAGAGAGCGCCAGCGGCTGCGACCAGAGCTGACCCATTTTGTAACACCGGTCAATCCAGACGAAGTTATCGCGAGGGGCGAAATCGGCCAGCTGGAAGCGCAGCGGCGCGGAATACTCGCTTTCCGGCAGCGGTTCGACGCGACTATCCGACACGCGCACCAGCAGCGGCAGGCGGAAATTGCTGCCGGAGAAGGCAACGGTGTTTTTATCCCGATCGACGGTGAAGTCTTTCATCTCTTTCGGGAAATTCCACAGGCGGATGATGTCGGGCTTCCAGGCGAGGATTTTCTCCTTCATGTTGAGGAACACTTCCGACAGGGATTGCCCCGACAGCGTGCTGCGCCCGAGGCCAATAAAGTTGTCGCCCCCCAGAATGTCCAGCACGGTTGCGCCGTTATCCATGGAGTTGCGTTTGGTGGCGATTAACTCCTGCTGCGGCTGATCGCCGCGCAGCACGAAGAAAAGATTGCTGCGATCCTGTTTGCTGAGCTGGTCCCACGCGCTGTTTTTCATTGCCAGATGGTCAGACGATACGACGATGACGGTGTTTTTAAACCACGGCGAGGCTTTGATTTTCTCGACCAGCGCGGCGATGTGCTCCTGGCTACAGGTCACGGCGCTGAAAGACTTGTTGTTTTTGCCGTCCACGTCATAGCTTTTTCGTTTACAGGTGCGCGAGACGAACCCGTCCGGATGGTGCGTATCTACCGTCAGCGCAAAGAGAGAAAAACGCTTCCCGGCGCGGGAAAGTTCCTCGAATTTCTTCCAGGTTTCGTCCAGCACCGTATCGTCATAGAAGCCCCAGTCGTTGCGGTAGGTGGGATCGGCAACCGTCGTTTTTAACTCTTCTGAGCCATACAGGTGGTCAAAACCGTGGGATTTCAGGAACACATCTTTTCCGGCAAAGCGCAGGTTTGCTCCCTGCATAAAGTAGTTTTCATAGCCGGAGTTTTTCAGGATATCGCCCAGGCAAATATTCTGCGGGAAGAACGTCGACATCGAGGCGGAGGCGTTGCCTTCAAAAGGTGCGAACAGCGGGATACCGCACTGGGAGGCCACCATCCCGGCGATAGTGTAATCCGTGCCGGGTAACTGCATGGTGTGGCTGAAATCGAGGCCTTCGTTTTTCAGCGCGCCCAGTTCCGGCGTGAGGTTCGGAAACGCATCGTTATCAAAGTAGGTGCGCTCCAGGCTTTCACCGTAGATGTAGACCAGGTTGAGCTTCGGGTTGGCGATCGTTTTCGACGGCTCTTTATAGTAGGCCACGAAGTCCGGATCGCCGTCGCGCGACTGGGATTTTACAAGCTCGGTGATCTGATGAAACGCGGGGCTGGCGTCAACGGAGGCCAGCGCCAGGAAAAGCGCCAGCAGGCTGTAGCCATGATGGTGAGGAAGATGGCGACGGCGGCGCAGCACCCAGGCGAGCGCGCCGAAAATCGTCACCAGCGCCACGATCAGTCCCAGCCCCGGAAGGATGTATTTACCTACTCCCGCGCCCGTCAGGCTGTTCGTCAGGGTGTAGAGCACAGCATCGTTAATGCCGTCGCCGGTGAAGTAATCGCTGGCGTATAAGGTAATGTTTAAAACGATAAAAATGCCGAGCACCACCAGCGTGGCGATAAACCACCAGGTGTTACGGCCGGCTTTCCAGGCATAAACGCCGACGGAAGCCAGAAAAAGGATAAGAGAGATGAATTCTGACAACAGCATATCCTCATGACGCCAGGTGCTTCGCTGGCTAACTGTTTATTTTTGGTAAGACAATGTAATGGCGATGTCGTTTAGCTGCAATTTTAGTGTCACGAAAGTGTGCTGTTGTTAGGATTTGGTTTATAAAATCGTTTTTATGAGGATGGTCGCATCCTGACAAACGGACGCTGAGACGGTGGCAGGTAGGAAAAACGCTCGTTTAACGCCGCGATGCAAGCCTATCGCATTAAACGCGGCGTGTTGTGGCAGAAAATGGGGCGGATCAGGAGATGAAATTAACGCCTTGTTTCAGCACCAGATCGCAGGCTTTGGTTTTCACCTGTTTTGCCAGGGCGGAGTTGCCGAGGGTGCTCAGATTCAGCTGTTGGCCGTTTTGCGCGTTAAGCAGGCCCTGAATGCCGTCCATATAGCTGGTGTCCGCTTTTTGCTCCTGCGTGTCGAGACCCAGTTTACCCAGCACCTGGTTTTTCACGTTTTGCGCGTCGGTCACCGAGGCCAGCTTTTGCTTAGCGCAATATTCCAGAATCCCCGCCGCGTTGTTCATCGTGCCCGCGCTCAGGCTCTGGGAACTGTTGCTCAGCAGGCTGGTGAGAGAAGAGGCCGAGAGCCCGCCCTGGGCGCTGCTGCTCTCTTTGGTCAGCTCATTCGCTGCGCTTGACAGGGACTCCTGCCACGAAGCCGCTTGTGCTGCGCCGGTAATCAGCAGCGCGCCTAAAAAGGTGCTGATAAGAATCTGTTTTTTCATAATGGCTTTCTCAAAAAGGTCCGTTTTGGGCCGGAAGGGGTTCCAGTATATACCTGCGCCCTGCTGGCGATTCCTGGAACTGTCTTAATACTCTTTGCCGGTGACGCGGCTGCGGTAACTGTCCCAGTCGAAAATGACATACAGACTGTTGCCCAGCTTCATGCGGTCCATGACGCGTTCGCCCAGTAAGCGGGTCATCTCGTCAATGTTGTGGTTCGTCAGCATCCCGGTGGGACGTTTGGACGAAGAGCGGCGATCGACTATCTGATTAATGATGACCTTTTCATAACGGGATTCCGTCTGAACGCCAATCTCGTCGATGACCAGTAGATCGACATTGCTCAGATCGTTAAGAAGCTGCTCTTCGCTGGTTTCACGGTTGCTGAAGGTGTCTTTCATGGCGGACATGATATCGGCCACGGTGATGATGAGGACTGATTTACCGCGCAGAAGCAGTTCGTTGCAGATGGCGGCCGCGAGGTGGTTTTTACCTGTGCCGGGCTTGCCGCTAAAAATGAAGCTGGCGATATTGTCGTCAAATTCATCCACGTACTGACGCGCGGCGGCAAGCGCGTTCATCTGCCCGCTGGTCTCAATTTTATAGTTATCAAACGAGCAGTTCTGATGCAGGGGACGAATACCGGAGCGGTTAAAGGTGCGCTGCATTTTCATCGCCCGGTTTTCGCGGGCGAGCGCGGCGGCACGAATTTTACCTTGCTCCTTTTGCCACGCCAGCAGCTCTTCACCCGTGGTGAAGGCAGGCTTCACGTTGGCTGGCATCATTTTTTGCAGACGTTTCATCAGGTCGCCGACGTTCTTCATTTCGCACCTCGGAATCCACTCGGGATCTGTTTATCCGGTTCTGAAAACGTGTTGATATCGCGCTTAGGCTGGCCATTGTTACTGGCGCGGGTAATTTGAAGATGACGCGCGAGCTTTTGCTGCCACTGAATGTGGGTGAACACTTTGCCTTCCGCCTGCCACCAGGCGATAAACGCGGCGAGCTCTTCCGCGGTGGCTGGCTGAGTTAACGCAATGCCCCACAATGCTGCCTGCCGCTGAAAATCTGCGTCAGGCTGCCAGCCCGCGTACAGGACAAATTTGCCCATCGGAACGGTTAGCGGGGTATTAACCGGTTCTTCAAAAAACTGGTTATCCAGCGTGACGTCGCTTGCCGGACGTGACATCTGCGCTTCGATCTCCAGAAGCTGCGCCAGACGTTCCGGCGTGATTGCGTAAAACGCCGGCGCGTTGTCGGCAAAAACCGCAACCGTGCCGCCTTCGGCGTGGGTCAACACACCGCGTGGGTCGCGCATAAAGGCATCAATGCCAGCAATGCTGGTGGTCAGAATTCTGGAGGACATAACGCTTACTCAACTGATTACTACGGGCGTGATATGGGCTTATGGTAGCACAGAGAGGGGAGGGGATGGAGGGGATTTCCCCGGTGGCACTGCGCTTACCAGGGCTACAATCGTAGGCCTGAAAAGCGCAGCGCCATCAGGCAGTTATCACGCGATGATATTCAGGGTCACGTCGATGTTGCCGCGGGTCGCGTTAGAGTACGGGCAAACGATATGCGCCGCATCGACCAGCTTTTTGGCTTCCGCAGGATCCATCCCTTCAACGTGGATATTCAGTTTTGCTTCGATACCAAAACCGGTCGGCAGCGGGCCGATACCGACTTCGCCTTCAATAAACGCCTCTTTTGGCAGGGTAAATTTGTCGCGAGCCGCCACAAACTTCATCGCGCCCAGGAAGCAGGCAGAGTAACCCGCAGCAAACAGCTGCTCAGGGTTCGTGACTTCTCCACCCATACCGCCCATCTCTTTGGGCACGCCCAGTTTAACGTCCAGAACTCCATCGGAAGAGGTCGCGCGGCCGTCACGGCCCCCGGTTGCTTTTGCTTTGGCGGTATAAACAACTTTTTCTAAAGACATGGCAGGTTCCTCATCTTACTTTTGTATGTGCTATTAAATAGCGTGCGATGTATATAGGTAAATAAAAACGCGTAAAGTATAGCCTTACGCGCGTTGAATCTGTTGTCGCAAAAGTTCCAGCTGCTGCTTGAGCGCCAGCATGGTGTCGGTATCACACTGTGCGGCGCACCCCACTGCGTGTGGGATACCCAGTGCCTGCTGCTGAAGTTCACGTCCGGCTTCAGTCAGCGTGACGGCGACCTGACGCTCATCTTTACGCGAGCGGTGGCGGTTGATTAGCCCTGCGCTTTCCAGACGCTTCAGAAGCGGCGTCAGCGTTGCGGAGTCAAGGAACAGCCGTTCACCGATGTCCGACACCGTCACGTCATCCTGCTCCCACAGCACCAGCATCACCAGATATTGCGGGTAAGTCAGGTTTAGCGGCGCCAGCAGTTGCCGGTACAGCTTATTAAGCGCCAGATTTGCCGAATAGAGGGCAAAACAGAGCTGGTTATCCAGCAGGAGCGCAGCGGTCGTGTCGTTCGTTTTTGCGTTCATGAAATGAATATAGATTGTGCGCGATTTAATTGCAAGCAATTTTAGGGGCAAGTATAACGCAGCGCCACCTGAACGGCCATTTTACGGTAGTGCTGGCGCTGGGCCTGCTCGTCTGCACCTTCTTCAAACAGCAGGGTGAAGGTGTAGCTGTTGGCAACGTAGTGAAAGCTGAAGCTGCTGATCAGACGGTGAAGGTCGCGGGCATCAACCGTCTGGCTGAAAAGCTGTTTTTCTTTGCCCCGGCGCAGGATGCCTTCAAGCAGGTCGAGCGCGCTGCGGTTGACCTGACGCAGGTAGTTTGACTGCTGCATAAAACGGCCGCGCTGCATGTTTTCCATGCAGATAATGCGGATGTAATCCGGGTGGTCGGCATGATAGTCAAAGGTGGCTTCAACCAGATGGACCAGCGCTTCGACGGGAGGCATATCCGCCAGGCTAAGCGCCTTTTCACTACCACGAATTTGGGTGTAAACGTACTCCAGGACGAGCAGGTAGAGATTTTCTTTGTTTTTAAAATGGTAAACGACCATGCGTTTGGTGGTACCTGCTTTCTCCGCGATCTGCTCCATGCGGGCGCCGTTCAGTCCAAATTCGGCAAACAGCGCGATAGCGCTCTGAAAAATTTTCTCTTTCAGGCTCGATTCTTCACTGTGATCGGGGTGTTCGCTGCCAGAGTTAGCCACATCCTTTCCTTATTTTTACCAAACGGACCAGAAAGATTATCTCCACGGCAGCGAAATAACACAAATATCAAACGCGCGGGCGTTTGCGGTAGAGCCATAGCCCGGGTATTGACAGCCCGATAGAGAGCGCACCGACGATGGAGGACGCCTTAAGAAAGTTGCTCAGGAGAAGAATCATCTGCGGCTCGGTGTAGCCAAAATGGCTGATTTTCACCGCGGAAATCATCGCCGTATAGGCAGATATGCCGGGGAACATCGGGATAACGGCGGCGACGGTGAACACTTTCGGATGCGCCAGATACCAGCGCGACCACTGAATACCGATGCTGCCGACCAGCATAGAGGCGATAAACGTCGACCATTCGATGTTAAAGCCCGCCGTCATCATCACCATTCGCGAGCCGTGGCCAATTGCGCCCAGCAGCGCACACCACGGCAGAGCGCGTTGCGGAACGTTAAATACCATCGCAAAGCCGACGGCAGGAATGGCCGCCAGGGCCATGTCCTGTGCCAACGCCAGCAGAAAATCTATCACGCCCATCCTCGTAACCCCCACAGCGTCATCGCCATCACCACGCCGATGCAGGTCGCCAGCGTCAGCAGGCTGGCGATAGCCCAGCGTGCCAGCCCGGTATTGATGTGCCCTTTAAACATGTCGGCAACGGCGTTAATCAGCGGGAAGCCCGGCACCAGCAGAAGCACGCTGGCGGCCATCGCAATCGTCGGGGTAGCGGCAAACTGCGGCAGGCGCAGCAGCAGGCCAGACACCGTAGTGGCAACAAACGCGGTAATGCAGAAGTTAATTTGTGGGTGCAGCTGCCGGTGCGTCAGCAGCTGGCGCACGTACATGGCGATGCTGCTGGCGAAAAAGGTGACGATCGCGCCGTCCCAGCCGCCTTTATTGAGCTTACAAAAACAGGCGCATGACAGCCCCACCATGAGCACGACCAGCCAGCGTGGATAACGTAATGGCTTGATTTGGTTAAAACGTTTTTCAATCTCCTTGAGATCGAGAAGCTTATGCTCAGCCAGGATGACGATGTGCTGGACCTCGGTTACAACGTGCATATTAATGCCGCGGTCGTGATTTTTACGGGTGGACGTAAGACACTGCCCGTCTTTAATGGTGGTCAGCACAATGGCGTTGGATGAGATAGCGCTCTCAACGCTGTCCATCCCCAGCGCCAGCCCCAGCCGGGTTGAAAGCTCCTCGACCAGCGCGCTTTCCGCGCCGTGCTGGAGCAGAAAAAGACCGCACTGAATACAGAGCCGCGTGATAGCACGCTGCGTTGACCGATCTGCCTGCATGTATTGTCCCGAAGATAAGGTGAATAGTTGCCGGTTGGCCCGTAATGCCTACTTTTAGCACAAAGTGCAGTGGCCCTTGCTGTGGGTCAGATCAAGGTTTATGCAAACAGTTACCCCCCGCGTCACGACGACTTACAGGATTAATTTATC
>NZ_JADBQZ010000031.1:0-31732 GCF_014896175.1 Enterobacter cloacae complex sp. I3
ATAGTAAACTCCTGATTAAACTGGGCTTTGCGAATCAATGAGTACCATTAAAGATCAGCTGCTTACTTAAATAATTACCGAGTAAGCTTGAGGGGGGGAGATTGCGGCATGGCAGTATAAAAAAGGCCCATGATTAATACGATAATGGGCCGTTCTGTAAAGCTAAGATATTATGAATATTTTAATTTTTTTCAAAAAGATATGGTGAAATAAAAACCTTTCGATTAATTGCAAGATAATCCGACCACCATTGCATCATCGCTTTTCGAGCATCAAGGTATTCCGCTTTATGTATGTAAGCCGCCCGCACGCTGTTGCGCTCCTGATGGCTCATCTGGCGCTCCACTGCATCCTGCGACCATAAACCGGACTCCATCAGGGCGCTGCATGCCATTGCCCTGAGGCCGTGACCGCAGATATCATGTTTAGTGTCGTAACCCATAAGGCGCAGTGCCTTATTCACGGTGTTTTCACACATCGGTTTATATGGGTTATGGTCGCCGGGGAAGACCAGCTCACCATCACCGGAGATATCTTTAATCCGTTTCAGAATGGCGATGGCCTGTTCTGAGAGGGGTACGATATGAGCAGTGCGCATTTTGGCACCGCGCCCGGAATAACGCACGCCTGCAATGGCTTCGCGTGTGGCGGGTATCGTCCAGGTTCTATTTCTGAAATCTATTTCTGACCAGCGGGCAAAGCGCAGCTCACTGGAGCGAATGAACAGATGCAGCGTCAACAGGACGGCAAGCCGGGTCAGTTCACGGCCTTGATGATATGCCTCAATACGTTCAAGCAGTTCAGGCAGCCGCTCCAGTGGCAGGGCGGGATAATGCCGTCTGACGGGAGGAGCCGTTACGCCGTCAAGGTTTGCCGCCGGGTTGCTGTCGATTAACCCCTGATGAACTGCATGACGCATGATGTTGCTGAGGTGCTGCCGCGTGCGGGACGCAACTTCAAGCAGTCCTTTTTCCTCAATCCCTTTCAGCAGGCCAATGAAATGCCGGGGTTTAAGCTCTGAGACTGACAGGTGGCCGATAACCGGAAATACATGATTGTTCAGGCTGGCAAGCAGACGGTCAGCGGTGTTCTGCGACCATTTTTTATTACTTTTATGCCACGCCAGTGCCACGATTTTAAATACTTTCTCCGATGTGTAGGCTCCGCGTTCAACTGCCCGCTGCTGTGCCGGGTTGATGTTCAGCGCCAGCATCTTACGGATACCTTCGCGCTGCTGGCGGGCATCAGACAGGGAAACGGCAGGATAGGCACCCAGTGCAATGCGGGATTCTTTGCCGTTTATACGATATTTGAGATACCAGTGACGTGAGCCGCCCGGTTTGACAAGAAGATACAGACCGTGAGAATCGGAGACTTTAAAGGATTTATCAGAAGGTTTAAGAGTGCGGATTTTCGCATCGGTAAGGGACATATGGGGGTCACTCCATTATCGAACTAACCTGACCCCAGATTTGACCACCAATTTTTCCCGATGCGGAGGATTAAATCAAAATACACCGGGAGGAATTTTCACGCTAACCTCTTGAATCAGTATCAGATAAAGATTCGCAAGGAGGCATGAAAACAGGAAATTGGCTCCTCTGACTGGACTCGAACCAGTGACATACGGATTAACAGTCCGCCGTTCTACCGACTGAACTACAGAGGAATCGTGTGAACGGGGCGAATATTATCGACCTCGGTACGCCTTGTCAAAGGGTGAAAACGCGCTTTTTGTTCGTTTGCCGACTATTTCAGCAAATCGCTGATTTTATAGCAAATTCGCGTTGAAATTACACAACGAAATGCGCCGCCCGCAGGCGGCGCGAAGGATCAGAACAGCACGGAGTAGTTCAGACCAAACGTACGACCGCGGCCTTTATAGGTGTACAGGCCTGGTGCACCGTAGGTTGGGCTATACAGCCCCGGCGCGCGCTGGCCCCAGGCGGTGGTGTAGTCTTTGTCCAGTAGGTTTTCCACGCTGAAGCTGACTTTCCCCACCGGCAGGGCGTAGCTACCCAGGAAATCGACCGTGTTATAGCCATCGATCTTCTTGCCGTCAGCGTCAGACACGTCAAAGGTCTGCGTGCTCTGCACGCGCAGGGTCCAGTCGCCCGGCGCCCAGTTCACCCATGCGCTGGCTTTCGACGGGCTGGCGCTGTCGACCGTCAGCTTCTCCCACTTCCCGTTTTCACGGGTTTCAGACTTGATGGCGTTAAAGTTCGCGCCGGTGCTCCAGTCGCTGTCGGTGAAGAAATAGTCCACCTGGCCTTCAATCCCGTAGATACGACGCTTGTCGTCTTCCAGGTTGATGGTCATATCCGTCTTGTTGATGGTGATGGTTTTATCCGAGAGCGAGTAATACGCCGCGACCTGCGTGCGCAGGTTGTCACCGGTGAAGCGCCAGCCCAGCTCGTAGGCGTTGACCTTGATGCCGTCCAGCGTTGAGTCGTTGACGTTCACGCTGTTCAGCAGGCGATAGTGGCCGTTGCTGAGTTGGTAGGTGCCGGAGCCGTAGTACTTCGCCAGGTCAGGAATTTCAAAGCCCTGGGAAAAGTTAAACCACAGTTGCTGCTGTTCGGTCAGACGACCGAGGATCCCGGCGTTAAACAGGAAGTTGTTGTAATCGGTTTTCCCGCCCGGCACCGCGTCGGCGGAGGTGGCTTTCCCGGTGGCGATGGCTTGCTGCTGTGCGTAGCCAACAAAATCATCCACCTTGTTTTCGGTGTACTGGTAGCGCACGCCGCCGCTCAGGGTGATGGCGTCAATGTCATAGCTCGCCTGCAGGAACGGAGCGAGGTTGGTGATGCTGTAGCCCGGATAACGGCCCACGTTGTAGGCGTTGTCCAGCTCCATGCCGCCGCTCGCCGCCGCTTTGCTCAGGTCAAAGAACTGCTGGTTGGCATCGAACGTTTCGTGGTCGGCATCAACACCCCAGGTCAGCGTCAAATCGTCCACTGGCTTGCTGTTCAGCGTCAGCTTGCCGCCGTAAAAATCGGTTTTCTGCTGCGACGCGCCGATGCTGCTCACCACGCCTTTGGTCAGGGTCGGGAACGGGTAGTAGGTCAGGCTCTCGTCACGGTAGTAAATCTGCGCGACCAGATCCTGGCCCCAGAAATCAGTATTGGAGTACTGCAGGTTAATCAGATGGCGCTCGGTGCCCGGCACGCGGTCAGAGTCGAGATTATCCTTGTTGTACGCGGTGGCATCGCCCGTTACCGCCGAGAAGTTCTTCCCGAGATACAGCCCATGCTTGCCGTCGGATTCGCTCTTGTAGTACTGGGTAGTGAGCTGCAACTGCTGGTGATCGTCGATGTTGAGGGTGCCTGTTCCCATCACATCAATACGGTCGGAATACTGTAGGCCGGTCTGGGTGTTGTCGATGATCACCTCGTCGCCGTTGCCGTCATACCAGCCGCCGTAGCGCTGATACGACACCGACAGACGACCGGAGGCGTTGTCGTTGCCGCCGCTGACCGCAGCCGACACGTTCTCATCGTGGTCATTGTGGCTGTTAAACCCGCTTTTTGCTCCGGTCTGGAACTCAACTTCGGTCTCCGGCTGGCCCTTTTTGGTGACGATGTTCACCAGGCCGCCGGTGCTGCCGCCGCCGTACAATGACGTGGCGCCGGAGATGACTTCGATGCGGTCAATGTTGAACGGGTCGATGGAGTCGAGCTGGCGGCTGTCGCTGCGGGACGAGTTCAGGCGCACGCCGTCCACCATCACCATCATGGAGCGGCCGCGCAGGTTCATGCCGTAGTTGGTACGCCCCTGGCTGCTGACGTCCATACCCGGGATCAGCTGCGCCAGCACCTCTTTAATCTCTTTCCCGCCCTGAACCTGCTGCTCGATCTCAGAGCGTTCAATGACCCAGGTGGTCTGCGCCATCTCGGCCACGCTTCGGTGCGCGCGGCTGGCAGAGACCACGATATTTTCTTCCTTTTGTTCTTCCGCCCACGCAGAGGTAGAAAGCATTGCAAGCAAGCAAGGATTTAAAACCCAAAGATGAGAACGTTTCATTGTTATGTTGATCCTGATTGTGTGTGTCAGTACTCAGTGGTTTTTGCTAACGATTTAAAAACCTGGCTGCTCTCCGGGCTGGTGGTGCTCCGCCAGTGGATAACGCCAGGGGTGGTGGCCAGTTCAAACGGCTCGTCGGCATGTGCGCGATTCAGAATTCGCGCCGCGCGCCAGGCCATCAGGCTGAGCTGGGGTTCGGCAATGCCGAGACGGTGCATCCCGGCGTTCACGGCGAACAGGCGGTTGCTCTGCGGACCGTCCCATTCGAGGGTGAAATCGTTGTTAATGCAGAACGCTTCGTCCGCATCCAGATGCAGGCGGTGAGACAGCGGCGCGAGGAACGCGGGCTGCACGGCGCGGTAGCCGGTGGCAAAAATCACCACGTCGCTCTCCAGCTGCTCGTGGCCGCCGTCGAGGTGATGCTGAATGCTCAGGCGATGTCCGGTTTCCTGACGCGTCAGGGCCGTCACCGAGCGGGACGGCATCAGGTGCGCCCAGGGTTTTTCACGCAGCACTTCGAAGCGGTGGTACATGGCGCGGTAAATCGCCAGCAGGGACTCGGTGGTGATGCCGTCGGAGGTCATCTTCTGCTCGTGCAGCATCTGACGACGCGCCTCTTCACCGAGCGTGGAGAAGCTGTCCACATACTCCGGCGTGAAATACTCGTTAGCAAAGGCGGCTTCATCCAGCGCGTTGTAGTTGTTGCGGCGCGAGACCCAGTTCAGGCTGAGCGGCTGGCCCCATTCGCCACGGAAAATATTCAGGAACAGGTCGGCGCCGCTCTGGCCGCCGCCGACAACGGTGACGCGCTTGCCGGCGAGATCCGGCGTGCGCAGCATCATCTCGCTGGCGTGGAAGCAGGTATCGTCCTGCGCCGTGACGCAGTCAGGCAGGTTGATCTGTTTGCCAATCCCCACACAAACGTGGCGCGCCAGGAAGCGGTCGCGCTGGGTCACCACCTCAAACAGGCCGCGTTGCTCATCAAAGCTCACCTGCTGCACCTGCTGGCTGAAGGCGAGATTAGTGAGATTGTCCGCCGCCCAGCACAGGTAGTCGGCAAACTCTTCGCGGGAAACCGTGCGCTGCTCGGTGGTCAGGAAGCGGTAGAACTTTTTGCGCTGCACCAGGTAGTTCAGAAAGCTGTGGCGGTTGGTCGGCTCCACGGCGCTGACCAGATCCTTCAGGAAACTGGTCTGCATGTGGCAGTCCGGCACCATCATGCCCGGGTGCCATGAGAAGTGCGGTTTACGCTCAAGGAACAGCGAGCTAAAGCCGTCCAGATCTTCTGCGAGGGCGGCGACGCTGAGGTTAAACGGGCCAATACCAATGCCGATGAAATCATAGGTTTTCATTGCGCGGACTCCCGGGAGGCCAGAAAAAGAGGGTTATCAAGATCGGTAACGTAGTTCGGCAGCATGCGGCTGCCGCCGTCGTGTTCGGAGAAGGTCAGTTTGACCGGGTTGAGGATCACGCGAATAATCTGCGGCTTAAACAGATCGAATTTCGCAAAGCGCTCCGCAAGCTCCGGATGCGCGGCCATATAGCGGTGCAGCACCCCGGCGAGGATCTGATAGAAACGCGTTTCGCTGACGCCGCTTTGCAGCGTGAGGCGTGAAATAAAGCGCAGCACCGTCACAAAGTTGCCGGTTTGCAGGTCGTGGATGATGTAATCCGCGCTCAGGCGCGCCGTCACCGCTTTTACCTGCTCCGGCAGGCTCTGCGCCTGCGGGAAATCCTCGTCCACCAGGCGCATATCGCCCTGGAAATCCTTCAGCAGGATGCGCTGCGGAACGTAGTCCTTCATCACCAGCGTCACGTTCTGGCCGTGGGCAATCAGCGCCACGCCGTAGCGGCAGAGCAGGTGGTAGAACGGGATCACCGTTGCCTCAAACAGCTTTTCCAGCCACGCGTCGGCGCTTAACCCCGAGCGCGTGATCCACGCGTCGATCAGCGGACGTCCGGCGTTGTCAGTTTCCATCAGCGCCGCCATCAGCACCGCCTGTTCGCCGTCCTGTAAATAGCAGGATGGGTTCTCGCGCCAGATCACGCCCAGCATCTCCTGGTAGCGGTAGGGCGCTTTCGGCAGCGCCGCGTAGCCCGGATGCGACAGATACCCGGCGGCGGGTTCGCCCAGCACCTGCGCGCCAGAGCGGATCAGCGTGGCGTCAGCGGCGAACTGCTGCTGCAGCCAGCGCGAAGCCAGAGGCCCGGCGGCAATGTACTTGCCCGGAATGCCGCGATAGCAGGAGGTGTTGTAGATGGTCAGCGGCAGCTTGATGTCATACGGCGCGCGGCGGCTGGCGTTGGTGAGCGTGCGCAGGGACTGCTGTGCCAGATACTCATCGCCAAACTCGCCCAGCTCAACCATTTCACCGCACGCCAGCTGCGCAAGAAAATGAATGGCAATTTTTTGCTGCCACTGCCACGGGTGCAGCGGCACGGGCAACCAGCCGTCGTCGAGACCCAGCGCCTGCCAGCGAGCGTCAAACCGGGCGCGCTCGGCATCGTCCATGGTGCTGGCCAGCAGAGCGTGAATGTCGCAATCGGCGTCGCTGCTCCAGACCAGATGTTCACGCTGAACGGCGACCCAGTGCAGGCGGAAGCGCCCGCGGTATTCCGGCGCGTACTGGCGCAGCGCGTCCAGACCCCAGCCGCGGCGGCCTTTGTTGAAAATAAACTTCGGGTGGCCGCTCATCAGACACTGTAATTCGTCCGGGTCGAGGTGAATCAGCGCGTCCGCGTCCAGCGCTTCACGCGCCTCCAGCAGCTGCATGTCGCCGCGCAGCGTGGCGTAGAGATCTTCCATGTGCTCCGCCGTTTGCGCGTCGCTCATCTCCAGCACCGTCGCCAGCTGCAGCAGCGCGCTCTCCGCTTCCACGGCGGCGCCGCTGGCGGTGGTCAGGCTGTCCGGGTCGATATGCAGCCAGCCCCAGATCCCGCGCGCGGCGCGAAACTGCCATGACTCGTTGCCCATGGCGATGCGCCAGCCGTCCGGCGAAACCGGCTCTGCGCGCAGGGTG
Source organism: Enterobacter cloacae complex sp. I3 (assembly GCF_014896175.1). Classification (NCBI taxonomy): domain Bacteria; kingdom Pseudomonadati; phylum Pseudomonadota; class Gammaproteobacteria; order Enterobacterales; family Enterobacteriaceae; genus Enterobacter; species Enterobacter cloacae complex sp. I3. Next base: position 7,044 of record NZ_JADBQZ010000031.1, read on the forward strand.
CGTTCGTATTCCAGCTCCGCGAGGATCTTCGCCACCATCTCGCGGTTCACTTTCTGCCAGAGCGCGTTCACAGGCCCACCTCGCTGAAGAAGCGGTGACGCTGGCTCATGATGAGGCGCGAGCGCTTGTGCGGGAAGTCGAACTCTTTCACTGTGTCGAAACCGGCGGAGGCCAGATGGCGGAACAGGCGCTGGTTGTCGAAGCGCGGCTCGGCCACGATGCGCGCGGTGCGCGGTTCATCGAGATACAGATAGTGGCTCAGGCCGCGCAGCCAGCTGCGGATATACTGCGCGCCGCGCCAGTTTTCTTCGCCCACCAGCATGTGCAGCCCGCGGTCAAACGGCTGCCAGCGGTAGTGGCGGCCAATGCGGTCTTCTGCCGCCCAGTAGAGTTCAAAATAGCCAAACGGCTGGTCGTCGAAGCAGCCGATAACCGGGTAGCAGTAGGTCGAGTCAAGCTGGCGGCGCAGGTAGTTTTCCTGCTCGGCCTGCGGGCCCGCCATCTCCCAGAAGGCGTTCACGCGCGGGTTATTCATCCATTGAGTGAAACGTTCGCCGTCCAGCGCCACGTCCGCCACGCGGAAGCTTAAAGTGCGCTTGATTTGCGGATCGTAACGGCGATACACCTCGCCCTGTGGGCGACGAGGACGCAGCGGGAAGTACAGCTGGCGGCTCTCATCAAACTGCATCCCACCGCTTGCCTGCGGACGTTCGCCTTGCAGCCACAGCGGTAGCTGCCAGAAGGTTTCTCGCGCCAGATAATCCCCGTGGGCCTGGCTAAACAGCGCCTGCGCCTGGGGTTCATCCTGCCAGTCCGCCCACGGCAGGGTAATGCCGGTCAGGGCGGGCGCGGCAACAAACAGCTGATCGAGGGCTTCCACCAGCCAGCCGGCCGGGATCCCGGTCAGGCGCTCCAGCACCGCGCTGCCGTCAAGACCCAGCGTCAGCGGCAGATTTTGTTCCGTTGCGGTGCAGCGAAAGCCGTAGCCGGAATGGACGATATTCGCGATGGCCATCACGCCTTCTCCTTGTAAAACGGGTTGCTAAAGTCGAAATAGATCACCGCCGGATCGACGATGGTGTTCTCATTGCGATCGTGCAGGTAGCAGAAGAAGTTGCCTTTGCAGTTCCAGGTCGGGCTGTCGAGCACGTAGTCCAGGCAGCGGGTCTGCTTCGCCGTCGTGCGCAGCCCGGCCAGCGCGTCACGCACGCGGGACATCAGGTGCTCTTCGCTGTCGAAACCGGCGGCGGCGAGAGCGGCGGTGACCGCAAGGGTGGAGTTCAGCAGCAGGTAATAAGGGAAGTAGCGCAGCAGCTGGCTTTCACCGAAGCGGTTTTCCACGTCGGTTTCGCCCGCCTCTTTCAGCCACGCGTCGGCCCCTTCGGTCCAGGCGCTGCCCTGGCAGTCGCGGTAGATCAGCCCGATGGGGAAATCCTGCTGCATCTCAACGAGGATATTTTGCTGGTGCGCCAGCAGCACCAGACCGTAGTCCGCCTCGGCGCTGAACAGCGGAAGCAACACGCGGTCGCAGTAGGCGTCCAGCCAGCAGCGGGCGGCCTGAGCTAGCGGTAAATCCAGACGCTGGCTAAGACGGCGTACCGCTGCGGCCAGCAGGCTGTCGCCGCCGTCAGGCGCGGCCTGGGTCAGGCTGACCAGCACGTTGGTCTGGGTGTCTGGCGTATCGAACAGCAGGTTAACGCGCAGGGCCATCAGGCTCTCTTCCTGAACGACGCCGTTTTCATCACGCAGTCCCGCCCAGCCGTCTTCCTGCATCACGCGCATGGTCGGGTAGCGGGCCTGTAAATTTTGCCAGCGTTCTGTTTTCGCCAGCCGCGCCAGGCGCATACCGCGCTTAACCTCTTTGACCGACAGCGTGCGCACGGAGTTGGTCAGGCGCACGCTGAGGGAGAATTTAATCATGTCGCTGTTGGTTTCGCTGTACAACGAGCGTGAGGAGCTGGTGGGCAGCCACTGTGCGCCCGCTTCACCCAGATCCTGTAATGAACCGTTTGCCGCCAGACGCTGACACCAGTCCTGCTCCAGCAGATAGTCGGCCTGCCACGGATGCATCGGCAGCAGCCAGCGGGTGTCGGTGAAGTGGCCGAGCAGATCGGGCGCGCTCTGGGCGGCGAAGCGCAGCAGACGCTCGCGCAGGGAGACGTTCAGGCTGTCGCCGGCAACGAGCGTGCTCTCAACGGCAAACCAGCGCAGCGGGAAGCGAGAGCCGAAATCCGGCAGATACCGGCGCGCCTCGGTTTCGTTGAATGGCTCGTGGGATTTTGGCGCAGGGTGAAACGCGTGGCCCACCAGCAGCGCCTGTTCCGCTTCGGCAAACGTCAGCGGCTTGTCGCGCAACGTTGCCCAGCCGTGGCGCAAATCAATCGCCTGCCAGGTATGGGTATGACTTTCCAGCGCGCGCTGTTTAAAACGCGTCAGCGTATCGGCATCCAGTGAGCCTTTTACTGAGGGTTTTTCAAGAATTAAATCAATCAGTTGAGTGAAAGTGACGGCGTCACCGCTGTCGCTATCGCTCTGAATAAGCGTTGCCGGGAAACGGTACTGATGGTGCTGGGTTGGGGAGAAATAGCGTACCGGAACCCGAAGGGCCTGGGAGGAAGAGAGTGGAATATGAATGTGCGCTAACTCATCCGCTGCGGCTGCAGGGAGATAGCGCCAGTCCTTCGTTTCGCGTAACAGGGCGTTTAAAAAACACTGGGCTGCAACGTCTGTACCGGCAGAGCGGGGCAGAGCACGCATAGATGTACCTCATTCCATGACTGATAATAATTCTCGTTATGATATTCATTCTGTTTACAGTGGCAACTATTTTTGCAATATTTGTTTTCATTAACTTCATAATTTCCACACATTTATTGACACTATGTTCACATTCTCATGCGCGCTGATTCTGAAACATTGACCGAAAATATCACCTCCAAAGCCAACTGGCCCCTGGCGCTCTGCGCGGGCCTGCTGGGCATCGGGCAAAACGGTTTGCTGGTCATGCTTCCGCAGCTGGTGACCCTGACCGGACTTTCACTCTCGGTCTGGGCCGGGCTGCTGATGTTCGGCTCCATGCTTTTTTTACCCGCGTCCCCCTGGTGGGGACGCCAGAGCGAGCGCCGCGGCTGTAAGGTCGTTATGGTGGCCTCCCTCAGCGGCTATCTCGCCAGCTTTGGCGTCATGGCGCTGGTGGTCTGGGCGATGGCGGCAGGGAGGCTGGAAAGCACCTGGGGGCTGGCGGGGCTGATCCTCTCGCGTCTGCTGTATGGCCTGACGGTGTCGGGCATGGTGCCTGCCGCGCAGACGTGGGCCATTCAGCGTGCGGGCCTGGATAAACGCATGGCGGCGCTGGCAACCATCAGTTCCGGCCTAAGCTGCGGCCGCCTACTGGGGCCTCCGCTGGCGGCGCTGATGCTCAGCGTTAACCCGGTCGCGCCGCTCTGGCTGATGGCGATCGCGCCGTTAATCGCTCTGCTGCTGGTGCTGCGCGAGGTGGCGGATCCGCCGCTGCCGCCAGTGGCACACCAGGCGACCCGTCTGCAGATGTCCATGCTGCCGTTCCTGCTGCTGGCGATGCTGCTGGCGGCGCTGGTGAGCCTGATGCAGCTCGGCCTGTCACCGCACCTCAGCCCCTTGCTGGACGGCAACGCCCGGGATATCAGCCATCATGTTGCGCTCCTGCTGAGCCTGGCCGCGCTGGCTACGCTCGCGGCGCAGTTCCTGGTGGTTCGTCCGCAGCATTTCAGCCCGCTGACCCTGCTTTGCATGGCGGCGGTGCTGATGGTGGCTGGGCTGGCGCTAATGTGTATCGCCGAACTGGCGCTGTTCTATGTGGGGATTGCTATCACTTCGCTCGGCGCGGCAATGGCAACGCCGGGCTATCAGCTGCTGCTGAACGATCGCCTGACCACGGGGAAGGGGGCGGGCGCTATTGCGACCAGCCACACGCTGGGCTATGGCGTCAGCGCGCTGCTGGTGCCCGTTGTGACGCGCTTTTTCGGCGAACAGTATTTAACGACGGCGGCCTTTGGCGTGGCGGCGCTGTTTTTAGCGCTGAGCATCGGGGTACGGTTAACCGAGCGTACCCCTGTCGAAAAAAATTAATGGACGTGGTGGGATGAAGGGCCGCCAGCGCCCTCATTTTGCCGCAGGCGCTGGAGCGGATCCTGCTGATAAAACTGGCTGAAACGCTGCCACAGCGCCGGAAAACGGGGCGCGAAGAGTTCGGGGGCGCTGAAGAAGTACTCCGAGAGCACTGCAAAGCACTCGGCGGGGTCAGTTGCCGCATAGGCATCAATGCTGGCCGCGCTTTCGCCCACCAGATCGATCTCATCCTGGATGTTATCCATTGCCGCATGCAGGTCGTGCTCCCATCCTGCGACTTCACGTAGCGGAATAAAAGGCACGCCGCTGGCGCGATCCCCGTTGCGGGTATCAAGCTTATGCGCCACCTCGTGAATAATCAGATTAAAGCCTGAGGCGTCGAACGAGTCCTGAATGTCGAGCCAGTTGAGGATAATTGGCCCCTGCTGCCAGCTTTGTCCGGACTGCACCACCCGCTGGTTGTGTACCAGCCCGATATCATCCTCCCACTCGTCATCGACGACGAACGGTGCAGGATAAATCAGCACTTCATGAAAACCGTCCAGCCACTCAATGCCGAGCTCCAGCACCGGCAGGCAGAAAAGCAGGGCGATGCGGGCGTTTTTCAGCGGATCAAGCTCGAACCCCTGCAGCGGCACCAGACGTTTTTGCTGCAAAAAACGATCCGCCATCTGAACCAGCTTCGATTGTTCATCCGGCTTAAGATTCGCCAGAACAGGGATCGCCAGCGCGTCATCCCACGGCAGCGCCATATCCCGGCCAGCCTCATTCGTTTTCCAGGGCCACTTAATCATCGCTTTGCTCGCAAACTCGTCACTTGAACACAAAGGGGAACGTTATCATTGCAACACTTACAGCCCGAATAAACTATCATTTCGTACGTAGCGGTGGGTAGCGCTTTGCAGGCATCACCTTCATTTTGTGACGTCTGTCGTAGCCTTTATCCGCAGGTGGGGTGAATAAATCAGTACGGTATTGAAAAGATGAGCGATTTCAAAGGCAACAAGCAGGACCTGCCCAGTCGGCTGTGCGTGCACTGCCAGCGGCCCATGACGTGGCGCAAAAAATGGGCGAAATGCTGGGATGAGGTTAAATACTGTTCCGAGCGTTGCCGCAGGAGCCACCGTTGACCGAGCTGCGCCTGATCCTGGGCGATCAGCTTAATCCGCATCACAGCTGGTTTGATACCTGCAGTCCGAACGTCATTTACGTGATGCTGGAGCTGCGGGCGGAAACCGCATACGTGCTGCATCATGCCCAGAAAGTTATCGCTATCTTCGCCGCCATGCGGGCGTTTGCCTCAGCGTTGAAAGAGAAAGGGCATCGGGTAAGGTATGTCCGGCTCTCTGACGGTTCAAACCGCGGCGCGCTGGAAGACAATCTCAACGCGCTTGTTACGCATTACAGCGCCGACAGGGTATTGTGGCAGGAGCCCGACGAATGGCGTCTCGATAAGCAGCTGCAGGCGTGGGCGAAAACAGCGTCCGTCGAAACAGCCTGCGTCAGCAGCGAGCATTTTTTCACCCCCCGGGACGCGGTAAGCGCGTTTTTTGCGTCGCGTAAAAGCTGGCGAATGGAATACTTTTATCGGGAAATGCGCCGTCGGCACGGGATTCTCTTGACCTCTGAAGGCGAGCCGGAAGGGGGGAAGTGGAATTATGATGCTGAAAACCGCAAGCGCTGGTCCGGCGAGCCGCCCGCGCCAGGTGACTCGCGCCCCCGCCACGATCGTTCAGCCTTGTGGGCAGAGATCCAACGCTGCGGCGTAAAGACCTTCGGCGAACCGCAGGCCGACAATTTTCGCTGGCCGCTCAACCGTTCGGAAGCCAAAGCCAGTCTGGATGCGTTTATTTCTCACGTGCTCCCGCAGTTTGGAAACTGGCAGGATGCGATGCACGCGGAAGAACCTTTTCTTTTTCATTCGTTAATTTCTTTTGCGCTGAATACCAAAATGCTTAATCCCCGGGAAGTTGTGGCCGCCGCCCAGCAGGCATGGCGTTCTGGCCACGCGCCGCTGCCTGCCGTTGAAGGGTTTATCCGACAAATCCTCGGCTGGCGGGAGTACGTGCGCGGGATCTACTGGTCGCAAATGCCGGGCTATCGCGAGCTGAATGCCCTGGAGCAGCACGCCCCGCTGCCGGACTGGTTCTGGACGGGCAAAACGCAGATGCGCTGCCTGGCGCATGCCGTTGGGCAATCGCTCACCGAGGCTTACGCCCACCATATCCAGCGCCTGATGGTGATCGGGAACTTTAGTCTGCTCAGCGGCCTGTCGCCGCAGGCGGTTCATGAGTGGTATCTGGGGGTCTATATTGATGCGTTTGAATGGGTGGAGCTGCCCAATACTCTCGGCATGAGCCAGTTTGGCGATGGCGGGTTACTGGCCAGTAAGCCCTATGTCTCAAGCGCATCCTACATTCATAAGATGAGTAATTACTGTCAGGGATGTCGGTATCAGCACAACCAGCGCACCGGAGAGCTGGCGTGCCCGTTCAATGCCCTCTACTGGGATTTCTTTGCGCGCAACCGGGCGCGCCTCGGTAACAATCCCCGCCTGGGCATTGTCTATAAACAGCTTGCGGATATGAAGGAAGAGGAACGGCAGGCGATTGCTGACCAGGCCGGGCGCATTCGCCTCAATCTCAACGACCTCTGACCTATTTCAACACCGCGCCGGTTGCGGAAGGTCAATAAGACGCTATTATTTTTGACTTTGTTGCTTTCCCTGACAGGACATCCAGACGCATGCCCGTGAATTTCGACCTTAACGATCTCTATGCCTTCAGGGCGTTAGTGGAATACGGTAACTTCCGTGTCGCCGCTGAATCAATCTGCATATCCCAGTCGGCGCTGAGCCGCAGGATCGAAAAGCTGGAAGCCGCGCTGGGAACCAGGCTGTTTGACCGAACCACCCGCCGCGTCGCCCTGACGTTATACGGGCAAAACTTTGCTGAACGCTCAGCACAGTTGCTCGACAACGTAGAATCAATGCTGGCGGATGTCGATAAGGCCAGTGAAGAGCGGACGGGGCTGATTACGGTCGCCGCGGTACCTTCCGCCGCCTGTTATTTTATGCCTGATGTGATCCGTCGCTTTCAGTCCCGCTTTCCGCGCGTTCGCATTAAGCTCATCGACAGCAGCGCGGGGAATGTGATTGACGCCGTGGCCCGAAGCCAGGCGGATTTTGGCATCTGCTTTGCGGGAAACTTGCCGTCTGAAATTGAATTTTTCCCGCTGGTGGAGGATGTCTACGTTGTGGCGTGCAGAAAGGACCACCCGCTGGCGCAGAAGAGCCACCTGACCTGGCAGGCGTTTTACCAGCAGGACTATATCTCCCTCGATAAAACGTCGGGGAACCGCAACCTGCTGGATCGGATGCTGGGGGATATCATTCCCGAGCGCCCCAGCGTCTGCGAAACGCGCCACGTCACCACGATGCTCGGTATGGTTGAGGCGGGGATCGGCATTGCCGCCGTTCCCGCCATGTCGATGCCGACGTCAGAGTACACGCCGCTGACGCATCTGCCACTGGTGGCGCCGGAAGTGAAACGCACCGTGGGGCTTATCCGGCGCCGGGGGCGCATCCAGTCTTATATCGCGGCTGAACTGGAAAAAGAGATCACCGAGCGGTATCGCCGGACGTAACGGGGATCATCCCCGTCTTCTCGATGACGGCACGCGAGGGCGGTGAGGCGAGATAGGTCAGCAGCGCTTTCCCCTCGTCAGGATGTTCAGCGTGACGGGTGACCGCGCCTGCGAAGCGCGTGATGTACTGCAGATTATCCGGGATTTTACCGATAAAAGTGACGCCCTGAACCGGCAGCAGCTCGCTCACCTGCTGGAAGCCCACGGCGTATTTCCCTTTTGCCACTTCCGAAGCAACCGGAATGCGTTCGATCATCGTTGCTTTAGCCGCCGCCTCCTTTTCAATCCCCAGCTTTTTAAACAACGTCTGGCTGACATACCTGCCGCTGGCGCTGTCTGAATAGGCGATGGAGCTGGCCTGAAGCAGCGCGTTACGTAGCGTCGCCTCGCTGCTGATATCAGGGACATCCGCCCCTTTTTTCACCACCATTCCGACGGGAGAGTCCGCAAGTTCCGTTCGCGAACCCGGCTGGGTCTGGCTGGTTTTTTCGAGCTTCGCCAGCGCATCGCCCACCATAATCACCACGTCGGCTTTCTCGCCGCGCGCGAGCCGGTTTGGGATCGCCTGCGGCGTAGCGCCCATTGACGGACCGGGAATAATCACGATGGTATCGCCGGTCTGGCGTTCATATTCCGGTGCCAGCTTTTCAAGGGCGGCTTTGAAACCGCCTGAAATCATCACTTTCACCTCCTGAGCGCAGGCATTGGCGCTCAGGAACGTCAGCATCAGCGCGGTGGCGGCATAACGAGAAGTGCGAGTCATGCGGCCTCCTGCGACTTAACGGTGTTTTGCACCGAAACCGCGCGACGACGGTAGAGGTAGAGGGTTGCCAGCAGGGCACACACCGCGGCGAAGCTCATCCAGTAGCCCGGCGAGGCTTTGTCACCGGTGTATTCAATCAGCGCGGTGGACATCACCGGGGTAAAGCCGCCGAAGATCGCCGTTGCGAGGCTGTAAGCCAGAGAGAACCCTGCCACGCGGACTTCAGCGGGCATAATTTCCGTCAGCGCTGGGATCATCGCACCGTTATACAGCCCGTACAGGAAGGAGAGCCACAGCAGGACGCTCAGCATCATGGAGAAGCTTGGCGCATCAGCCAGCAGCGTCAGGGCCGGATAGCTGCTGGCCAGCGCCAGCAGGGTCATGGCAATCAGCACCGGTTTACGCCCAAAGCGGTCCGACAGCGCGCCGCCCACCGGCAGCCAGATGAAGTTAGAGATCGCCACCAGCAGCGTGACCAGCAGGCTGTCCGAGGCGCTCAGCATCAGCACTTTTTTGCCGAAGGTTGGCGCGTAGACGGTGATCAGGTAGAACGCGGTGGTGGTCATCGCCACCATCAGCATGCCCGCGACCACCACCTGCCAGTTGCCAAGCAGCGTTTTAAAGACCTGACGCATCTCCAGATGATGGCGGCGCGCGCTGAACTCTTCCGTCTCCTCCAGCTTGCGGCGCAGGAAAAAGATAAACGGCACGATTAAACAGCCGAACAGGAACGGGATGCGCCAGCCCCATTCACGAATGGCGCTCTCTTCCATCAGCGCGTTCAGGGCAAAGCCCATCGCCGCTGCGACCATAATGGCAACCTGCTGACTGCCGGACTGCCAGCTGGTATAGAACCCTTTGCGGCCCGGTGTGGCGATTTCAGCGAGATAGACCGAGACGCCTCCAAGCTCCGCGCCGGCGGAAAAGCCCTGCAGCAGACGGCCCGTCAGTACCAGCAACGGTGCCCAAAGCCCGATGCTTTGATAGGACGGGATCAGCACGATCAGGAAGGTGCCTGCCGCCATGATGGAAAGCGTCACGATCAGCCCTTTGCGGCGACCGACCTTGTCAATATAAGCCCCCAGCACAATGGCCCCGACTGGACGCATCAAGAAGCCCGCGCCGAAGACCGCGAAGGTCATCATCAGCGACGCAAATTCACTGCTCGCCGGGAAGAACGTGTGGGCGATGTAGGTGGCGTAGAAGCCGAAAAGAAAGAAATCGAATTGTTCAAGAAAGTTGCCGGACGTCACGCGAAGTATCGCGCCCGCCTTAGAGCGTACGGTTGCAGGTGAGGTTGAGGAAAACATGGTTATCTCCAGTTTATTGTTGACGTTTTACGCGTCTGTTTCTGAAAACTGGATCAGGATGAGGAATTAGATAAGCGCAAATGCCGCATCGACTGATGCATTTCTTGCATGAATATAATCCGGCGAATAAATACAATTAATGGCAACAATAACTTAACAAAATATTGGCTTTTTATTCACCAACATTCTGTAAGTCTCTGATATTGCGATTTTGTGATGTAGCGCAGGGGCGCGTTTTAGAATGAGCCGGGTAACCGCGTCGTTACCCGGCGGAGGCCATTTAGCGCAGCGCCCTGGCAATCGCGCTAAACATCAGAGAGGCTTCCAGCGGCTGGGCGCTGAAGGACGGTTCCGCCTGCGGCCAGGTAGACCACTGGACGATGACCAGATTTTCCTTCGGGTTCACCATAATCATCTGCCCGAAAATGCCCAGCGCCCAGAGTGAACCTTTCAGCGAATCCTGGGCCGTCGGCTCTACGCCCGTGGCGTTGGCGGGCACTTCGTTGTTCCACCACTGATAGCCGTAAAGCCCTACGGGATGGGCGTCAGAGACCGAGCCTTTGGCCTTCGTCCAGTCTGACGACTGCCGAATCCAGTTTTCCGGCAGAATGGTCTTACCGTTCGGCAGCGTACCGTTGCTCAGGATAAATTGCCCGAAGCGCCCCCAGTCCTCCAGTGTGGCGTTAAAGCCGTGCGCGCCAACGTCATGCTGGCCTTTGCTGTAGGCATGCCACACGCCGTCGCTCGCCATGCCGTAAGGCTGCCAGATGCTTTTCTCCAGATAGGCCGCCAGCGTCATGCCGGTGGCCCGCTCCAGCACGTCACCCAGCAGCCAGGCGCCGCCCGAAGAGTAAGACCAGCTCTCTCCGGCCGGGTGCGCCCTGCGTAACCCCTTCACCAGCTTGCGCACGCAGTCATAGGTACCCGGCTTCGCCTCGCACTCGGTGAGCTGCGCGAAGTCGGATTTAGGGTTGGTGTAATCCTCGTTCCACGCCACGCCGGAGGTATGGGTGATAAGCTGCTTAAGCGTCACGCCATCCCACGCGGTGCCTTTCAGGTCGGGTTCATACCGCGTGACCAGGTCATCGAGCGAGTGAATTTTTCCCTCTTTGAGGGCCACGCCCACCAGCGCCGATACCACCGATTTCCCAACCGAGCGCGAGGTCCAGAGCGTGGAGTCGGTATTGCCCTCTTCAAGGTACTTCCAGGCGATTTTGCCGTCCTTCAGCACCAGCATGCCGCTGACGTTCTGGCGTTTAAGGTACTCCTGAAGGCCGTAGCGCCTGCCGTTGACCTGATACCAGGCGTCAGTGAGCGGCTTATCCGACATTTCCAGCGCCACGGCGCTACCGTGGCGGAAAACATCCCCGGCGTAGTTGCGGTAGTCATTGCGAAAGCCCACCACGCGGTCGGCCTGACTCCAGGTGAGCATCTTATGGGTGTCCGGCAGCGCGGCGTCAAAGGGGGCAGGGCAGGCGCTAAGGTCGGTGCCTTTACAGGCGGCCACTGCCGCAGGGGAGAGCAGGGTGCTGAAGACAAGTCCCGCCAGCAAGGCATGGTTTACTTTTCTGTTTTTCATATCCGTCTCTTTCAGGTTAAGAACGGCTTCAGTTTAAAAACCCGGGGGCTATAATAAAAAACGCGTAGTGGGGGAAAATCCCCCTATAAAACAGAAGGAGCGTAGCGTGGCGGGACTGATTTGCTCTTTTGCACAGCTCGAGGCATTTACCGCCGTGGCCGAGAACGGGGGCCTGAGTAAAGCCGCGGTGGCGCTGAAGAAAGACCGCACGACGCTTCGCGATCTGGTTGATTTTCTTGAGGATGGCTTGGGCTACGCACTGTTTATTCGCGACGGCCGCACCCTGCGGCTCACGCCCGAAGGGGAACAGCTTCAGCGCCAGGCGCACCTGCTGATGCGGCAGGTAAAAGCCTTTGAGGCGTTTGCCAGAGAGGTGCCGCACGGTGCCACGCAGGACCTGACGCTGGCCTACGATCCTTTTACGCCCAGAGCCTTTCTGCACGGGGTGATTACTGAAATGGCCGCGCGAAACATCCGGCTGAGCCTTATCTGCACCTCTAGGGATGAATCGGAACGGCTGCTGGCGAACATCGACGCTGATCTGGCCATCTGCCAGGCGCGCAACCGCAGCGTGGGCAATGACATGGAGTGGCGCGCCCTCGGCGCCATTGATATGGATTTTTATGCCGCCCGCGGGCTGTTTGCGGACAGTGCTTCCCCACTGTCGCTGCTCGATCTTTCCCTGGTGCCCCAGGTCGTCATGCACCCCGCCTCGGACGAGCCGGTGGCGCGCCGCCTGCAGATCTCCGGGCATACTCTCTTTACCAACGAACCGGAGATGCTGCGCGGTCTGCTGGAGCGCGGCTGCGGCTGGGGATTCTTACCGACGCATTTTCATGCCGGTCAGTGGCAAAACGTAAAAAGGCTGCACACCGAAGTGGGCAGCCAGGGGATTGGTCAGACGATGGTCACCATCTGGAAGCCGGGGAGCGACAAGCGCAGCACGATCGCTGAAACGCTGTCGCTCATGCCGGACGTATGGAAGCACTCAGCGCTGTGAACAGCCTTTGCACTGCTTGTTCTGGATCTGCTGGAAGAAGTCGTTGCCTTTATCATCCACCAGAATAAACGCCGGGAAGTTCTCCACCTCAATTTTCCAGATTGCTTCCATACCCAGCTCAGGATAGGCCACGCACTCCAGACTCTTGATGCTGTTTTGCGCCAGCACCGCCGCCGGGCCGCCAATGCTGCCCAGGTAGAAGCCACCGTGCTTATGGCAGGCGTCGGTCACCTGCTGGCTGCGGTTGCCTTTCGCCAGCATGATCATGCTCGCGCCGTGGGATTGCAGCAGGTCGACATACGAGTCCATGCGCCCCGCCGTGGTCGGGCCGAGTGAGCCAGACGCGTAGCCTTCCGGGGTTTTTGCCGGACCCGCATAGTAAATCGGATGATCTTTGACGTACTGCGGCAGCGCTTCGCCGTTATCCAGCAGTTCTTTGAGCTTCGCATGGGCAATGTCGCGCGCCACGATAATGGTGCCGTTCAGCGACAGGCGGGTAGAGACCGGATGCGCGGAAAGCTGCGCCAGGATCTCGTTCATCGGCTTGTTGAGGTTGATGCTCACCACATCGCCTTCACCCTGCTGACGCAGGGATTCAGGAATATACTGCCCCGGGTTGTGTTCAAGTTTTTCAATCCAGATCCCGTCGCGGTTGATCTTCGCCTTGATGTTACGGTCGGCGGAGCAGGAGACCCCCATGCCGATTGGGCAGGAGGCACCGTGGCGTGGCAGGCGGATCACGCGGATATCGTGGGCGAAGTATTTCCCGCCGAACTGCGCGCCGAGGCCGAGATTCTGTGCTTCCTGGAGCAGTTCCTGTTCGAGCTGAACGTCGCGGAACGCCTGGCCGTGCTCGTTGCCTTCGGTTGGCAGCGCGTCGTAGTAGCGGGTGGAGGCGAGCTTCACGGTTTTCAGCGTGGCTTCCGCTGAGGTGCCGCCGATAACAAACGCGATATGGTACGGCGGGCAGGCTGCGGTCCCCAGGGTACGCATCTTCTCAACCAGATAGTTTTTCAGCTTCGCCGGGGTAATCAGCGCTTTGGTTTCCTGGTAGAGATAGGTTTTGTTGGCAGAGCCGCCGCCTTTCGCCATGCACAGGAATTTATACTCGTCACCGTCGACGCTGTAGAGGTCAATCTGTGCGGGCAGGTTGGTGCCGGTATTCACCTCTTTATACATATCCAGCGCCGCATTCTGCGAGTAGCGCAGGTTGTCTTCAATATAGGTGTTATACACGCCCTGGCTCAGGGCCGCTTCGTCACCGCCGCCGGTCCAGACGCGCTGGCCTTTCTTACCCATAATGATTGCCGTGCCGGTATCCTGGCAGGTTGGCAGCACGCCCTTGGCGGCGATTTCCGAGTTGCGCAGGAACTGCAGGGCCACGTACTTATCGTTCTCGCTGGCTTCCGGGTCGTTAAGAATGGCGGCAACCTGCTTCTGGTGGGAAGGACGCAGCATAAATGCGGCGTCGTGGAAGGCCTGCTGCGCCAGCAGGGTCAGGGCTTCGGGCTCCACCTTCAGCACTTCCTGGCCGTCGAATTCGGCAACGGATACGTGCTCGTTGGTCAGCAGGTAGTATTCGGTGTCGTCATGCGAAAGAGGGAAGGGGTTCTGATAAAAAAACGGTTTATTCGACATAGTATTGCTCCACAAAAATAAAACCGCCGGAGGAGAAGTCCGGCGGTCAGGAATCAGAACATCATGGACATCCACGGGTAGCCAATCAGCAGCAGGGCCGCCAGGAAGATGGCACCGAAGATAGTGCCGAGGCGCCAGTAGTCTTTGGTTGGCAGGTAGCCGCTACCGTAGTAAATCGGGCTTGGACCGGTACCGTACGGGGTGATAATCCCCATCACGCCCAGCGAGGTCACCATCAGCAGAACGAACACTTCCATATTCATGCCCGGGATAGTGGAGGCGATGGTCAGCATCGCTGGCAGCAGCGCCGTGGTGTGCGCGGTGGTGCTGGCAAACAGGTAGTGCAGCAGGTAGAACGCCAGCAGCAGCACGATGGTCGCTACGCCCGGAGAGATACCGCTCATCAGCAGACCGCCTTCTTTACCTAACCAGCTGATAAAGCCGGTAGAGGAGAGGCCATCCGCCAGCGCCACCAGGGTGGCGAACCAGACGAAGGTGTTCCACGCCGCTTTGTTACCGGTGATGTCGTTCCACTCCAGCACGCCGGTCCACAGCATCAGGCCGACGATGAGCAGGGCAGCCATGGCAGGTTCAATCCACGCGGCAGCGAAGATCCACATCAGCAGCGCGCAGCACACGAACACCAGCAGCAGGATTTCATTGCGGGACAGTTTGCCCAGTTTTTCCAGTTCACGGGTCGCCCACAGCGGCACTTCGTTGTTCACCTTCACTTCTGGCGGGTAGAACCAGTAGGCCAGCAGCGGCATGGTCAGAATCAGCAGGATGCCCAGCGGCAGGAAGGCGAGGAACCAGGTCCCCCAGGAAATGTCGATCCCAACCGTACTTTTCACCAGCGCCAGGGCCAGCAGGTTTGGCGCGAGGGCGGAGAGGAACATTGAGCTGGTGATACAGGCCGCGGTGATCGCCACCCACATCAGGTACGAACCAATCTTACGCGCGCTAGGGTCGTTCGGTTTTGAACCGTACAGCGGCGGCAGGTTAGCGATGATCGGGTAGATGGTCCCGCCGCTGCGCGCGGTGTTGGACGGGGTGAACGGTGCCAGCAGCAGGTCAGCAAACGTAATCGCGTAACCGAGCGTCAGGCTGCGGCGGCCAAGGTACTTCACCAGAATCAGCGCCAGACGGCGGCCGAAGCGGGTTTTGTCATAGCCTGCGGCGAACATAAAGGCACCGAAAATCAGCCAGACGGTGGAGTTACCAAACCCGCTCACTGCCCACTTAAAGGAGGCGCCCGCCAGCTTAAATTTCGGGTCAGCCAGCTGTTCAGGGCTGAACAGCACCCACTGGCTGCACAGGGCAATGGCGACCACGCCGGTCAGACCGATCACCGCGCCCGGCAGGGGTTCGAAGATAAGACCGACGATCACGCCGACGAAGATGGCGAAGTAGTGCCATGCATAAGGAGGCAGTCCTTCCGGTACCGGAACAAACAGCAGCAGTACGGCGACGATGACGGGCAGTGCCATCATCAGCAGACGTTTTGCGTTTCCATTTGATGCCTGGTTCGCCACAGGGGGCGTTACAGCAGTTTTTGTATTCATAGTTTCACGTCTTAAGTTGTCAAAAATTCGGTCGCACTGAAAAGTCAAAATTGCTTTCTTAAGTTTCTTTGCTTTTTTTAGTTATTAAAGATTCGCTTTTGTATTTTCAGTAATAGCGATTTAACGCTTTTTTGTGTGCGTTAAATTAAAAAATGATGATGTTTTTATATTGCGCTTTTAAATGCTATGACTATTGATCGAGATCAAAAAAACAGAATTGCAGCGTTATTTTTATGCTTTTATTAATAACCACTCTGGCGTATGTGGTTATTATCTTTGTTGCGGGTTTATTTTATCATTTCTGTAACAATTTGAATTTTTTATAATTCCTATTTGGTTGATTTTAAAGGGTCTTTTTGGTTTTTGGTGTAATGGTTTTACCCTTTTTTATTTAACGTATTTTAAAATATTGTGAATGCCAGAATGACAATCGCTAACACCAATGTATTATTAGTGTTATCACAGGGATTAAATAGTTTTTTAACTAACGTAATAACTTTAGAAACTAAAAAAATCATTATATTAATATCATGACATCGGCAAAAAACGACGAAATAAAAAAATCAATCCGATAACGAATTCTCAATTTTTAAAAGTTTGGAGTTTCTATTATGAGCACTAACGAACGCATTCTTAGCCCCTTCACATTACCGAATGGCACTGAACTGAAAAACCGTTTGTTAATGGCCCCTATGACCACCTGTACCGGCTATTATGACGGCACCGTCACCAGCGAGCTGGTGGAGTACTATCGGGCCCGTTCCGGAAGCATTGGCACCATCATCGTGGAGTGCTGCTTCGTCGACGATCTCGGCCTCGCCTTCCCGGGCGCAATTGGTATTGATAACGACGAGAAAATCGCCGGGCTGGCGAAAATCGCCGAGGCCATTAAATCCAAAGGCTCTAAGGCCCTGCTGCAGATCTACCACGGTGGCCGCATGGTTGATCCGAAACTGATCGGTGGCCGTACCCCGGTTGGCCCAAGCGCCGTGGCCGCGCCGCGTGACGGTGCCGCAACGCCGGTTGCCCTGACCGCCGAAGAAGTGGAAGGCATGATCGGCAAGTTTGGTGAAGCCGTGCGCCGCGCCATCCAGGCCGGTTTTGACGGTGTGGAAATCCACGGGGCGAACACCTACCTGATTCAGCAGTTCTACTCTCCAAACTCTAACCAGCGCGACGACGAGTGGGGCGGCAGCCGCGACAACCGCGCGAAGTTCCCGCTGGCGGTGCTGGACATCACCCACAAAATGGTGCGCCAGTACGCGGACGACGCGTTTATTATTGGCTACCGCTTCTCCCCTGAAGAGCTGGAAGTGCCGGGCATCCGCTTTGAAGACACCATGTACCTGCTGGAAAAACTGGCGGCGCGCGGCGTGGACTACCTGCACTTCTCCGTCGGCGCGACCCTGCGTCCGTCCATTGTCGACACCCAGGACCCGACGCCGCTGATCGAAAAATATTGCGCGATGCGTTCTGAAACGCTGGCGCAGGTTCCGGTGATGGGCGTGGGCGGCGTGGTGAATGCGTCAGACGTGAATGAAGCGCTGGATCACGGTTACGACCTGATTGCCGTTGGCCGCGCCACTATTGCCTACCCGGACTGGACCGACCGCATCGCGACGGGTGAAAGCCTTGAGCTGTTTATGGACAGCACCAAACGCGAGGAACTGAGCATTCCTGAACCGCTGTGGCGCTTCTCGCTGGTGGAAGCGATGATCCGCGACATGAGCATGGGCGAATCGAAATTCAAACCGGGCATGTTCACCGAGAAGGTGCAGGACGACGCGAACGAGCTGGTGATTAACGTCAGTCTGGAAACCGACCGCATTGCGGACATCGAGCTGGCCTCTGGCCCGAGCGATGACGTTGAGTTCGTCACCAGCTTTGAAGAGATCCGTACCCGCATTCTGGACGCCAATACCCCGCACGTGGATGCCATCACCGGTGCAACCAGCCAGAGTGAAGCGGTGAAGAAAGCGGTCTCTAAAGCGATGCTGAAATCCAGCAAAGCGCTGGCAGCGGAAGAGGGCGTTGACCCGAACGAAACCCGCAGCGTGGACGTGGTGGTGGTCGGTAGCGGTGGCGCCGGTCTGGCGGCGGCGATTCAGGCTCACGACGAAGGCGCGAGCGTGCTGATTGTTGAGAAGATGCCGACCATCGGCGGGAACACCATTAAAGCCTCTGCCGGTATGAATGCCGCCGAAACCCGCTTCCAGCGCGTGAAGGGCATTCAGGACAGCAAAGAGCTGTTCTACCAGGAAAGCCTGAAAGGCGGCGGCAACAAGAACAACCCTGAACTGCTGCGCCGCTTTGTCGAGAACGCGCCGCAGGCGATCGAGTGGCTGGCAACGCGCGGCATCATGCTGAACGACATCACCACCACCGGTGGGATGAGCATCGACCGTACTCACCGTCCAAAAGACGGCTCTGCGGTGGGGGGCTACCTGATCAGCGGCCTGGTGCGTAACGTCAACAAACGCAACATCGAGGTGATGCTGGATACCTCCGTCAGCGACATCATCTTCGAGAACGGTGAAGTGACCGGGGTTCGCCTGACCACTGAAGAGAACGAAACCGTCACCGTGGCAGCGAAAAGCGTGATCGTGGCGACGGGCGGCTTCAGCGCCAACAGCCAGATGGTCGTCAAATACCGTCCGGATCTGGAAGGGTTCGTCACCACCAACCACAAAGGGGCAACCGGCGGCGGCATCGCGCTGCTGGAGCGCATCGGGGCGGGCACCGTGGATATGGGAGAAATCCAAATTCACCCAACCGTTGAGCAGAACACCTCGTACCTGATTTCCGAATCCATCCGCGGGGGCGGGGCGATTCTGGTCAACCAGAAAGGGGAGCGCTTCTACAACGAAATGTCGACCCGCGATAAAGTCTCGGCGTCAATCATCGCGCTGCCGGAGAAATACGCGTACATCGTCTTTGACGAGCACGTACGTGCCAAGAACAAAGCCGCGGATGAGTATATTGCGAAAGGCTTCGTGACCAGCGCCAGCTCGCCAAAAGCGCTGGCGGAAGCGCTCGGTATGGATCACCACGCTTTCCTCGCGACCCTGGAACGTTACAACGGTTTCGTTGAAAAACAGCACGATGACGATTTTGGTCGTACCACCGCGCTGCGTGCGCCTATCAACGAAGGGCCTTTCTACGCTATTCAGATTGCGCCAGGCGTGCACCACACCATGGGCGGTGTGACCATCAACACCGAAACCTGCGTGCTGGACAGCAACCACAACGTGCTGCCGGGGGCGTTTGCGGCGGGTGAAGTGGTCGGGGGGATCCACGGCGGCAACCGTATCGGCGGTAACGCGGTGGCGGATATCATTATTTTTGGTACCCTTGCAGGACATCAGGCGGCGATGCGCTCAAAAAGAACGTAAGGCTCCTGTCTCCCCGGCGGCGCGGTGCCTGCCGGGGCTACATCTGAGGACACATGCAATGCCTGATAGCCATCGCGTTTACAGCTACTCCGCCGTTCTGATGGGCTCGCCCATTCTCCTGAAGCTCTTCTCCCATGATGAAGCCCTCGCGTCCCGCGTTTTCCGCCTGATCAAACAGTACGAAGATCTCCTCACCGTTAACCGCGCGCATTCCCAGGTGATGGACATCAACCATGCGGCGGGCCAGCATCCGGTTGCCGTCAGTCGTCCGGTGTTTGAACTGATCCGCTGTGCCAAAGCGGCAAGCCTGCTAAAAGACAGCGCGTTTAACCTGGCGATCGGCCCGCTGGTGAAGCGCTGGAAGATTGGCTTTCAGGGAGACAGCGTTCCGCCTGCCGATGACATTGCGTCCCTGCTGGCGATAACCCGGCCCGAGGAGGTCATCCTTGATGAGGCGCAGACCAGCGTGTTTCTGACCAGATCGGGGATGGAGATTGATCTGGGGGCCATCGCCAAAGGCTATATCGCCGACCGGGTGCGGGACTACCTGCGCAAAGAGGGCGCTGAGCTGGGGCTGATCAACCTCGGCGGAAACATCCAGACGTTAGGCTCGCCGGAAGGGGGCTGGAGCGTGGGGCTAAAAAAACCGTTCGCCGGTGACGCGCTGATCGGTGCGATGACGGTGGAGAACCTCTCCGTGGTGACCTCGGGAACGTACGAGCGCTACTTCGAGCAGAACGGCAAGCGCTATCACCATATTCTCGATCCGCGCACCGGGTATCCGCTCGACAACGAGCTGGAGAGCGTCACTATCATTTCAAAAGACTCCATTGACGGCGACATCTGGACCACGCTGATGTACGGCATGGGGGTAGAAAAGGGCTGTGCCGCCCTGCGTGCGCGCCCCGATATTGAAGCTATCTTTGTGACCAAAACAAAAGAAGTGGTGATCTCCTCGATGCACCACTTCCGTTTTACCCTTCTGGACGAGAGCTACCGCGTTATTGGCAGTACTGTTTGAGCAGCCCGATCTGTTCCGGCTGTAAGCGGTAGCGATACACCGGCCGCCCGGTGGCGCCGTAGTGAATGCTGGTGAACAGAATGTTGATCTGCGCAAGCCAAATCAGGTACTTACGGCAGGAGACGCGGGAGATATTGACAGCGTTAGCCAGATCGTCGGTGGAAAATTCCGTCTCCGGGTGGCCATCAATCCACTGGCAAATCGTGCGCAGCGTTTGCGGCGTTAACCCCTTCGGCAATTTTTTAGTGTCCGCCAGCTCCGGCGCGCCGCCGTGGATCAGCCTGTCGACGTCCGCCTGCTCGTAATACTGGTGCGAGCCCATCAGGCTGTGTTTTGCCTTCCAGCCGTTCAGCGCCTCTTCAAAGCGCGGGAACTGGAACGGCTTTATCAGATAATCCACCACGCCGTAGTGGATGGAGGTCTGGATCGTGGCGGCATCGGCGGCCGAGGAGATCATTATCACATCAATCGGGCGGCCTGACGCGCGAATATCGGGCAGCAGATCCAGCCCGTTATCCTGCTGCATGTAGACGTCCAGCAGCACCAGATCGACAGGCTGGCTGGGGTTATTGATAAAGGCCCTGGCCTGATTGAGCGTGGAGGCGACGCCGCAGCAGCTGAAGCCTTCAACACGGTTGACGTACAGACGGTTGAGATCGGCTACCATGGCGTCATCATCGACAATTAATACATTTATCACGCGATATTCCTCTCGCTATCCCAGGGGATGTGAACAAAAAATTGGGTAAATACGCCAGGCTCAGACTCGACGGTAATATCGCCGCCCAGGTTCTGGATCTGCTGGCGAGCAAGGAACAGCCCAACGCCGCGGTTTTCACCTTTTGTTGAGAACCCTTTAGTAAAAATAGCCTCCAGCTGAGTGGGATCAATGCCGGGGCCGTCGTCGCTGACTTCGCAGCTGAGCCAGCCATTCTGATAATGCAGCAGCAGGCCAATCTCGCCTTCCTGCTGTCCTGCCATCGCGTCGAGCGCGTTTTCGATTAAGTTACCAAGGGCGGTGATCAGCACCGCAACCTGCTCTTCACTGGCGGTATCCGGTATCAGGCTTTCATCCGCCAGCGTCAGGGTGACGCCGGCCTCTTTCGCCCGGTTGATTTTACCCAGCAGGAATCCGGCAACGACCGGGGACTTTACCTTGCTCTGGATCGTGCCAATGTCCGTCTGGTAATTATGCGCCGTCTGGATGATGTACTCCTCCAGCTTGTCGTAACGCTTCATGTGCAGCAGGCCCAGGATCACATGCAGTTTATTCATAAACTCGTGCGTGTGGCTGCGCAGGGCGTCGACGTAGTTGACCATGCCATCAATACGCTGCATCAGCTGGCTGATTTCCGTTTTATCGCGGAAGGTGCTGATAGCCCCGATCACCCGATTCTGGCTTTTGACCGGCACCATGTTGCAGAGCAGCAGTCGTCCGTTGCAGCTGATCTCCTGATCCTGACGCGCAATCCCGGTTTTCGATACCTCACGCAGGCTTGCCAGCAGCGGCTCGCTGGTGTTTTCGGTCTGCTTGCCGGAGGGAAGAAGTAATATCTCTCTGGCAGCGTGGTTAATCATCGTCACGCGGCCGTGAATATCGACGGCCAGCACCCCTTCGCGAAGCGACTGCAGCATCGCCTGGCGCTGTTCGAACAGGGCGGAGATTTCATAGGGTTCGAGCCCGAAAAGAATGCGCTTCAGCACCCGTACCAGACCCCAAATCGCCATCGAGCTCATAAATATGCTGAATAAAATCGTCCAGAGCGCGTTGAGCCGCCCGCGGGCTATCTGGTCTTCCACCTTTTTGAGGGAGATCCCGACCACGACGACCCCGATCTGATCGTGCTGGCTGTCATAGACCGGCGTGAAAACGCGAAGCGCCTCGGCGAGAGCACCGCGGTTAACCGAGACATTCTCTTTGCCTTCCAGCGCGGGTTCCAGATCGTTGCCGATAAAATGCAGGCCGATGAGCGCCTCGTTCGGGTGCGAGTAGCGAATCCCCCGCATGTCGGTCACCACGGTAAGCAGCAGATCGTTACGTTGGGTAACGGCTTTGGCGATGGGCTGAATGATGTCGGCCTGCGGCGACTGCATCAGGCCGCGCTGGATCTCCGGGCTGTCGGCCAGCGTGCGGGCGATGCCCAGAGCGGTATCTTTTACATCATCGCGGGTCGCCCGGGTGATCTGCACGGAATAGAGCGCAAAAACTACCAGCAACACCGAGGCGATAATCGCGGACACCATCAACGTGACCAGCGTGTACAGTTTCATGGGGCGCTTGCGCGTCAGAGGGAAAGGCTGCAAATCGCTCATCAACACTCCGCGATGATTAAGAAAGGGAGTGATTATCGCTGATGATGGGCTTTTCTTAAAGCCATGTAAAAGCGTCGATTTACTCTTCTTTTCGTGACCCCACTCGCAGGTCATCTATATAAAACACTTTATAGTGTGTGGGTACTCATAATAAGGAGGCTGTTTATGAGCATTACGCTTACCGGTTCAGTCAAGGAAAGACGGCACGCCAGCACGATGAATATAGATAGATTGTCCACGCTGGACGTGCTGAAGGTTATCCACGAGGAAGATGCACGCATTTCTGCTGCTATAACCCCCTGCTTAACGACAATCGCCCGCGCGGTGGATAACGCCGCCTCGGCGCTTAACCACGGCGGCCGTCTGGTGATTGTCGGCGCGGGCCCGTCAGGCTGCATCGCACAACAGGCTGCAGATGAGTATGCGCCGGGGAAAACGCCGGTAATTGCCGTGACGGCAGAAGAGGGGGATGGGAGCTACGAGCGCGGGGTGGCTGATCTGCAGGCCATTAAATTTGGTGAGCACGATATGATGCTTGCCGTGACCGTCAGCGGAAAAACGCCGTGGGTCTGGGGGGCAATGCGGCATGCGTGGTCGTTGGGAGCGCCGGTTGCGGTCATCACCGGTGATGCACAAAGTGAAGCAGCACAGCTGGCAAGCATGGTAATTGCCCCAGAGCTTGGGGCTGATGTGGTTGCCGGGTATCGCAATACCAGGGCGGGGATCGCGCAAAAAATGATCCTCTCGATGATTACCACCGCGCTGGCCGTTCGCACCGGGCGCGTTTACAGCAACCTGCGCGTGGATCTTGAGGCAAGCAGTACCAAATGGGCCGAACGGCAGATCGCCATCGTGATGGAGGCGGGGGGATGCACCAGGGCGCAGGCAAAGGCCGCGCTGGAGAGCTGTAACCATCAATGTAAAACCGCGGTATTGATGGTGCTGACAGGCCTTGATGCGTGGAAAGCCCATGAGCTGCTGGCGCAGAATAACGGGTTTATCCGCGTGGCGCTGCAGGAAGCGCCGTAAAATAGTGCCCCTTGAAACAAAAAAGCCCGCAAATGCGGGCTTTAGTATTTTCAGGGATCAGAACTGGTAGATCATGCCGATGCCAACAATGTCATCGGTTGCAATACCGTTGTCATTGTAGAAGGCGTCATCTTCGTCCAGCAGGTTGATTTTATAATCAACGTAGGTGGAGAAGTTCTTGTTGAAGTTGTAGGTCATGCCCAGGTCGATGTAGTTAACCAGATCCTGGTCTACATAGTCATAGCCATTGCGTGGGTGATAATCGTTACCGCCCAGATCGATGCCTTTGGAATAGACCCACGCCAGGGATGGACGCAGACCGAAGTCAAACTGGTATTGCGCTACGGCTTCAAAGTTCTGCGTTTTGTTGGCGATGCCGTCGCTGCCGTACGGCGTCATGTTGCGGGTTTCCGCGTACATCATCGCCAGGTAGACGCCTTGAGCATCATATTTTGCGCCAACGGTCCATGCGTCTGCACGGTCACCGCCTGCGTATTTGCTGAAGCGGTTATAGTTGCCCGCGCCATAAGCAACCTGATCGTTGGTACGGTCAGAGGAAGAATACGCCGCACCCAGCGTCAGGCCGAAGTCGAAGTCATAGGTGGTAGACATACCGAAGCCGTCGCCGTTCTGGAAGCGTACGTCGTCGTGACCGTTTTTGGTGCCTTCCTGATCTTCGTTAGCGTTTGCGCCTTCGTTAGCACCCTGATACTGCAGCGCGAAGTTCAGGCCATCAACCAGACCGAAGAAATCATTATTACGGTAGGTCGCAACACCGTTGGTACGGCCAACCATATAGTTGTCAGTCCAGGTGTAGGAATCGCCACCAAATACCGGCAGCATATCGGTCCAGGCTTCAACGTCATACACGACGCCGTAATTACGGCCATAATCAAATGAACCGTATTCGCCATATTTCAGGCCCGCATAGGCCAGACGGTTGAAAGAGGTATCCCCGGCATCTTCGGTATCATTTGCGTAGGTTTTATATTCCCACTGACCGTAACCGACCAGATCGCGGGTAATCTGTGTTTCGCCTTTGAAACCAATCTGCACGTAGGTTTCGTCGCCGTCGTCGCCCGCGTTGTCGGAGAAGGTATGACGCGCGTCAACCTTGCCGTACAGGTCAACTTTATTGCCGTCTTTGTTATACATTTCAGCCGCGTTTGCCGCGCCAGCCATTAATAATGCGGGTACAAGAATTGCCAGAACTTTTCTTTTCATTATATATTCCCTTTAAAGATAATTTATATGAATATATGTAATCACCCTCCGTAATTACGTGTTTGATACTATTCTATGGCTCGTGAATTTGGTTCAGAAATAAATG
>NZ_JADBQZ010000032.1:0-25756 GCF_014896175.1 Enterobacter cloacae complex sp. I3
CACCATGGGTAAAGGATGTTAAAAAGTGTTCACCATGTCCCCGAACACCTGTCTACCATGTCCCCGGACTGTACACCCTCAAGGGAGAGGGAACTTAAATCAAAAACTTTTCTCTGTCGGCTGCCAGGTGCAGAAGTCTTCGTTCGCTACCAGCAGGAGCTGAGAGCCTTCCGGCGCCTCAAGCCACGCCACGCTCACTTCCATAGACGAATGCCGCTGACGGCGCTGAATGTGTTCGGTTGCCCAGGATTCAAGCTCAGGCTTTACGGTCTGCCCTTCGCAGGTGGTCACCGTGCCATCGGCATGCCAGCGCCCCTGGCGCAGTACCACGCGGCCCTGACGCAGCGCGTCGCTGGTCTGCCGGAGCTGTTCGGCGCGGTAGCGGTAAAGGGCGACCTGATCGCTGGAAAGCTGCTGTTTCAACCCGCTGACTTCATGCTGCATAAAGCTCAGCTCGCCGTGGTCGTCGAAACGCACCTTCACGTGTTCGGGGGTCTTGCTGTAGATGTTCAGTTCAATCAGTGACAGCGTATCGCCCTGCCAGCGGTACTCTGCGGTCGAGGTGTTGCCGTTATGCCACGGGCTGAACGCGGTAAGCATATGGACTTCATCGCTGGAATCTTTACGCCAGATCCTGACCGCGCCCTGGTTGTCAGCATAGCCGCTGGCGGTAAACGGGGGGAGTGAGGAATCATGGCTACAGGCAGACAGCAACAGTACGCCTGCCAGCGCGAGCGTGCCACGCCAGAATGACAAAAGGGGCGTTGCCGCCCCTTCGTTAAAACTGTTCACTGCCACGCGTCTTACTTAACTGCGTCTTTCAGTGCTTTACCAGAAACAAATGCCGGCACGTTAGCTGCGGCGATTTTGATTTCTTTACCGGTCTGCGGGTTGCGGCCAGTACGCTCAGCGCGGTGGTTCACTTTGAAGGTACCGAAACCAACCAGTTGTACAGCATCGCCTTCTTTCAGAGACTCAGTAATAGCAGCCAGGGTAGATTCCAGAGCAGCTTTAGCCTGCACTTTAGACAGATCAGCCTTGTCCGCAATTACATCAATCAGTTGAGTCTTGTTCATAAGTTATCCTTTCAATGTGTTTATCGCTTGCTAAGCATCGAGTGCGACGAAAATGCCAAAAAAGCACTCTCCTGCATACACGCACCGATAGCCACTTTTTTTCGCCCCCCAAATGTAGACCAGACGGGGGGCAGAAGGGAAGAGTCGAGGTGCGACAAAACAGGCGTTAAATCACGTTTTGTTGTCTCATTGGTTAAAAATTATACCAATATTGCTCTCACCGGCCTCACGCAGGTCCGCGCGCAGCCCTTTGATTAGCTCAATATCACGCTCTTCACACTCTGCCAGCAGGCGGAAAATCTCCCACTGAATATCCCATTCCTGTTCAACCGCCGGGTTAGCACGCAGCTCTTCGTCGGTCATTTCACGGCCTTCCTGCGTCATTTCCAGCATCGCGACGGTCGTGATGGATGCCTTACTGACTTCAATGGCGTGCTCCAGCGTTTCACCGCTCAGACGGGAGTGGATCAGCTCGCTCAACGCCACGCAGGCGTCGATTGCCGGATAAACGCCGTACAGGTCGTAATCGTCCGCCGCCGGGATCGCCTCTTCCAGCTTTTCGAGCTGTGAATCGAAGTTCACCTTTACGTCTTTCACCGTCAGCGTCTCCCAGATCAAATCCAGGATACGTCGATAAATCTGGCCTTCGCCAAACTCCGTTTGCTTACAGAACGCGGCATAGTTGGGATACATGCGCTCGCACAGGCAAGCCATAAACGTCACGTGCTGCCAGCTTTCCAGCTTCTCAAGGCGCAGATGAATCGGGTTTTGTAACATGATGATGTCTCGAATCGAAAATTAGCCGCAGTTTACCTGAATCACGGCTGAATTTCCTGCCAACGAATGAATGCCGGACGTGAAGAGGCAACGGCGTCAGCCCAGCGGGTTGGCTCCGGTAACCGGTAGCCCTTCATGCAGCGCTGCACCCACGCCAGCGCGCTGTCCATGCTCACCCGATGCCCGGTGGCGATAAACAGCGGATTACAGCGCGCTTTACTGCGCCAGACCCACGCCAACTGCTCGCCTTTATGGATAAGCGGCGCCAGCGCGCCCGGTTCGGCAGAAAGCGGCTCAAACGCGCCGCACAGGCGTTTTTTCGCCACGCCGATGGTCGGCACGTCCACCAGCAGACCAAAGTGGCTGGCGACGCCTAAGCGACGCGGATGGGAAATACCGTGCCCGTCAACAAACAGGAGGTCAGGTTTTTGCGAGAGTTGCTCCCACGCGGCCAGCAGCGCGGGGTATTCGCGGAAGGAGAGAAAGCCGGGAATATAGGGCATGGTGGTGGCGATACGCGCCACCTTGTACTCCACCAGCTCCAGCGACGGGTATTTCAGCACCACCATCGCCGCCCGCGTCACTTCACCGCCCTGCTCGAACCCGACGTCCGCCCCGCCAATGTACTGCGGGGGATCCTTATCCAGACGATCCTCGCGGATCACTGATGAAGCCAGTTCGATTTGCTGAGCGCGTAGCGACGCGAGATCCATAACCACTCCTTACTTGTGATACTGGGCAGAAAGCCGATGCACCGCCTCCACAAATACGCCTGCGTGTTCAGGCGGCACATCCTGATGAATGCCGTGGCCGAGGTTAAAGACGTGGCCTTCACCCTGGCCGAAACCAGACAGTATAGTCGACACTTCCTCTTCGATGCGGGCAGGCTGAGCATAGAGCATGGACGGGTCCATGTTGCCCTGTAGCGCCACTTTGTCGCCCACGCGACGGCGGGCATCGGCAATATCGGTGGTCCAGTCGAGGCCCAGCGCGTCGCAGCCGGTGGCCGCCATCGCTTCCAGCCACTGGCCGCCACCTTTGGTGAACAGCGTCACCGGCACGCGGCGACCTTCGTTTTCACGCAGCAGGCCGTCAACGATTTTGTGCATGTAGTACAGGGAGAACTGCTGATAATCACGTCCGGTCAGCACGCCGCCCCAGGTGTCGAAAATCATCACCGACTGCGCGCCCGCTTTAATCTGCGCGTTGAGGTAGAGCGTAACGCTCTTCGCCAGCTTGTCGAGCAGCGCATGCAGCGCCAGCGGTTCGGCGTACATCATCTTTTTAATCAGGGTGAAGGCTTTGCTGCTGCCGCCTTCAACCATGTAGGTGGCCAGCGTCCACGGGCTGCCGGAGAAACCAATCAGCGGCACTTCGCCTTTCAGTTCACGGCGAATGGTGCGCACAGCGTTCATCACGTAGCCCAGCTCGCCTTCCGGATCGGGGATCGGCAGCTTATCGACGTCGGCTTTGCTTTTGATCGGCGAGGTAAAGCGCGGGCCCTCGCCGGTTTCGAAATAGAGCCCCAGGCCCATCGCGTCCGGAATGGTAAGAATGTCCGAAAAGAGAATGGCGGCATCCAGCGGGAAGCGGCGCAGCGGCTGGAGCGTCACCTCACAGGCCAGCTCGGCGTTTTTGCACAGCGACATAAAATCGCCCGCCTGCGCGCGCGTGGCTTTGTACTCTGGCAGATAGCGTCCCGCCTGGCGCATCATCCACACCGGGGTGACATCAACGGGCTGGCGCAGCAGCGCACGCAGATAACGATCGTTCTTCAGTTCGGTCATTTTGCAGTTCCTTATTGCGTCAGTCCGTCAGTGTAACACTACTCATACTCGGCCCGACACATTGCCACGGTATCTTCTATCAGGCGACGCGCCACCGTTCCCGGAGGGGGTAACAGCGGTAAATTGTCGTAGCGGTACCAGTTCGCCTCCAGCAGCTCTTTCTGGTCGATAACAATCTCGCCGCTGTCATATTCCGCCATAAACGCGGTCATCAGAGACATCGGGAACGGCCACGGCTGGGAGGTCACGTAGCGCAGGTTCTTCACCTTGATGCTGCTCTCCTCCATCACCTCGCGCGCCACCGCCTGCTCCAGCGTTTCGCCGACTTCGACGAACCCGGCGAGGACGGTATGAATGCCGTTGCGATGACGGGTATGTTGCGCCAGCAGGATGGAATCATCACGGCGGATGGCAACGATGATGCACGGCGCGATTTGCGGGTAGTAGCGTTCACGGCAGTGGCCGCAGAGCAGCGCCCACTCGGTTTTGCTTGGGTGCATGGTGTGGCCGCAGTAACCGCAATATTTGTGCGAACGGTAAAACTCCGCCAGCTGCACGCCCCGCCCCGCCAACTGGAACAGGCCGACGTCAAGATCTAACACCTGACGTACGGATCCCATATCCTGACGGCGCGCCTGTTGGATCAACCACACGGGATCGCCCTGCCACTCGCCGATCTTCAGCGCGGACTGGCCCACCAGATCGAACGTTTCCGCGGCACCGTAGGGCAACTCTCCTGAGGGCAGCCATAATTTTTGTTCGTGGCTGACGATCCACCAACCCAGATCTGATTTTTCAATAATACGATCCATATCTATTGCACTACCTTCGCTTCACTGACATGTTGTTAGCATTGTGGTTACATTTTGGATAAGCAGATCCCATTCTAAACCTTATGGAGTCGACCATGTTAAACCAGCTGGAAAGCCTGACTGAGCGCGTTGGAGGAAGTAACACCCTGGTGGATCGCTGGCTACATGTGCGCAAGCATCTCCTTGTGGCGTATTACAATCTGGTCGGTCTTAAGCCTGGCAAAGAATCCTTTATGCGGCTGAACGAAAAAGCGCTGGATGATTTTTGTCAGAGCCTTGTCGACTACCTGTCCGACGGCCATTTCAACATTTATGAACGCATTATCCGCGAAATGGAAGGGACAACGCCGTATTTAGCGGCCAGCAAACTCTGTCCGCAGCTGGAAGCCAATACCCAGCAGATCATGGACTATTACGATTCCACACTCGAGAACGCCATCGATCACGATAACTATCTTGAGTTCCAGCAGGCGCTTTCGGACCTGGGCGAAGCGCTGGAAGAGCGATTCACGCTGGAAGATAAGCTCATCGCCCTCGTACTGGATAACAACCTGAATATCAGCAGCAGCGATAACGTTGCGCGCCCTGCTTGAGTTCTTAACCGTTAACGAGTAATTTACAACCAGTCGCCCCTCTGCGGAGGGGGATTTTTCTTGTCGGAGTGCCCAGTGTGTAAGCACGGGCTGAGACCGTTAATTCGGGATCCGCGGAACCTGATCAGGTTAATACCTGCGAAGGGAACAAGAGTCACGCTGCTGTTGTATCGCCCCTGGGGCGATCTCCTCTTGCTTCATCCGTCGTCTGACAAGCCATGTCCTTCACTTCTGGAATGAGCTATGTCTACAACAAAACTGACCCGCCGCGAACAGCGTGCACAGGCCCAACACTTCATCGACACCCTGGAAGGCACCGCTTTCCCGAACTCGAAACGCATCTACATCACCGGTTCACAGGCCGATATCCGCGTCCCGATGCGCGAAATCCAGCTCAGCCCGACGCTTATCGGCGGCAGTAAAGAGAACCCCCAGTATGAAGACAACGAAGCCGTGCCGGTATACGACACCTCCGGCCCGTACGGCGATCCCTCTGTCGTCATCAACGTGCAGCAAGGCCTGGCAAAGCTGCGCCAGCCGTGGATTGACGCGCGTAACGACTGCGAAGAACTGAGCGTGCGCAGCTCTGCGTACACCAAAGAACGCCTGGCCGACGACGGCCTGGACGAGCTGCGCTTTACCGGCCTGCTGACGCCAAAACGCGCCAGAGCGGGCAAGTGCGTAACCCAGCTGCACTACGCGCGCCAGGGTATCGTCACGCCGGAGATGGAGTTCATCGCCATCCGCGAAAACATGGGCCGCGAGCGCATCCGCAGTGAAGTACTGCGCCACCAGCATCCGGGTGAAGGCTTTGGTGCTCGCCTGCCGGAGAACATCACGCCGGAGTTTGTGCGTGACGAAGTGGCCGCCGGGCGCGCGATTATCCCCGCCAACATCAACCACCCGGAATCGGAGCCGATGATTATCGGCCGCAACTTCCTGGTGAAGGTCAACGCCAACATCGGCAACTCTGCCGTCACCTCGTCCATCGAAGAAGAGGTGGAAAAGCTGGTCTGGTCCACGCGCTGGGGCGCGGACACGGTGATGGACCTCTCCACTGGCCGCTACATCCACGAAACCCGCGAGTGGATCCTGCGTAACAGCCCGGTACCGATCGGCACCGTCCCGATTTACCAGGCGCTGGAGAAGGTCAACGGCATCGCCGAAAACCTCACCTGGGAAGCGTTCCGCG
The DNA here is from genome assembly GCF_014896175.1 of Enterobacter cloacae complex sp. I3. NCBI lineage: Bacteria > Pseudomonadati > Pseudomonadota > Gammaproteobacteria > Enterobacterales > Enterobacteriaceae > Enterobacter > Enterobacter cloacae complex sp. I3. The sequence goes on from NZ_JADBQZ010000032.1 coordinate 6,238, forward strand.
ACACGCTGCTGGAGCAGGCGGAACAGGGCGTGGACTACTTCACCATCCACGCGGGCGTGCTGCTGCGCTACGTGCCGATGACGGCGAAACGTCTGACCGGCATCGTCTCGCGGGGTGGCTCCATCATGGCGAAATGGTGCCTGTCTCATCATCAGGAAAACTTCCTCTACGAGCACTTCCGCGAGATCTGCGAAATCTGCGCCGCGTACGACGTCTCGCTGTCGCTGGGCGACGGCCTGCGTCCGGGCTCCATCCGCGATGCCAACGACGAAGCGCAGTTTGCCGAGCTGCACACCCTGGGCGAGCTGACCAAAATCGCCTGGGAGTATGACGTGCAGGTGATGATTGAAGGCCCGGGCCACGTGCCGATGCAGATGATCCGCCGCAACATGACCGAGGAGCTGGAGCACTGCCACGAAGCGCCGTTCTACACCCTGGGGCCGTTGACCACGGACATCGCACCGGGCTACGACCACTTCACCTCCGGGATTGGCGCGGCGATGATCGGCTGGTTTGGCTGCGCCATGCTCTGCTACGTGACGCCGAAAGAGCACCTCGGCCTGCCCAACAAAGAGGACGTAAAGCAGGGACTGATTACCTACAAGATTGCCGCTCACGCGGCGGATCTGGCGAAAGGCCACCCGGGCGCGCAAATCCGCGACAACGCCATGTCCAAAGCGCGCTTTGAATTCCGCTGGGAAGACCAGTTTAACCTGGCGCTGGATCCGTTCACCGCCCGCGCCTATCACGACGAGACCCTGCCGCAGGAGTCGGGCAAGGTGGCGCACTTCTGCTCCATGTGCGGGCCAAAATTCTGCTCGATGAAAATCAGCCAGGAGGTGCGGGATTACGCCGCCGCGCAGACCATTGAAGTCGGTATGGCGGACATGTCGGAAACCTTCCGCGCCAGAGGCGGCGAAATTTACCTCAAAAAAGAGGAGGCGTAATGTACAAGCCCGATTTCCCCTCCGTGCCCTTTCGCTTAGGACTTTATCCGGTGGTGGACAGCGTGGAGTGGATCGCCCGCCTGCTGGAGGCCGGCGTTCGCACCCTCCAGCTGCGCATCAAAGATAAGCGTGATGAAGAGGTGGAGGCCGACGTCGTCGCCGCCATCGCGCTGGGGCATCGCTACAATGCCCGCCTGTTTATCAACGACTACTGGCGGCTGGCCGTTAAGCACCGGGCGTACGGCGTGCATTTGGGTCAGGAGGATCTGGAAACCACCGATCTGAACGCCATTCGCCAGGCTGGCCTGCGCCTTGGCGTTTCAACACACGATGATATGGAAATCGACGTGGCGCTGGCGGCCCGCCCCTCCTACATCGCCCTCGGTCACGTTTTTCCGACGCAAACCAAGCAGATGCCTTCTGCCCCGCAGGGTCTGACGCAGCTGGCGAGCCACGTTAAGCGCCTTGCCGATTACCCGACCGTCGCCATCGGTGGAATCAGCCTTGAACGCGCCCCGGCGGTGCTGGAGACCGGCGTCGGCAGTATCGCCATCGTCAGCGCCATTACCCAGGCGGCAGACTGGCGATCCGCCACCGCGCAGCTTTTACAGCTGGCAGGAGCGGGCGATGAATGACCGCGATTTTATGCGCTACAGCCGCCAGATCCTGCTGGAGGATATTGCCATTGACGGGCAGCAAAAGCTGCTCGCCAGCCGGGTATTGATTGTCGGCCTGGGCGGATTAGGCGCGCCCGCCGCGCTGTATCTGGCCGGTGCGGGCGTGGGCACGCTGGTGCTGGCCGATGACGACGAGGTGCACCTCAGCAACCTGCAACGGCAAATCCTCTTCACGACTGAAGATGTTAACCAGCCTAAAGCGCAGATCACCCGGCAGCGACTTAACCAGCTTAATCCGGATATCGAACTGATTGCTCTGCAGGAGCGGCTCAGCGGTGAAAGCCTGCGCCATGAGGTCGCCCTTGCCGACGCGGTGCTGGACTGCACGGACAACATGGCGACGCGCCAGGCGATTAACGCCGCCTGCGTGGCAACGAATACGCCGCTTATCACCGCCAGCGCGGTGGGGTTCGGCGGGCAGATGATGGTCCTGACCCCGCCGTGGTCGCAGGGCTGCTATCGCTGCCTGTGGCCGGACGAGGCTGAACCGGAGCGTAACTGCCGCACGGCAGGCATTCTTGGCCCGGTGGTGGGCGTGATGGGTACCCTTCAGGCACTGGAGGCTATCAAGCTGCTCAGCGGCATGGAGACGGAACGCAACACGCTCCGGCTGTTCGACGCCCGCTCCAGCGGCTGGCGCCATCTGGCACTACACCGCGCCAGCCACTGCCCGGTATGCGGAGGCCGCAATGCGCATTCTGTTTAACGATGAGCCGATGACGTGCGACGACGGTCTCACCGTTGCCGCCCTGCTCGACAAATTGCGCCAGCTCAAGCCGGGAACGGCGCTGGCGCTCAATCAACAGATCCTGCCGCGCGAGCAGTGGGAACTTCAGCAGGTCAATGAAGGCGACCAGATCCTGCTGTTTCAGGTTATCGCAGGGGGCTGAGATGTTACGTATTGCTGATAAAGTCTTTGATTCACATCTGTTTACCGGAACCGGCAAATTCGCCTCGCCGCAGCTGATGGTGGATGCTATTCGTGAAAGCGGCAGCCAGCTGGTGACGCTGGCGATGAAGCGCGTGGATCTGCGCCAGCACAACGATGCCATACTTGCGCCGCTACTGGAGGCAGGCGTGACGCTCTTACCAAACACTTCCGGAGCGAAAACGGCCGAGGAGGCGATTTTCGCCGCACAGCTGGCGCGGGAAGCGCTCGGTACCCGCTGGCTGAAGCTGGAAATTCACCCGGATGCCCGCTGGCTGCTGCCCGACCCGATCGAGACCCTGAAAGCCGCAGAAAAGCTGGTGCAGCAGGGGTTTACCGTTCTGCCTTACTGCGGCGCGGATCCCGTGCTGTGTAAGCGTCTGGAAGAGGTCGGCTGCGCCGCCGTCATGCCGCTGGGGGCGCCCATTGGCTCCAATCAGGGGCTGGAAACCCGCGCGATGCTGGAGATCATCATCGAGCAGGCGACCGTGCCGGTGGTGGTGGATGCGGGGATCGGCGTGCCCAGCCATGCCGCGCAGGCGCTGGAAATGGGTGCCGATGCGGTGCTGGTGAATACCGCCATTGCGGTGGCCGACGACCCGGTCAGGATGGCGCGTGCGTTTCGTCTCGCCGTGGAGGCTGGCGTGCTAGCCAGAGAGTCCGGCCCCGGCTCGCGCAGTTTTCAGGCACAGGCCACCAGCCCGCTGACCGGTTTTCTGGAGGCGATCTCATGAGCACGTTTACCGAGCGCTGGCGCGAGCTTAACTGGGACGATATTGCCCTGCGCATTAACAGCAAAACGACTGCTGACGTCGAGCGCGCGCTGAATGCCCGTCAGCTGACCCGCGAGGATCTGATGGCCCTGCTCTCCCCGGCGGCCAGCGCCTATCTTGAACCAATGGCGCAGCGCGCCCAGCGCCTCACCCGGCAGCGGTTTGGCAATACGGTGAGCTTCTACGTCCCGCTCTATCTTTCGAACCTGTGTGCCAACGACTGTACCTACTGTGGTTTTTCCATGAGCAACCGCATCAAGCGGAAAACGCTCGATGAAGAGGAGATCGCACGCGAGTGTGCTGCTATTCGTGAAATGGGGTTCGAACATCTTCTGTTGGTCACGGGCGAGCATCAGGGGAAAGTGGGAATGGACTATTTCCGCCAGCATCTGCCTGCGATACGTCGGGAGTTTGCGTCGTTGCAGATGGAGGTTCAGCCCCTGTCGCAGGACGAGTATGCGGAGTTAAAAACGCTCGGGCTGGACGGCGTTATGGTCTATCAGGAAACCTACCACGAGGCGACGTACGCGCGGCATCATCTGAAAGGGAAGAAGCAGGATTTTTTCTTCCGGCTGGAAACGCCGGACAGGCTGGGCCGCGCCGGGATCGACAAAATCGGGCTGGGTGCGCTAATTGGGCTTTCCGATAGCTGGCGGGTAGATTGCTACATGGTGGCAGAACATCTGCTGTGGCTGCAACAGCACTACTGGCAGACCCGATACTCCATCTCCTTCCCACGCCTGCGCCCCTGCGCAGGCGGCATTGAACCGGCTTCGCTGATGGATGAACGCCAGCTGGTGCAGACCATCTGCGCGTTTCGCCTGCTCGCCCCGGAAGTGGAGTTATCGCTCTCAACGCGTGAATCTCCGGCGTTTCGCGATCGCGTCATCCCGCTGGCGATTAACAACGTCAGCGCGTTTTCCAAAACGCAGCCGGGCGGGTATGCTGACGATCATCCGGAGCTTGAGCAGTTTGCACCGCATGACGGACGGCGTCCGGAAGCCGTTGCCGCCGCCCTGACGGCACAGGGTTTACAGCCTGTCTGGAAAGACTGGGACAGCTGGCTGGGAAGAGCCTCGCAATGACGATGTAACGCACTGCAACACGGTAGAAAATTATCGAGGCGTCACGGAAAGGTAAAACCGGATGATTGTCAGCGATCGTCCGGTTTTTTATTGTCATCAGGTCAGCAACGGATGCTGACCAGGGCGAAAAGCTTCTTCCTCGTTTCGCCCTGCCTCCGATTCCGTGCATAAGAGGGGCGCAAAAATAAGGATAAGGAATTTCTTAGTGATTCTTAAGATAAATCATCTCGCCTGAAATCGTGTTCCGTATAATTCACCGCTAACCGCAGGACAGCGACTATGCTGAGAGGATATCGGCAGACGAAAAATATTCACCATCAGGATCGATGTACAACTCATGGCACTTCACAGCAAAAAGCTCTCTTTCACCCGACCCATTATGCTCAGCTTCGCGGGGATTCTATGCAGTTTTGCGCTGATCTCGGTCGTGGTAACTCTTTCACAACGAAAGGATTTCCTTGAGGACTATCATAAGATTAATGGCAATTTCACCCATAACCTTGCGGTGAACTACACCGAGTCAATCCTGCGTGAAAACGACTATATCCTGGGCCGCTCCGCGATGTATTTTGCACGCGATGACAGGCTAAACGAGACCCTCAACGTCAACCCGACGCAAGGGCTGCAGATGATGATGCATTTGCAAAACCTGATGCCGACCGTGTCATCCATCTCGCTGGCAGACACGCGGGGACATTATCTGCGCGCGCCGGAAGTGCTCCAGACGGAAAAGAGTAAAACCTTCGATCCCCGGACGCGTCCGTGGTTTGTCGCCCATGCTGAAGCCAGTATATTCAGCCACTACACCCGTCCCTATATGGACTATTTCAACGGTCATCCGACGGTCACACTCTATAAACCGTTGATTTCACCAGAAGGTCGACTTAAAGGTACGATTGCGTTTCATCTCGACTTAACGTCAATGGGCTACACCCTGCGTCAGATGGTCGCCCCTGTTCAGGGGGAATTCTTCGTCGTCGAACGCGATGGCGCCGTCGTGCTGCACCCTGATACGGGCGTGCTTTTCAAACAGTACGTCAGCGAAGCGCTGATGGATAAAATGACCAGCGGCGAAGGCCACCTTTACGATAAGAAAACCGACGCCTGGTATTACTACTACTCATTTACCAATCCAGACTGGTTTGTCATCTACAGGGTCTCTGGCGCAACGCTTACCGATATCACCCGACACGAAACGACAATCGTAGGCTGGGGTTTCGCGCTGGCGGCCATCATTATCATTCTCTTCGGCCTCTATCTGCGTCATGCCTCGCGTACCGTGTTGATGACCATTATCAATGCGATCAAAACGGGCGATGTGAACCAGGCGCCGCGTCTGGAAGCGATGCTGAGCCGCACCATTCAGTCCAATAAAGAGCGTGAGATGGCGTATGTTCGTCAGGCCACTCACGATGCGCTGACCGGCTGCAAAAACCGCCGTGCGTTCGATAACGATGTGGAGGAATTATTAAATGCCCACCAGCCTTTCGCGATGGCGCTGGTTGATATTGATAACTTCAAGTCAATTAACGACACGTGGGGACACCTGAGCGGCGACATTGTTCTGCGTAACGTGGCGCGCGAGGGGATCCAGATAATGCAGCCCCACCACGTCTCGGTCTATCGCTATGGTGGTGAAGAGTTCGCGGTAATTTTCCAGGCCGAGCAGATCGCTGCCGCATTTTCATTGCTTGACGCATGGCGCACCGCCGTTGAAAGACGCGTATGGCGGGAAGAAAATCTGCATGTCACGTTCAGCGCAGGTCTGGGTGAATGGCATTTCGAACCGCTGGAACAATTTGTAGGTAGCGTTGATAACGCGCTCTACAGTGCTAAAAAGCAGGGAAAAAACCGTATTGTTCGCACTGCCGTCGGCTGACTTTCTCTCTTACTCGAAGAATTGTAACCGGTTTCAGAAAAATGCCGCTTTCTTTGTGATGCCTGACACACAATCGCGGTAAAGCGGTTGTTGAAGCTCTCTGCGCAGGATAATTATCAATAAACACATGTAGATCGAGGCTGATTATGAAGAACATCGTTTTATGCTGTGCAGCGGGAATGTCAACCAGCATGCTGGTTCAACGTATGAAAGATGCCGCGCAGAAAAAAGGGGTTGAAGTCACCATTAAAGCCGTTCCGGTTGCGGAGTTTAAAGACAATATCGCGACGGCCGACATCGTATTGCTGGGGCCACAGGTCAAATACGAGCAGGCTAAACTGCAGGCACAGGCCGACCCTCTGGGCAAAAAGGTCGCGGTGATCGACATGATGGATTACGGCATGATGAAAGGCGATGCCGTACTGGAAAAAGCGCTTAAACTGCTGGAGTCATAATGGAAGACTTAGAAACCACAATCATGGAACTGCTGGTCAACGCCGGTGCGGCCCGCAGTGCGGCCCTGACGGCTCTGCAGATGGCGCGTAAAGGTGAGTTTGACGAAGCTGAAAAAGCGATGGAAGAATCCCGCGAATATGTGAAGCACGCGCATACGATCCAGACGCAGCTTATTGGACTTGACGAAGGGACCGGGAAACTGCATGTTAACTTGATCACCGTTCATTCTCAGGACCACCTGATGAACGCGATGGTTATTCAGGATCTGGCGGGCGATATGATTGAGCTTTATCGACGCATCCCGCTAGTGAATTGAAGAAATGCAGATATAAAAAAACCCGCCGAGGCGGGTTTTTTATTTACGGCATCAACGATTACTCGTTGTCGGAACCGCCCAGACCTGCGTTCAGCAGTTCTGCCAGGCTCGCGGATGCATCTTCAGCAGTAACCTGCGGTGCTGCTGGCAGTTCGCCCGCAGCGCGACGACGCATACGATCCTGATGGTACGCATAACCGGTACCAGCAGGGATCAGACGACCCACGATGACGTTCTCTTTCAGACCGCGCAGTTCATCACGTTTACCCGCAACAGCGGCTTCGGTCAGGACACGAGTCGTTTCCTGGAACGATGCTGCGGAGATGAAGGACTCGGTTGCCAGAGACGCTTTGGTGATACCCAGCAGATCGCGTGCGAAGGTCGCACCGATTTTGCCGTTCGCTTCCAGATCGCGGTTAGCGATCTTAACGCGTGAGTATTCAACCTGCTCGCCTTCCAGGAAGTCGGAGCTGCCCGCGTTTTCGATGGTTGCTTTACGCAGCATCTGACGAACGATAACTTCGATGTGCTTATCGTTAATCTTAACGCCCTGCAGGCGGTATACGTCCTGTACTTCGTTAACAATGTAACGAGTAACAGCATGCACACCACGCAGACGCAGGATGTCGTGCGGCGCTTCTGGACCGTCGGAAACCACGTCACCACGTTCTACACGTTCGCCTTCGAACACGTTGAGCTGACGCCACTTAGGAATCATCTCTTCGTACGGCTCGCTGCCATCTACTGGTGTGATAACCAGACGGCGCTTACCTTTAGTCTCTTTACCGAAGGAGATGATCCCGCTGATTTCAGCCAGGATTGCAGGCTCTTTCGGACGACGAGCTTCGAACAGGTCCGCAACGCGTGGCAGACCACCGGTGATGTCCTTGGTACCGCCGGATTCCTGAGGAATACGCGCCAGGGTGTCACCAGAGCTGATCTGTACGCCATCTTCCAGCTGTACAATCGCTTTACCTGGCAGGAAGTACTGCGCAGGCATATCGGTACCCGGGATCAGAACGTCGTTACCCTGAGCATCAACGATTTTCAGTGCAGGACGCAGATCTTTACCGCCGGTAGTACGTTCAGCAGAATCCAGAACCACCAGAGAAGACAGACCGGTCAGCTCGTCGGTCTGACGAGTAATGGTCTGGCCGTCGATCATGTCAGTAAAGCGGATGAAACCACTTACTTCGGTGATAACCGGCATGGTGTGTGGATCCCAGTTTGCAACGGTTTCACCGCCGGCAACCTGCTCGCCATCACCTTTCGCCATAACCGCACCGTAAGGCACTTTATAGCTCTCTTTGGTACGACCGAATTCGTCGATCAGCTTCAGCTCGGTGTTACGAGAGGTCACAACCAGCTTGCCTGCGGAGTTAACAACAGACTTCGCGTTGCTGAGCTTGATGCTACCTTTGTTTTTCACCTGAATGCTGGATTCAGCAGCCGCACGAGATGCCGCACCACCGATGTGGAACGTACGCATCGTCAGCTGTGTACCCGGCTCACCGATGGACTGTGCCGCGATAACGCCGATGGCTTCACCTTTGTTGATGATGTGGCCACGCGCCAGGTCACGACCGTAGCAGTGTGCACACACACCAAAGTCGGTGTCACAGGATACAACGGAACGCACTTTCACAGAGTCAACAGAGTTCGCTTCCAGCAGGTCACACCACTGTTCGTGCAGTAGGGTGTTGCGTGGAACCAGAATGTCTGCGGTGCCCGGCTTCAGAATGTCTTCCGCGGTCACACGACCCAGTACGCGATCGCGCAGCGGCTCTTTAACATCACCACCCTCGATAACCGGGGTCATGGTGATACCTTCGAGGGTGCCACAATCGTCTTCGGTCACAACCAGATCCTGCGCAACGTCAACCAGACGACGCGTCAGATAACCGGAGTTCGCTGTCTTCAGTGCTGTATCCGCCAGACCTTTACGCGCACCGTGCGTGGAGATGAAGTACTGGAGTACGTTCAGACCTTCACGGAAGTTCGCGGTGATTGGCGTTTCGATGATGGAGCCATCTGGCTTCGCCATCAGACCACGCATACCTGCCAGCTGACGAATCTGTGCTGCAGAACCACGCGCACCGGAGTCGGCCATCATGTAGATGCTGTTGAAGGAAACCTGCTGCTCTTCGACGCCGTCACGGTTAATCACGGTTTCGGTTTGCAGGTTATCCATCATCGCTTTGGATACACGATCGTTCGCCGCTGCCCAGATATCGATAACTTTGTTGTAGCGTTCGCCCGCGGTTACCAGACCAGACTGGAACTGCTCCTGGATCTCAGCAACTTCAGCTTCCGCTTCAGAGATGATCTCGTGTTTCTTCTCTGGGATGACCATGTCATCGATACCAACAGATGCACCTGAACGCGCTGCATAAGCAAAGCCGGTGTACATAGTCTGGTCAGCGAAGATAACGGTCGGCTTCAGACCCAGAATGCGGTAACAGGTGTTCAGCATTTTGGAGATCGCTTTCTTGCCCAGCGCCTGGTTGACGATGGAGAAAGGCAGACCTTTCGGTACGATCATCCACAGAATGGCACGGCCAATGGTCGTGTCTTTCAGGCTGGTCTTCGCAACGAATTCGCCGTTTGCATCTTTTTCGTATTCGGTGATACGCACTTTAACGCGCGCATGCAGAGAGGCCAGGCCAGCGCGATAAATACGCTCAGCTTCTTTAGGGCCAGTCAGCACCATGCCTTCGCCTTTGGCGTTAACACAGTCACGGGTCATGTAGTACAGACCCAATACAACGTCCTGAGAAGGAACGATAATTGGTTCACCGTTCGCTGGAGACAGGATGTTGTTGGTAGACATCATCAGCGCACGCGCTTCAAGCTGGGCTTCCAGCGTCAGCGGTACGTGAACAGCCATCTGGTCACCATCGAAGTCGGCGTTATAGGCCGCACAAACCAGCGGGTGCAGCTGGATAGCTTTACCTTCGATCAGGACTGGCTCAAATGCCTGGATACCCAGACGGTGCAGGGTTGGTGCACGGTTCAGCAGTACCGGGTGTTCGCGGATAACTTCGTCCAGGATATCCCAAACGACAGCTTCTTCACGCTCAACCATTTTCTTAGCGGCTTTGATGGTGGTGGCCAGGCCACGCAGCTCCAGCTTGCCGTAGATGAACGGTTTGAACAGCTCCAGTGCCATTTTCTTCGGCAGACCGCACTGATGCAGACGCAGGTATGGACCTACGGTGATTACAGAACGACCGGAGTAGTCAACACGCTTACCGAGCAGGTTCTGACGGAAACGACCCTGCTTACCTTTGATCATGTCGGCCAAAGATTTCAGAGGACGCTTGTTAGAACCGGTGATCGCACGACCGCGACGACCGTTATCCAGCAGGGCATCTACCGCTTCCTGCAGCATACGTTTTTCGTTTCGTACGATGATGTCCGGCGCAGCCAGATCCAGCAGACGTTTCAGACGGTTGTTACGGTTGATAACGCGACGATACAGATCGTTCAGATCGGACGTTGCGAAACGACCACCATCCAGCGGAACCAGCGGACGCAGATCTGGCGGCAGAACCGGCAGAACGGTCAGGATCATCCACTCTGGTTTGTTACCAGACTGAACGAACGCTTCCAGCAGTTTGATACGCTTGGTCAGCTTTTTACGCTTGGTTTCGGAGTTGGTTTCGTTCAGCTCTTCACGCAGCTGCTCGCACTCCTGCTCCAGATCCATGCTCTTCAGCAGGGCCTGAATAGCTTCCGCACCCATCTTCGCGTCGAATTCGTCACCGAACTCTTCCAGCGCGTCCAGATACTGCTCTTCAGTCAGGATCTGGTGACGTTCCAGGTTCGTCATCCCGCCTTCGATAACTACATAAGATTCGAAGTACAGAACACGTTCGATATCGCGCAGCGGCATATCCAGCAGCAGACCGATACGGGACGGCAGAGATTTCAGGAACCAGATGTGAGCAGTCGGAGACGCCAGCTCGATGTGGCCCATACGCTCACGGCGTACTTTAGTCTGGGTCACTTCAACGCCGCACTTCTCACAGATCACACCGCGGTGTTTCAGGCGCTTGTACTTACCGCACAGGCACTCGTAGTCTTTTACTGGCCCGAAAATACGCGCACAGAAAAGGCCGTCACGCTCAGGTTTGAACGTACGGTAGTTGATGGTTTCCGGCTTTTTAACTTCACCGAAAGACCATGAACGGATCATGTCTGGCGAAGCCAGAGCAATTTTGATCGCATCAAACTCTTCGGTTTTAGTCTGCGCTTTCAGAAACTTTAATAAATCTTTCACGGATTTGCTCCCGTCGGAGTTAGCACAATCCGGTGCCGGGGGTTAACCCGGCACCAGTGACCTGTTTGAGCGAGAATTACTCGTCTTCCAGTTCGATGTTGATACCCAGCGAACGAATCTCTTTCAACAGTACGTTGAAGGATTCTGGCATGCCTGGTTCCATCTGATGGTTGCCGTCCACGATGTTTTTATACATCTTAGTACGACCGTTCACGTCATCAGACTTAACGGTGAGCATTTCCTGCAGGGTGTATGCCGCGCCGTATGCTTCCAGCGCCCACACTTCCATCTCCCCGAAGCGCTGACCACCGAACTGTGCCTTACCACCCAGCGGCTGCTGAGTAACCAGGCTGTAAGAACCGGTAGAACGAGCGTGCATCTTGTCGTCGACCAGGTGGTTCAGTTTCAGCATGTACATGTAACCTACGGTTACTGGACGCTCAAACTGTTCACCGGTACGGCCGTCAAACAGCGTAATCTGACCAGACGTTGGCAGACCACCCAGTTGCAGCAGCTCTTTGATTTCAGCTTCTTTTGCACCGTCGAATACCGGCGTTGCAATTGGCATACCTTTGCGCAGGTTCTCTGCCAGACGCAGCACTTCTTCATCGCTGAAGGTGTTCAGGTCGACTTTCTGACGCACGTCGGTACCCAGATCGTAGGCACGCTGGATGAATTCGCGCAGTTTCGCGACTTCCTGCTGCTGTTTCAGCATGGCGTTAATCTTGTCGCCAATACCTTTCGCAGCCATACCCAGGTGAGTTTCCAGGATCTGACCAATGTTCATACGAGACGGTACGCCCAGTGGGTTCAGTACGATATCTACCGGCGTACCGTTAGCATCGTGCGGCATATCTTCGATCGGGTTGATCTTAGAGATAACACCCTTGTTACCGTGACGACCTGCCATCTTATCACCAGGCTGGATCTGACGTTTAACAGCCAGATACACCTTAACAATCTTCAGCACGCCTGGTGCCAGATCGTCGCCCTGAGTGATTTTGCGGCGTTTCGCTTCGAGTTTTTTCTCGAACTCGTGTTTCAGTTCGTCATACTGCTCAGCCAGCTGTTCCAGCTGATTTTGTTTCTCTTCGTCGGTCAGGCCGAGTTCCAGCCAGCGATCGCGTGGCAGTTTGTCGAGCTTCTCAGCTTCAACGCCACCGGCAACCAGCACCGCATAGATACGGCTGAACAGACCTGCTTCGAGGATCTGCAGTTCTTCAGACAGGTCTTTCTTAGCCTGTTTGAGCTGCATCTCTTCGATTTCCAGCGCACGCTTATCTTTCTCAACGCCATCACGAGTGAAGACCTGAACGTCGATAACCGTACCGGAAACACCGTTTGGTACGCGCAGAGAAGAGTCTTTAACGTCAGACGCTTTCTCACCGAAGATAGCACGCAGCAGTTTCTCTTCTGGGGTCAGCTGGGTTTCACCTTTCGGCGTCACCTTACCTACCAGAATATCGCCGCCGGTCACTTCCGCACCGATGTAAACAATACCGGATTCATCCAGCTTGGAGAGCGCAGCTTCACCCACGTTAGGGATGTCGGCAGTGATCTCTTCTGGCCCCAGCTTGGTGTCACGGGACACACAGGCCAGTTCCTGAATGTGGATGGTGGTGAAACGATCTTCCTGAACCACACGCTCGGAGACGAGGATGGAGTCTTCGAAGTTGTAACCGTTCCACGGCATGAACGCTACGCGCATGTTCTGACCGAGCGCCAGTTCACCGAGGTCGGTGGACGGACCGTCTGCCAGCACGTCGCCGCGCTCAACTGGCTCACCCAGAGATACGCAAGGCATCTGGTTGATACAGGTGTTCTGGTTAGAACGGGTGTATTTGGTCAGGTTGTAGATGTCGATACCCGCTTCGCCCGGATACATCTCGTCTTCGTTAACTTTGATAACGATACGGGATGCGTCAACGTACTGAACGGTACCGCCACGCTTAGCAACTGCAGTAACACCGGAGTCAACGGCCACAGCACGTTCCATACCGGTACCAACCAGCGGCTTATCAGCACGCAGAGTTGGAACGGCCTGACGTTGCATGTTCGCACCCATCAATGCACGGTTGGCGTCATCGTGTTCCAGGAACGGGATCAGGGACGCACCGACGGATACCACCTGCTGGGTGGATACGTCCATGTAGTCAACCTGGTCGCGGCTGAACAAGCTGGATTCGCCTTTGCTACGGCAGGTAACCAGATCTTCTACAAAGTGGCCCTCGTCATCCAGGTTGGAGTTCGCCTGAGCGATAACGTAGTTGCCTTCTTCGATAGCAGACAGGTAATGAATTTCGTCGGTAACCACACCGTCGGTCACTTTACGATACGGGGTCTCAAGGAAACCGTATTCGTTTGTCTGTGCGTACACGGACAGGGAGTTGATCAGACCGATGTTTGGACCTTCAGGCGTTTCGATTGGACATACGCGACCGTAGTGAGTCGGGTGTACGTCTCGAACCTCAAAGCCTGCACGTTCACGGGTCAGACCGCCTGGGCCGAGTGCAGAGATACGACGTTTGTGCGTGATCTCAGACAGCGGGTTGTTCTGGTCCATGAACTGAGACAGCTGGCTGGAACCAAAGAACTCTTTCACTGCTGCAGAAATCGGCTTGGCGTTGATCATATCCTGAGGCATCAGGGTATCCAGATCGCCCAGAGACAGACGCTCTTTCACCGCACGCTCTACACGTACCAGGCCAACGCGGAACTGGTTTTCCGCCATTTCGCCAACGGAACGGATACGACGGTTGCCGAGGTGGTCGATATCGTCCACTTCGCCTTTACCGTTACGGATATCGATGAGCTTCTTCATCACTTCGATGATGTCGTCTTTGCTCAGGATACCGGAACCTTCGATCTCGTCGCGCAGCAGAGAACGGTTGAACTTCATACGACCTACCGCGGACAGATCGTAGCGGTCTTCGGAGAAGAACAGGTTCTCGAACAGGCTTTCAGCCGCTTCGCGAGTTGGTGGCTCACCAGGACGCATCATGCGGTAGATTTCTACCAGCGCGCTCAGACGATCGTTGGTTGGGTCGACGCGTACAGTCTCAGAGATGTACGGACCGTGGTCCAGATCGTTGGTGAACAGCGTTTCGATACGTTTGTGGCCAGACTGGCTCAGCTTAGCCAGCAGATCCAGGCTCAGCTCCATGTTCGCCGGGCAGATCAGCTCGCCAGTTGATTCATCAACGTAATCTTTCGCGGCTACTTTTCCTGCAATGTATTCAACCGGAACTTCGATGTGTTTGATATCATCTTTTTCCAGCTGGCGGATGTGGCGCGCGGTGATACGGCGACCTTTTTCCACATACACTTTGCCGTCGGCTTCGATGTCGAACGACGCGGTCTCACCACGCAGACGTTCCGGCACCAGCTCCATCTGCAGCTTGTTGTCGCGGATTTCAAAGATCACTTTCTCAAAGAACAGGTCCAGGATCTGCTCAGTGGTATAGTTCAGTGCACGCAGAATGATGGTTGCAGGCAGTTTACGACGGCGGTCGATACGGACAAACAGGTTGTCTTTTGGATCGAACTCGAAGTCCAGCCATGAACCACGGTAAGGAATGATGCGTGCGTTATACAGTACTTTACCGGAAGAGTGTGTTTTACCTTTATCGCTGTCGAAGAAGACGCCCGGGCTACGATGCAGCTGGGAAACGATAACACGCTCAGTACCGTTGATAACGAAAGTACCGTTGTCCGTCATGAGTGGAATCTCACCCATGTAGACTTCTTGTTCTTTAATGTCTTTTACGGTGCCTTCCGGCGCTTCGCGCTCGTAGATCACCAGACGCAGTTTTACGCGCAGCGGTGCGGAATAGGTCACGCCACGGATCTGACATTCCTGAACGTCAAACACCGGTTCGCCAAGGCGGTAGCTGACGTACTGCAGCTCGGAGTTACCGCTGTAGCTCTGAATCGGGAACACGGAACGGAAGGCTGCTTCCAGACCGTACTGCCCTTCAGGATCTTGCTCGATAAACTTCTGGAACGAGTCAAGCTGGATAGAAAGGAGATATGGAATGTCCAGAACTTGTGGACGTTTACCAAAATCCTTACGAATACGTTTTTTCTCGGTATAGGAGTAAACCATAGGGTTCCTCAGCTCGCTGACAAGTCGACCCATCTGTCCGACGAAGGGACAGTTTGTGCAACACCATTTTGTGGACCGGAAAATTGAATACTTTCCGCAATACCTGTTGCTATCACGCTTAAACCATTTCATTGCGATTTACACAGAGCGAGCACCCTGTCGCAGTATATTAAGTCGTCGATAGAAACAAGCATTGTCAGGACAATCAGCAGTCAAACAGTGTGAAATGCTACTGATGCCTTACAGCGCAAAAAGGCTGGTGACTAAAAAGTCACCAGCCATCAGCCTAATTGCTTAGGCTGCAACCAGAAAAGTTGGCTTATTTAACTTCAACTTCAGCGCCAGCTTCTTCCAGAGATTTTTTCAGTGCTTCTGCGTCGTCTTTGCTCACGCCTTCTTTCAGCGCAGCTGGAGCAGATTCTACCAGGTCTTTAGCTTCTTTCAGACCCAGGCCAGTTGCGCCACGTACTGCTTTGATAACAGCAACTTTGTTCGCGCCAGCAGCTTTCAGAATTACGTCGAATTCAGTTTTTTCTTCAGCAGCTTCAGCCGGGCCAGCAGCTACAGCTACAGCAGCAGCAGCAGAAACACCGAATTTTTCTTCCATTGCAGATACCAGCTCTACAACGTCCATTACGGACATAGCTGCAACTGCTTCAATGATTTGATCTTTAGTGATAGACATTTAAATTGTTCCTGAAAATCAGAATAAGTTTATACGTAAGCAAATGCTTTATAAAGATAACTGCGATTAAGCAGCTTCTTTCGCATCGCGTACAGCAGCCAGAGTGCGAACCAGTTTGCCAGCCGCAGCTTCTTTCATGGTTGCCATCAGGCGTGCAATTGCTTCTTCGTAGGTCGGCAGGGTTGCCAGGCGATCGATTTGCGATGCCGGGATCAACTCACCTTCAAAGGCTGCAGCTTTGACCTCAAATTTTGCATTCGCTTTCGCGAACTCTTTGAACAGACGAGCAGCAGCGCCCGGGTGTTCCATAGAGTATGCAATCAGGGTCGGACCAACAAACGTGTCTTTCAGGCACTCGAACTGAGTACCTTCAACTACGCGACGCAGCAGGGTGTTACGAACAACACGCATGTATACGCCAGCTTCACGACCTGCTTTACGCAGTTCAGTCATTTTGTCTACAGTAACGCCACGGGAATCCGCAACTACTGCAGACAGCGCGCCTTTGGCTACTTCGCTGACTTCAGCAACAATCGCTTGTTTGTCTTGAAGATTTAAAGCCATTAGCTTTGCTCCTGGATGTTTGCCGGAACTCATGTTCCGGAACTCACTTCACTCAACCCAACGGGAAGAGCGTCTTAATACGGTGAGCAGAAACAAGCCAGAGTATTAAAAATAATCTTAGCGTTCTGTCACCGTCTACGCAGGGGATTAAGTTTCTTGCGAAACACCTGCGGTCTTCGACGGAGGCCTGGATAGGCCAGGCTCCAACGAACAAATCTTTTAGCCGCTAACTTTCGTTAGCAAACGTGGGGGTAAGATTGTAGACAAAATCACCGCCCACGTAAAGGCATTAGTTTGCAGCAGCGCTCAGGCCAGCCTGGTCAACTGCAACACCTGCACCCATGGTGGTGGAGATGCTAACTTTCTTGATGTACACGCCTTTCGCCTGAGTTGGTTTAGCTTTTTTCAGCGCAACCAGCAGAGCTTCCAGGTTTTCTTTCAGTTTGTCAGCGTCAAAGTCCACTTTACCGATGGTGGTGTGGATGATGCCGTTTTTGTCGTTACGGTAACGAACCTGACCTGCTTTAGCGTTCTTAACCGCTTCAGCAACGTTAGGGGTTACAGTACCTACTTTCGGGTTTGGCATCAGGCCGCGTGGACCCAGAACCTGGCCCAGCTGGCCAACAACGCGCATTGCATCTGGAGAAGCAATAACAACGTCAAAGTTCATTTCGCCTTTCTTGATCTGATCAGCCAGATCTTCCATACCTACCAGTTCAGCGCCGGCAGCTTTAGCAGCTTCAGCGTTTGCACCCTGAGCAAATACAGCTACGCGAACGGAACGGCCAGTACCGTGTGGCAGTACAGTTGCGCCACGAACGTTCTGATCGGATTTACGAGCATCGATGCCCAGGTTAACGGCAACGTCAACGCTTTCAACGAACTTAGCAGTCGCCAGTTCTTTCAGCAGAGCAATAGCTTCGTTGATGTCGTACTGTTTGGTCGCATCAACTTTGTCACGGATCACGGACATGCGCTTGGTCAGTTTAGCCATTTCTTAGTCCTCCACTACCAGGCCCATGGAACGTGCAGTACCTTCGATGGAGCGAGTCATCGCTTCAATGTCGGCACCAGTCATGTCGGCAGCTTTGGTCTGCGCGATTTCCTGCAGCTGAGCGCGGGAAATTTTACCCACTTTGTCTTTGTTCGGTTTACCGGAACCAGACTTGATACCAGCCGCTTTCTTCAGCAGAACTGCTGCTGGAGGGGTTTTGGTAACGAAAGTGAAAGAACGGTCAGCGTAAACAGTGATTACGACTGGGATTGGCAGACCTTTTTCCAGGGATTCCGTTTTTGCGTTGAACGCTTTACAGAATTCCATGATGTTCACACCCTGCTGACCCAGAGCTGGACCAACTGGTGGACTTGGGTTCGCCATACCAGCTGCAACCTGCAGCTTGACGTAGGCTTGTACTTTCTTAGCCATTCTAAAATCCTCTGATTGGGTAATAGCGCCTCAGGGAGGCTCCCCGTGAATAAAATTCGTTTTACGGGCCGGGACCCATAAAAACAAAAGGCGCGAAATTGTATTCCAATCCCGCGCCTTGTGCAACGATTAAATCGTCGCTTTTTTGATCGCTGCTTAGGCTTTTTCTACCTGGGCAAAGTCCAGCTCTACCGGGGTCGCACGACCGAAGATAGAAACAGAAACTTTCAGGCGGGACTTCTCATAGTCCACTTCTTCAACCACGCCATTAAAGTCAGCAAACGGACCGTCATTAACACGAACCATTTCACCCGGTTCAAACAGCGTTTTCGGACGCGGCTTATCACCCACCTGCTGCAGGCGGTTCATAATCGCATCAACTTCTTTGTCGCTGATTGGCGCCGGACGGTCAGACGTGCCGCCGATAAAGCCCATCACACGCGGCACGCTGCGCACCAGGTGCCAGCTCGCGTCGTTCATAACCATCTGAACCAGCACGTAACCCGGGAAGAATTTGCGCTCGCTTTTGCGACGCTGGCCGCCACGGATCTCAACCACTTCTTCGGTCGGAACCATAACTTCGCCAAACAACTCTTCCATGTTGTGTAATTTGATATGCTCACGCAGCGACGTTGCTACGCGGCCTTCAAAACCGGAAAACGCCTGAACGACGTACCAGCGCTTTTTAGGGGCTTCAGACATCTCAGAACCTCAGGCCAGTGATAAAGGATACCAGGCGAACCAGAATACCATCCAGTCCCCACAGGATCAGTGACATTACAGCGGTTACCGCCGCTACGATCAGCGTGGTGTGCAATGTTTCCTGGCGAGTCGGCCAAATGACCTTGCGGACTTCGGTACGCGCTTCGCGGGCAAACGCAACGGTCGCTTTGCCTTTTGTCGTCAACAGCGCGACACCACCCGCCGCAGCAATCAGAATTACCACTGCAAGCGCGCGTAGCGGCAGCATCATGTCACGATAAAGATAGTTGCCGACAATCGCCACAATCAGCAGCACGGCTACAACTACCCATTTCATCGCTTCCAGGCCGCGCCCGCTCCCTTGAGCTTCGGTATTCGCACTCATAAACCAACCTGTCAGAAGTATTCTACAAACATTTTCACCCCGCGAGTGCGAGGCAAACCAATCGAAATGCTATTCGCTTTTCGTATTATACGCTCTCCGCAGAGCCTGTCTCAGCAATGATTATGACAAAATTAATCACTGATGAGCCAGGTTCTGATGTGAAAGCGTGCAAAAAGGGCATCAAATGATGCCCTTTTATTGCGCATTGCGTCAAATGTTATCAGCGATTAGCCGAGAACTTTAGCAACAACGCCCGCGCCAACGGTACGGCCGCCTTCACGGATTGCGAAACGCAGACCGTCGTCCATC
>NZ_JADBQZ010000033.1:0-18601 GCF_014896175.1 Enterobacter cloacae complex sp. I3
TTATTGAACATATTGAAACAGACAATGATATTTTAATTGCCAGCGATTTAGGTAATGGCAAAAGTATAATGACTCGAATGTTAATGTCGAAATTATCAAGGAAAGGATATCTCTGTTTTTATTATTTATATAATGAATTTAGCTTCAGTAAGGACATTGAACGATTATCCAAGTTGGGGCAAAAAATTATTATTTTCATAGATGATTATAGTAACTGCATTGATGATACTCGTTATGCCATAGAAAACCGTAAGGACAATATACAGCTTGTATTGACTACGCGTCATTTTGGCTATGAAAATACTAAGCAACATTTATTAACGATGGATATGAGCAGTTTTAAAACTCATAGCGTCGATTATTTATCAGATTCCGAAGTTGATAATTTCGTACATATAGTTGATCACTTAGGGGGATGGGGCGAAAAAGCAGGGCTTTCTAGGCATGAAAAATTATCAGAACTTGATGAAAATGCTAGGAGCCAACTTTCGTTCTTGCTATTATCAATCCTCAAATCCGAAGCTATACAATCTAGAATTCGAGAAATATCTAATCTTGCACTGAATGATAAAGACTATAAAGAAACAGTTTTTGCCATTCTATTATTAGATGTCATAGGTCTCCCATTGGTAAGATCTTTAATTTCAGATGTGGCGGTTAATGAAAAAATTTACAGCGCGGAGTTTACTGAAAATGAAGGTGTTAAAAACTTATTCATCATAAGTAATGGCATGGTTAAAACTAAATCTAGCACGTTGTCTAGATTCCTTATAGCAAATGTTTTTGAACATAAGTATGTTGTAAATCAATTGCTTAAGGTTATTGAGCATTTGCATGTCATTAATAAAGATGCAAAAGATCATAGATTACAAACTTTGATTACTGCTCTACTGAGATTCTCTATTATTGAAAAGCTTCTCCCACAAAGACGTGTGGAAATAAATTATTTTTATGAGAAAGTTAAACATATTATTCCTAATCTAATAAATGATCCGCATTTCTGGGTACAATATGCAATGTCTATGATACCATTCAAAGACTATCCAAGTGCTGATAGATATTTAGCTACTGCCTATTCCTTGGCTGCAAGAAAAGATAACTATCATACAAAAAATATTGATACGCAGCGTGCAAGATTACATCTTTTGGTCTCTCTTACAAAAACTGGAAATGAAGCTTTCCTTGAGTTTGAGGCCGGTGACAACCTTATACGAATTATTCCAAATGATATTTATAAATACCGTCAGGTGCATAGATATAGGGACATATATGAAAAAGTTTATCCAACATTTAATGCTAAACAAAAGGTATTTTATGAGCACGCTGTAAAACGTATTATAAAAGAATCAGAAAACCCTGAGTTGGTTGAGGATTTAACTTATAAAATTGGTGTAAATTGGCTCGATAAGTTGCGTGGCAATTTAAAAATGATAGTGGAAAATATACAGGAAAATAGACCTAAAGGTAAAAAATAACTCTTGATTAGAGCCTGTTTCTTACAGGCTCTAATGCTTTAGTAAGTTAGAAGAAACTAACCTTAAGATAATGCGTTGACTATTCGAAAAAAAATCATTGGGGGTACTTTTGGGGGTATCAATTTCATCAGTGAAATAAGAAACATTAAAAAAAACGGGTTTTGTTTTGTGTTTTGTTCCTATTATCGGCACCAGTTCTCTCAAAAAGTTACGCATCATTAGCTCCCTTATTATCTGCACGATGGGGCAGATTTGGGAAAAAAGCTCCCAAATTTGCATCAATTCTAAGCGCATGCTTGAGCATTCAACTGTTGCGTTTCATGCTCAGGTTGAAGCAGAGACGGATTTAATGAACGTTATCTTCAACTATTCGGATCCAAATTAGCAGGAAGCAAACATTCGCCAGACTGAATGCGGTAACGGAAAAAGCAATGATAGAAGTTTTTTCATGCCGGGCGTAGCGCAGCGTTCATAATGCTGAGCGCTTCATGCTTAAGGCCGGTATAGCCCCAAAAGGCTATACCGCCACTCCCTCCTATCGTGCAATTAACGCAAACACGCCCCAGCCAATATATTCCCTTGTGTAAGCCACGTGGCGCTTAGGCGCTGCCGTCAGCTCCGTGCGCACCTCTTGTGCAAAACCATCGTCGGGGTTTTGATCCAGCCAGCGGCGCAGGGTCATCCATTTCGCGGCTTCGTATCTGTCCCAGCCTTCCTGATCTGCCAGCACCATTTCGACCAGGTCATAGCCCTGGCGATCGAAAGACGCGACAAGGTCGGGCAGGGTGAGAAAGTCTGCGGTGGACGAGACGCCGCAAGCCCGAGCCGTCTCCTCCGTTGCGGGAACCTGTCGCCAGTAAGGTTCACCGATGAGCATGATTCCCCCGGGCTTAAGGCTTTGTGCCAGCAGGTCCATCGTCCCGGCAACGCCGCCCGCAATCCATGTGGCGCCAACACAGGCCGCCACGTCGCATTGTTCATCAGCCACGTAGCCAGCCGCGTCGTTATGCACAAAATGGACGCGTTCGCTGACGCCGAGCGCCTCTGCGCGCCGCGTTGCCTGCGCGGTAAAGAGCGGGCTCATGTCGATGCCAATACCGGAAATCCCGTGATCGCGTGCCCAGGTGCAAAGCATCTCTCCCGAACCGCTGCCGAGATCGAGAAGGCGCGCGCCTGGCTTCATGCGTAACACGCGCCCGAGCGTGGCGTACTTTTCTGGCGTGAAGGGGTTATGAATGCGGTGTTCGCTTTCGCTAACAGTAAATATGCGTGGGATATCCATCATCCTCTCCTTAACGATTATCAGGCTGGGCACGGACGTTGTTCAGCCCGGTAGTATTGATACGGTAGGGCTGACCGTTAACGGATTTGATCAGCTTTTTGGTTTTGAGCTTTTTGAAGACGGCGAGCGTGCAGTCGCTGAGCAATAGCCCTTCGCGGCTGTAACATTCAACGGCGGTGACGCGGCCGGACGTATCGCGGACGTGCACAATACGGCCACCTTTGGCGAGAACGTGTAAGGTACGCTGTTCCTGACGGGATAAATTCATACTGGAAAACCTGTTTAATCATCATGTGCAAAACGTGCAAACACACAGCGGTGTCCGCATTCGATTTCGGCGCATTGATAATCAGTCCGGCCTGAAAAGGTCGGGGAGCTGATTATCGGATGATTACATTCTCCAGCATCAAAGCCTCGGATTGAGTTGAAAGGTATTTACGGGGTGAATGATAACACCCGGTCATTGTATGTGTATACCCAGGGGTGAAAAGTGTGATCCCGGTAAGAGCACACTGTACCGTTTTTTATATTTTTATCGATTTCAGCCTGTGGCTTTCCGAACAGATAGCCCTGCACGAGATCGCAGCCCAGCGCCTGAAGCCGTTCAAGCTGCGCTTCGGTTTCCACACCTTCTGCAATGACCCGCATATTGAGGCTCTTCGCCATGCCGGTTATCAGTTTAACGATATTAAGCGCATCGTCTTGGGTGGATATCGGATTCACAAAGGATTTATCAATTTTAATTTTATCAAAATTGAGTTCACTCAGCCTCGAGAGCGAAGAATAACCCGTTCCGAAATCATCAATGGAGATTTTTACCCCCAGCGATCTGAGTTTTTTGAGAATAGTGAGCGGCGTGTTGCTGTCACTGAAGAGCGAAGACTCCGTAACTTCCAGCTCAAGGCGGCTGGCCGGCAGGCCTGTCTCTTTCAGGATGGACTGAACCATTGCAGTAAATGATTTAGTCCCCAGCTGAACAGGTGAGACGTTTACCGAGATTCTGGCCGGAACCGCCCAGGAAACCGCCTCCCGGCAGGCAAGTTCAAGCACATTTTTGCCAATCTCATTGATC
This sequence comes from Enterobacter cloacae complex sp. I3, assembly GCF_014896175.1. NCBI lineage: Bacteria > Pseudomonadati > Pseudomonadota > Gammaproteobacteria > Enterobacterales > Enterobacteriaceae > Enterobacter > Enterobacter cloacae complex sp. I3. Next base: position 3,830 of record NZ_JADBQZ010000033.1, read on the forward strand.
ATCCCTGTTTTTTCAGCAACAGAAATAAAGTAATCAGGCGACAAAATCCCCTTTACCGGGTGTATCCAGCGAATAAGCGCTTCATAGCCGTAAATTTCATTGCTGAATGAATCGACAATAGGCTGGTAATAAACAACGAATTCATGGTTGCTGATCGCGAGAGCCATATCATGCTCAAGGGTTCTGCTTTCCTGCAGCTTCTGCAGCATCCACTGACGGAAGACTTTTATCTGCTGTGAGCCCTCTTTTTTGGCTTCGTAGAGGGCCAGATCGGCAAATTTATAGAGATAATCCGAGCGCCGCTCATTATCAGATAAAACGATACCTACACAGGTGGCAATTTTTATCAGCTGGTTATTGATCGTATAGGGCAGACTGATGTGAGCGCTGATCTCTTTGGCGCGCGAAACCGCCGCGTTCTCGGTCAGGCCGCTGGAGAGAAGTGCAAATTCGTCACCGCCCAGGCGGTAAAACGTATCCGTCGCGTTACTCATTGAGGTAAGCCGTCGGGATACCTGATTCAACAGTAAATCGCCGGCGTCATGGCCATAGGTATCGTTGACCTCTTTGAACCGGTCTAAATCAAATAACATCACCGTGACAGGGGTATGGTTTTTATCTGCCTGAAGGGTAATTTTATTGAGATCGTCCCAGAAGAATAGACGGTTTTTCATGCCGGTAAGGGAGTCATGATACACATCATATTCCAGCTTCGAATTCTGTATTTGCAGCGTTTCTTTTGACCGCTGTAGTTCGTCAGCGAGGGTTTTAACCTGCATGTGGGCTTTAAGAATATTTTTATTCTGATAGATCATTAAGAATCCCAGAATAAAGCTTAATATCACCAGAAGTAACGAAAGTACGGAGTAAATATAATATAGGATCTGTATTTTATGGTTAGATTCATTAATTGTGTTAATATCTTTGGTTAATGCGCTTGAAGACAGTTGACTGAGCGGCGCGTCGAGCAGGTGCATATTTGCCAGGTACTTTTTTAATTCTTCATGGCTCATTTTTTCCAGGTTACTGTCCAGATACGCCAGTATTTCTTTCAGGCGTGCAGCGATCTCTTGATGCGTTTTATCGCTCTCAATATAGCGGCCTAAGTCTCCCCCGTTCAGTAACTCGCCCTGGCTGAGCATAATTTCGAGACGCATGCGGGCCTGGTCTATCGTAACGTCATCGGTATCGGTTGCGTATAGACCAAGCCATGATTCAAATCGGTAATACTCTGATACCAGTTGAGCCACGGACCAGGACTCAGTGTAATGAGTCAGTTTTTGCAGCTCTTGCTGACGATCGTAAACAAGAAATGCAATATATCCCGTCGTGATAAAAAGAGAAAAAATGATACCAACCAGTATCCTGTTCATTATGTTCTCCTGAACTGCTATTCAATCTTCATTTTGCTAACCTGCCATGCTGAACGCGAGTAATAAATTTGATTATTCAACTCAGGAAGACTGTCATAAGGGTATACAATGAATGATGGGCCTTTATCGCGGATACGCATATATTCGCCATTAATCTTTAAGGCAAGAATAGCGTTATATTTCTTAAAATCGCTGAGAGGAATAGCGGTTGCGTAATCATTAAGGGCAATAACATTAACGACAGAACCCTTTGCTCCAACATAATCCATGAGTTTGTTCATTGGAACACCCTCAAACTTCGTCCTGCCCGTATACCAGGGAGATATCGTCTCGAAACTCACCATCCCGAGTTTTTCAAGGCTTGCGAGATCAAACACTGCTTTTCCATCTTCGTTAGTATTTTCTATATTCCCGTAAATCGTCAAAATGGGTTTTCCGGCGGGTTTCGGCAGTTCACCCGCCCAGGCTAAACTCTGAACCAGACAGCATACCAGCATTAGGATTAATCGCATTATGGCCTCCACTTTTGCACAGAAGTATATGAATTATAATTTAGTTATCACAGTAGTTTATGTATTTTATTGCGTCGCTATTACTTCTGTACGCGAATGAGGGATAATTTCAATGTAATCAAGTGGTTATGAGGTTGCTGAAGAGTGATTTCAATCACATACAACACCTCTTTTTTTTGAGGCACGCTACGCTTACTTGAATAAACTCTCTTACGTTTAAAAAACGATCGCTTTAATTGAGCGTTATTTCCTCACCTCAAAGAATGTACCTGTGATGGACAGGTAAAAAAAACGCCACCCGATGGGCGGCGTTGTCATATTTAGCGATTGTTCAGCACATGCACCGTTACTTTTTTGCGCCCGGTGAAGCGCTGAGCGGTAAACGCCATAGCTCGTAGCGTTCATGACCGGGTTTGACCGCGCCAGCAAAGTGGTCATTGAGGCTGCTTGAGGTGAAGATCAGGTCACCGTCCGGACGAATAGCCGGCCTTTCTCGCTGATTTATGCACCTCACCGGCGTCAGTCGGCTGTCACCCGGGCCATGATCGATCTTCTGACCATGGAACAATGACGCGGGTGTCTCCGTCATGAAAAAAGCGTCTTATTCTTAACCCGCCTCCAGCATCCCAAAACTCACAATTCGCGAGCGTCCCAGCTCTTTCGCCCGATACAGTGCCACGTCCGCGGCGCGCAGCAGGTTGTCACTTTGAGCATGCTCTGGATAGCTGGCGATACCAATCGACACATCCACCGGCCCAATCTCGGTCAGCCCGTAGCGAAGCGATAGCGCATGCACGCCGTTGTAAATCTTCTGCGCGCAGGCGTGCGCTTCTGCTTCACCGGCCCCGGGAAGCAGAACCAGAAACTCCTCGCCCCCGTAGCGGAATGCCAGCCCGCCGTCGTGCGCGGCCCGCTGAACAATCGTCGCCACGTTTTTGATTACCTGATCGCCAGCCTCGTGACCAAAGCGGTCGTTAATGCTTTTAAAGTGATCGATGTCGATCATCATGCAGCTTAACGGCTCGCCGTTGCGCATGGCCTGCGTCATTTGCGTGTGCAGGGTGTCTTCCAGATGATGACGATTACGCAGGCCGGTAAGCGGGTCAAACAAGGCTTTTTCCAGCAGCGCGTTGCGCAGGCGCTGATTCGCCAGCGCCAGTCCGAGCGCCTCGGCCATCAGTTCCAGATACGCGCGTGCAGGAGCATTTTCCGGGGTGATGTTCTGGAACGAGAGCAATCCAATGGCCTCGCCCTGGGCGATAAGCGGTACGCACAGTGCGCTTTCCGCCTGTGATTCCGGGAGATGATAGCAGGCGACATCCGGTTCACCGTTAACCGGCGGGTGGCTCTGACCGCGACGCACGGCCCAGCACGCATCGGGGTGGAATGTGGCCTCATCATCTGCCGGTGAAAGCCACTGGGCGACGCAGCGCATTTGCCACGGATCGCGGTCAAAAACGTAGAGCCGGCCCGCTATCCCCGGCGCGATATTGGGCGCAAACAGCTCCGCCACGTTAATCACGTCGTCAAAGTTTTCACACCCCTGCAGCCGCTGGGTCATGCGCGCCAGCAGCTCGCGGATGGCCCAGTCGGCGTCACGCTCTTTTTCCAGCCGCTGTCGCGCAAGGCCGTTTTCACGAAAGATGCGGATGGCCTGGGCCATATCGCCAATCTCATCAATCTGGTTAAAGTTGGGCGTTTCAACCGCGAAGTCCTGAGAAGCCAGACGGTGAACCACGTCGCTCAGGCGTACCACCGGGCGCAGCACGCGGCGTTTTAATATAAAGCCGAGCACAAACAAGAACAGCAGGGCGGTCAGGCCAACCATCACTTCAGAAGCCGTGCGCAGCGCTTTCGATTTTTTCGTCGCCTCCCGCACGGAGGCGATGACACGTTTGTCGAGTATCTGGCGAAAGCGATCGATTTGGGTTTGTGCGCGCTCAAGCTCCTGCTCGTAGGGCATGCCATAGAGCAGGGCAACGGCCTGCGCATCTTCACCCCGGGCCACGCTCGTCAGTGCCGCCTGCTGCTCATCCTGCAGTGCATCAATGATTTTTAAACCATCATGCAGCAGGGCCAGCTCGTCATCTGAAGCGCCGGTGTCCTGCAGTTTCTCCAGCTTCAGCTCGATGCTCTTCAGTTTTTTCTCTGACGCATTGTACTCATCCAGGATTTGCGGATTTTTTTTGATGACATACAGGCGCGCTAAATCGGACTGTTTCCAGGCGTCGGTTTCAATATTTTCTGTAAGCTCATCAAAATTTTGACGTAGTTCAATGGCCTGACGTTCGGCGGTGTCAGCACCGGAGGCCATCAGCATGATAATGCCGGAGGCGATAGTCAGGCAGACCGTGGCACCGTAGGCCCAGTTGGTTATTGTCGCGATTCGCACCTGGAGATCCTTTTACCGCATAAAGAGGATGGCGTTCTTCAAATTATAGAAAACGTATGATTTAAGGCGAAAAAAAAGGCGGCACAGCGCCGCCTGATGTGGTCGTTATCGTCACGTCCCTACAAATCTGGAGAGTTTTTTCCCTCTTCGATGAACTCGGCGTCCAGCTCTTCGGCATTGCCCGCGTGATCGCGGCCGGAGAAGAGGTTCCAGCAGGCGATAAACAGCGCGGCGATGAGCGGCCCAATCACAAAGCCGTTAATGCCGTACAGCTCCATGCCGCCGAGGGTGGAGATCAGAATCAGGTAGTCCGGCATTTTGGTGTCTTTCCCCACCAGCAGCGGGCGCAGGATATTGTCCACCAGCCCGACAATAATCACGAAGAAGCCAACAATAAACAGCCCCTGCCAGAGCTGGTGCGTGGCGAACAGGTAAATGGCGGCTGGCACCCAGACAATCGCCGAGCCGACGGCGGGGACCAGCGAGAGGAACGCCATCAGCGCGCCCCAGAGCACGCTGCCGTCGATGCCCACGATGGCAAACGCGATCCCGCCGAGCGTGCCCTGAACGACGGCCACCACCGCCGTCCCTTTCACCGTCGCCCGGGAGACGCCGACGAACTTGGCGAACAGGTGCTGTTTAACAAAATCAGACAGCGGCAGGGAGTCGAGGATCTGGCGTACCAGATACGGTCCATCCTTCAGCAGGAAGAACAACAGATAAAGCATGATGCCGAAGCTAATCGCAAAACCAAACGTGCCTTTGCCGATCAGGAACGCGCTGCCTGCCAGATACTGCCCGCCCTGCAGCGCGACGTCGGAGAGTTTTTTCTGGATCTGCGCCGCGTTGGTCAGGTTGTGATCCGCCAGGAAGCCGCTGGCCCAGTCCGGCAAGTGGTTGAAGATGCTCGCCACTACCTCCGGGAATTGGGTGTTGTTCTCCTGAAGCTTCGTGTAAACCACGTTCAACTCAATGGCGAGCGAGGAGAGGATCACCATCAGCGGGATAAAGACGATCAGGCAGATAATGCCAATCGTCAACAGCGAGGCAAGCCCGTTGCGCTCCCCCAGCGCGGTGCGCAGCTTGTTTTTTACCGGGTTGAAGATGACGGTCAGAATGGCGGCCCACAGTATCGCGGAGAAGTAGGGCGACAGCACGTCGAAGAAGGCCCAGGTCACAAGGGCGAGAATGAAAATAAAGAAACCTTTGGTCAGTCCGTTAAAGCGCATCAGTCAGTCCTGGTTACTAAGAAACTGTGACGACTATAGAACCGATTGCGAGAATTACCAACCCGGCGGCCAGTTCAGCAATATCGCAGTATGAATTTGCGCTTCACGGATAGCACTTTCGACTGACCGAAGATCGCACGTTCCCGCATCATGCTGTTAGTATCTGCTTGCGGAGGTGCTTATGGCCTGGCGTCCCATTCTTTATGTGATCCTCACAACCCACCCCAGACTCAGCGCGCGGCGCGCCCGTTTGCGTCTGGTCATCTAGCTTTTTATTAACAATCGCGGTATAACACCTTCTTTGGATGTTTAGATGTCCATACGTATAGAAGGTAATATGCAAACACAACAAGAAAATGGACAGCTTAAGCGCACCATGAAAACACGCCACCTGATTATGCTCTCGCTGGGCGGCGTGATTGGGACAGGGTTATTCTTTAATACCGGATACATCATTTCCACCACCGGTGCGGCGGGCACGCTGCTGGCGTACCTGATCGGCGCGCTGGTGGTCTGGCTGGTGATGCAGTGTTTGGGTGAACTCTCCGTGGCGATGCCGGAAACCGGCGCGTTCCACGTCTACGCCGCCCGCTATCTCGGCCCGGCGACGGGCTATACCGTGGCGTGGCTCTACTGGCTCACCTGGACGGTGGCGCTCGGCTCGAGCTTTACCGCCGCCGGGTTTTGCATGCAGTACTGGTTCCCGCAGGTGCCCGTCTGGGCGTGGTGCGTAGTCTTTTGCGTGGTGATTTTCGGCCTTAACGTCATCTCCACGCGCTTCTTTGCCGAAGGGGAATTCTGGTTCTCGCTGGTGAAGGTCATCACCATCATCGCCTTTATCATCCTCGGCGGGGCGGCGGTCTTTGGTTTCATCCCGATGCAGGACGGTTCACCCGCGCCGGGCTTAAGCAACATCACCGCCGAGGGCTGGTTCCCGCACGGCGGTCTGCCGATCCTGATGACCATGGTGGCGGTGAACTTTGCCTTCTCCGGGACCGAGCTTATCGGCATCGCGGCGGGTGAAACGGAAAATCCGCACAAGGTCATTCCGGTTGCGATCCGCACCACCATCGCGCGGCTGATCATCTTCTTTATCGGCACCGTGTTTGTGCTGGCGGCGCTGATCCCGATGCAGCAGGCGGGCGTGGAAAAAAGCCCGTTCGTGCTGGTGTTTGAAAAGGTCGGTATTCCTTATGCCGCTGATATTTTTAACTTCGTGATCCTGACGGCGATCCTCTCGGCGGCGAACTCTGGCTTATATGCGTCCGGGCGCATGCTGTGGTCGCTCTCGAATGAGAAAACGCTCCCGCGCTGCTTTGCCCGCGTGAACAAAAACGGCGTGCCGCTGACGGCGCTCTCGGTTTCCATGCTCGGCGGCGTGCTGGCGCTGTTCTCAAGCGTGGTGGCCCCGGACACGGTGTTTGTCGCACTCTCGGCCATTTCTGGCTTTGCGGTGGTGGCGGTGTGGATCAGCATCTGCGCGTCGCACTTCGTTTTCCGTCGCCGTCATCTGCAGTCCGGCCAGCCGCTCTCTGCGCTGCAGTACCGCGCGCCGTGGTATCCGCTGGTGCCGGTGCTCGGTTTTATCCTCTGCGTGGTGGCCTGCGTCGGCCTGTGGTTTGACCCCAGCCAGCGCATTGCCCTTTATTGCGGGCTTCCGTTCGTTGCCCTGTGTTATGGTGCCTACTACCTGACCCGAAATATGACATCGCAGGAGCCTGAACATGTCGCAGAATAATCCGCTTACCGCCATCCTTGAAAAACAGCCGTTTGTGGTGCTGGATGGCGCAATGGCAACGGAGCTGGAAGCGCGCGGCTGTAACCTTGCAGACAGCCTCTGGTCGGCCAAAGTGCTGGTGGAAAACCCGGATCTTATCCGTGAAGTGCATCTTGATTACTACCGCGCGGGCGCGCAGGTGGCGATCACCGCCAGCTACCAGGCCACGCCTGCGGGCTTTGCGGCACGCGGTCTGGATGAGGCGCAGTCCCGCGCGCTGATTGGCAAAAGCGTGGAGCTGGCGCGTAAGGCGCGCGAAGCGTACCTGGCCGAAAACCCGCACGCGGGCACGCTGCTAGTAGCGGGCTCCGTTGGGCCGTACGGCGCGTATCTGGCAGACGGCTCAGAGTATCGCGGCGACTACGTGCGCAGTGCCGAAGAATTCACAGAATTCCACCGCCCGCGCGTGGAAGCGCTGCTGGACGCGGGTGCAGACCTGCTGGCCTGCGAAACGCTGCCGTCGTTCACGGAAATAAAGGCGCTGGCCGCGTTGCTGACGGCGTATCCCCGCGCGCGGGCGTGGTTCTCCTTCACCCTGCGCGACAGCGAGCACCTGAGCGACGGCACGCCGCTGCGGGAGGTGGTTTCTTCTCTGGAGGACTATCCGCAGGTCGTCGCGCTGGGCATCAACTGTATCGCGCTGGATAACACCACGGCGGCGCTGAAGCAGTTGCAAAGCCTGACGCCGCTGCCGCTGGTGGTCTACCCGAACTCGGGCGAGCATTATGATGCGGTAACCAAAACCTGGCACCACCACGGCGAAGCGTGCGAGACGCTGGCGGGGTATCTGCCGCAGTGGCTGGCGGCGGGAGCGAAGTTAATCGGCGGATGCTGTCGCACCACGCCGAAGGATATTGCAGAGCTGAACGCGCAGCGCTGAGTTTGTGCCGGGTAAGGCGCAGGCGCCACCCGGCACAAACCAACCGCACAAAATCAACTATCCTTTCCCGCTTTTTTTCTAAAAACGAATCGTCATTAGCGATTCTTTTTTATTCCTTTATCAAAATTCCCGCGCCGGAAATACTGCCCTCATAACAACAGGGGAGCAGGCACTATGGCAATTTCATCGCGAATCACACTTCTCGGCGCGCTGGCGCTGTGGGCATTTCAGGCGCAGGCGGTGGACGTTACCGTCGCGTATCAAACCTCGGCTGAGCCGGCGAAGGTTGCGCAGGCGGACAATACCTTTGCGAAGGAGAGCGGCGCGAAAGTCGACTGGCGCAAGTTCGACAGCGGCGCGTCCGTCGTGCGTGCGTTAGCGTCCGGCGACGTGCAGATTGGCAATATCGGCTCCAGCCCGCTGGCGGTCGCGGCCAGCCAGCAGGTGCCGATTGAGGTTTTCCTCCTCGCCTCGCAGCTCGGTAATTCCGAAGCGCTGGTGGTGAAGAAAAACATCACCAAACCGGAAGACCTGATCGGCAAGCGCATCGCCGTGCCGTTTATCTCCACCACCCACTACAGCCTGCTGGCGGCGCTCAAACACTGGGGCATCAAGCCGGGGCAGGTGCAAATCATCAATCTTCAGCCGCCGGCGATTATCGCCGCCTGGCAGCGCGGGGATATTGACGGGGCCTACGTGTGGGCACCGGCAGTAAACGAACTGGAAAAAGACGGCACCGTGCTGACCGACTCCGAGAAAGTGGGCCAGTGGGGCGCGCCGACCCTCGACGTGTGGGTGGTGCGCAAAGACTTTGCCGAGAAACATCCTGAGGTGGTGAAAGCCTTCGCCAAAAGCGCGATTGCCGCCCAGCAGCCGTACATCAGCAACCCGGATGAGTGGCTGAAGCAGCCCGCCAACCTGGAAAAACTCTCCCGCCTGAGCGGCGTGCCGGAAGCGGACGTGCCGGGGCTGGTGAGGGGCAATACCTATCTGACCCCCGCGCAGCAGGTGCAGCAGCTAAACGGGCCGGTGAGCAAAGCGATTGTAGATACCGCCACCTTCCTGAAAGATCAGGGCAAAGTGCCTGCGGTCGCGGCGGATTACAGTCAGTACGTCACCGACCGCTTTGTGAAATAAGGAGTCCGCCATGCTGAACATTACGAACCTATATGCCGATTACGGTGGTAAACCCGCGCTGGAGGACATCAACCTGACGCTGGGCAGCGGTGAACTGCTGGTGGTGCTCGGCCCGTCCGGCTGCGGAAAAACCACGCTGCTGAATCTGATCGCCGGGTTTGTACCGTATCAGCACGGCACCATTCAACTGGAAGGCAAAAAGGTGGATGGCCCTGGCGCCGAGCGCGGCGTGGTCTTTCAGAACGAAGGATTGCTTCCGTGGCGCAACGTGCAGGAGAACGTGGCGTTTGGGCTCCAGCTTGCGGGCGTGAACCGTGAACAGCGGCTGGCAACCGCGCGGGCGATGCTGAAAAAAGTGGGGCTGGAAGGGGCGGAAAAACGCTTTATCTGGCAGCTTTCCGGCGGCCAGCGTCAGCGCGTCGGGATCGCCCGCGCGCTGGCGGCGAATCCGCAGCTGTTGCTGCTGGACGAGCCGTTCGGGGCGCTGGACGCCTTTACCCGCGAGCAGATGCAAACCCTGCTGCTGCGCCTGTGGCATGAGACGGGCAAGCAGGTGCTGTTAATTACCCACGATATCGAAGAGGCGGTGTTTATGGCGACCGAGCTGGTGCTGCTCTCGCCGGGGCCGGGGCGCGTGCTGGAGCGGCTGCCGCTTGAATTTGCCCGTCGCTACGTCGCGGGGGAGCCGGTGCGCAGCATCAAATCCGATCCGCGGTTTATTGAGCAGCGTGAATACGTCTTAAGCCGCGTGTTTGAACAGCGGGAGGCCTTCTCATGAGCATCGTCTTCAGTGAAAAAACGCGTCGCACGCGTCCGGCGCTGCGCTGGCCTTTCTCACGTCAAATTACTCTGAGCGTCGGTACGCTGCTGGTGCTGCTGGCTGCGTGGTGGGCGGTTGCGGCCCAGCAGTGGGTCAGCCCGCTGTTTCTGCCGCCGCCGGGACAGGTGCTGGCGAAACTCATCTCCATCGCCGGGGCGCAGGGCTTTATGGACGCTACGCTCTGGCAGCATCTCGGCGCAAGCCTGACGCGCATTCTGGTGGCGCTGCTGGCGGCGGTGGTTATCGGTATCCCGGTCGGGATCGCGATGGGCCTAAGCCCGACGGTGCGTGGCATCCTTGACCCGCTGATTGAGCTTTACCGCCCGGTGCCGCCGCTGGCCTATTTGCCGCTGATGGTGATCTGGTTCGGTATCGGCGAAACGTCGAAAATTCTGCTGATTTATCTGGCGATTTTCGCGCCGGTTGCCATGTCGGCGCTGGCGGGCGTGAAGAGTGCCCAGCAGGTGCGCATTCGTGCGGCGCAGTCGCTGGGCGCCAGCCGTACGCAGGTGCTGCTGTTCGTGATTCTACCCGGCGCGCTGCCGGAGATTTTAACCGGGCTGCGCATTGGCCTCGGCGTGGGCTGGTCCACGCTGGTGGCGGCAGAGCTGATTGCCGCCACGCGAGGATTAGGGTTTATGGTTCAGTCGGCGGGAGAGTTCCTGGCGACTGACGTGGTGCTGGCAGGGATCGCGGTGATTGCCGCGATCGCCTTCGGATTAGAACTGGGGCTGCGCGCGCTACAGCGCCGCCTGACGCCCTGGCATGGAGAAATACAATGAGTGAACGACTGACCATCACCCCGCTGGGGCCGTACATTGGCGCGCAGGTGTCGGGCCTGGATGTGTCCCGCCCGCTGAGCGATAACCAGTTTGAGCAGCTGTACCACGCGGTGCTGCGCCATCAGGTGGTGTTCCTTCGCGAGCAGGCGATCACCCCGCAGCAGCAGCGCGCGCTGGCGTTGCGTTTTGGCGACCTGCATATTCACCCGGTCTATCCGCATGCGGAAGGGGTGGAGGAGATTATCGTTCTGGATACCCACAACGATAACCCGCCTGACAACGACAACTGGCACACGGACGTCACCTTTATCGAGACGCCGCCCGCCGGGGCAATTCTGGCGGCGAAGCTGCTGCCGGAAACCGGCGGCGATACGCTGTGGACCAGCGGGATTGCGGCGTATGAGGCGCTCTCCGCACCGTTCCGGACGCTGCTGAGCGGGCTGCGGGCGGAGCACGACTTCAAAAAATCATTCCCGGAATACAAGTACCGCAAGAGTGAAGAGGAACATCAGCGCTGGCTGGAGGCGGTGGCGAAGCATCCGCCGCTGCTGCACCCGGTGGTGCGTACCCATCCGGTCACGGGCAAGCAGGCGCTGTTCGTGAACGAAGGATTCACGACGCGCATTGTGGACGTGACGGAGAAAGAGAGCGACGCGCTGTTAGGTTTCCTGTTCGCTCATATCACTAAACCGGAGTTTCAGGTGCGCTGGCGCTGGCAGGAGAACGACCTGGCGATCTGGGATAACCGCGTGACGCAGCACTACGCCAACGCGGACTATCTGCCGCAGCGAAGGATTATGCAGCGTGCGACGATTTTGGGCGATAAGCCATTTTACCGCCCCTGATCCTGGAGTACCCGTAGGCCGGGTAAGCGCAGCGCCACCCGGCGAAAACGGTGCACAATTGCCGGCCAATTAAAGGTGCGCCTCAATATACCGCTGATATCGGTTCGCCTTCAGGTAGCACAAATCCACCAGCACCAGACCGTCTACGCAATTGTTGAACGTCGGGTCGCTGCCAAAATCAATAAACTGCACGCCGCCGGGCTCGCATAGCTCGGAATACTGTTTATACAGCGGCGGTATGCCGCAGCCCAGATTGCCGAGCAGGGATTTCAGCTTCGTCAGATCGTCCACGTAATCCAAGCCGCCAAACTGTGCCAGCACGTCCGGTAAGGATGCCGGATACGGCTGACGTGACGCGGCTAGCGGATGCGTCGCGGGGAACCACAGGCGGTAAAAGGCGACCAGCAGATCCCGTGCCGCAGGCGGTAAGCCGCCGGAGATGGAGACGGGGCCAAACAGGTAGCGATAATGTGGGTAACGCGCCAGGTAAGCCCCGATGCCGGACCATAAATAGTCCAGACCGCGACGCCCCCAGTAGCGCGGCTGAATAAAGCTGCGCCCGAGTTCAATGCCGTGCTCAAGCACGTCCTGCATTTTGTCGTCGTAGTGGAACAGGCTGTAGCTGTAAAGACCTTCAACGCCGCGCTTTTCGATCTGCATGGCCGTCGGCATAAAGCGATACGCGCCGACGATCTCCAGATCCTCTTCATCCCAGAGGATCAGGTGCAGATAATCGTCATCGTAGCTGTCGGTGTCCCGGCGTTTACCGCTCCCTTCCTCCACCGCGCGAAACGCAATCTCGCGCAGGCGGCCCAGTTCGCGCAGAAGAGGCGCCTCTTCCTGCCCGTTGCGCTGCCACAGGTAGATGGTTTTACCGTCGCTGGTTTTACCCAGACACTCCGCCTGCGCCAGCTCGCGTTTAAGGGTGGCCCGGTCTTCCGGACGGGCAATGGCGCACTGGGTTTTGAAGACGCCAGGCAATCCCTTGCCAAGACGCATCACGTGCTGACGGCACTGCTCGGCCATCTCACGTGACGAAAGAGTGGCGCTATGCCAGTGATGCCAGGCGATTTGCTGGCCGATTTTAATCGGCAGCTGGCTGTGGCGGCGGCGGAACATCTGTTGCATTAGCAGCAGCATCGACAATGTCGGCGACACCAGCGTGCTGGCATAAAAGAGCAGGCTGTTATGCGCCTGAATATGCACCGGCAGCAGCGGGGCGCGCAGCTTGCTGGCGAGTTTGATAAAGCCGGAGTGCCATTTTTTATCGCGAATGCCTTTGCGCGTGGGGCGTGAAACTTCACCCGCCGGGAAGAAGATCAGCACGCCCGCGTTTTGCAGATGCTGCTCCATTTGAACCAGAGACGATTTCGCCGTCCTGCCGCCCATATTGTCCACCGGAATAAACAGCGAACTGAGAGGCTCAAGGTGGGTCAGCATCCGGTTGGTCACGACTTTAACGTCGCGCCGCACGCGGGAGACGGCGTACATCAGCGCCAGCCCGTCCAGCGTGCCTGTCGGGTGGTTGGCAATAATAACCAGTGGGCCATGTTCGGGGATTTGTTCGAGATCGCGGGCGGAAACGGTGCAGAGAATATCAAGGTGCTCCAGAACTTGCTCCACCATATCCAGTCCTTTCAGGTGGCGGTGAGCGGCGGCAAACTGCTGGAATTCTTCTTCGTAAAACAGCCTTTTTAACAGACTTTTTTGCCAGGGTGCAGGCCTCGCCTGAGGCCAAAGATCGTCGAGAACGCTATCGAGGCTAAACATGATTACTCCTCCTGCCGTCTTGCGAAGACAGTAGAAGGAGCAGATGTCGGTTGTATTGCAGTTTGGTGAAGATTAGCGGAGGATTTTTTTCTCGGCCAGATCCAGCGCGAAGTAGCTGAAGATCAGATCCGCGCCCGCGCGTTTGATCGCGCCCAGGCTTTCAAGGATCACTTTCTCTTCGTCGATTGCACCGGCCAGCGCGGCGAATTTGATCATCGCGTATTCACCGCTCACCTGGTATGCCCCCAGCGGCAGTTCGGTGCGCTCGCGAATGTCGCGCAGAATATCAAGGTATGCTCCAGCCGGTTTCACCATCAGGCAGTCTGCGCCCTGGGCTTCATCAAGCAGGGATTCACGAATCGCTTCCCGGCGGTTCAGCGGGTTCATCTGGTAGGTCTTACGATCGCCCTTCAGCGCCGTACCCGCCGCTTCACGGAACGGACCGTAGAAGGAGGAGGCAAACTTGGTGGAGTAGGACATGATGGCGGTGTCGGTAAAGCCTGCCGCATCCAGCGCCTGACGGATAGCCTGAACCTGTCCGTCCATCGCCGCAGACGGCGCGATGAAGTCCGCACCCGCAGCGGCAGCCACGACCGCCTGCTTGCCGAGGTTCAGCAGGGTGGCATCGTTGTCCACGCCGTGATCGCACAGCACGCCGCAGTGCCCGTGGGAGGTGTATTCGCAGAAGCAGGTGTCGGACATGACCACCATTTCTGGCACGGTATCTTTGCAGATGCGGGACATGCGGGCCACGAGGCCATCTTCTTTCCATGCATCGCTGCCGGTGGCGTCGGTATGGTGGGAGATGCCGAAGGTCATCACCGAGCGGATCCCCGCGTTGGCGATGCGTTCGATCTCACGCGCCAGGTATTTTTCAGGAATGCGCATCACGCCCGGCATGGCTTCGATGGCTTTGTAGTCATCAATCTCTTCTTCAACAAAAATCGGCAACACCAGATCGTTTAAGGTCAGTGTTGTCTCTTCAAACATGGCGCGCAGTGCGGGTGACTTACGCAGGCGGCGGGGACGTGCAATTAAATCGGTCATGGTATGCCTGATGTTTGTGGAACAAAGAAGGTTAGTGTACCTCAAAGTGAAGTGAGGTGTTTTACTAAAGTGGGCATTTTGATACCGATTAATGCGGCCTGTCTATGATTGCCACTGAATTATATATAATTAACTAATCCTGCGGAATGTCGGTTCGAATTATTGATGTTAATTCTATTACGGAGGGAATGTATAAATAAAAATGATC
>NZ_JADBQZ010000034.1:0-3316 GCF_014896175.1 Enterobacter cloacae complex sp. I3
ACGGGTTCTTATGCCTCAGTTGTAAGTGTCTACCATGTCCCCGAACAAGTGTTCACTATGTCCCCGGACCGTACAGAGGGAGAGGGTCAGGGTTAGGGGGAAATTACTCCCCCTGCTCCCGCGCAATAGCACGATAACCGATATCCTGACGGCTGAAGCTGCCGTTCCAGTGAATATCCGCCATCAGCGCATAGGCGCGTTTCTGCGCTTCTGCCACGGTCTGGCCCAGCGCGGTCGCACACAGCACGCGGCCGCCGTTGGTGAGCACGCGGTCATCGTCAGCCAGCTTCGTACCGGCGTGGAACACCTTCGCGCCGTCAATCTCTTCCAGCGGCAGGCCGTGGATCTCATCTCCGGTGCTGTAGTTCCCGGGATAGCCACCCGCAGCAATCACCACGCCCAGAGACGCACGCTCGTCCCACTCTGAGGTTTTCTCGTCCAGCTTGCCTTCGCAGGCCGCCAGGCACAGATCCACCAGGTCGGATTTCATGCGCAGCATGATCGGCTGGGTTTCCGGATCGCCGAAGCGGCAGTTGAATTCAATCACCTTCGGGTTACCCTGCTTGTCAATCATCAGGCCCGCGTAGAGGAAACCGGTGTAGGTATTGCCTTCCGCCGCCATGCCCTTCACGGTAGGCCAGATGATGCGGTCCATGGTGCGCTGATGCACCTCATCGGTAACCACGGGAGCAGGGGAGTAAGCGCCCATCCCGCCGGTGTTTGGGCCGGTATCGCCATTGCCCACGCGCTTGTGATCCTGGCTGGTGGCCATCGGCAGAACGTGCTCGCCGTCGACCATTACGATAAAGCTCGCCTCTTCGCCGTCGAGGAACTCTTCGATCACGATGCGGTGGCCCGCATCGCCAAAAGCGTTGCCTGCCAGCATATCCTGAACGGCCGCTTCGGCTTCTTCGAGCGTCATCGCCACGATAACGCCTTTCCCGGCGGCCAGACCGTCGGCTTTGATGACAATCGGCGCGCCTTTTTCACGCAGGTAAGCCAGCGCGGGCTCGACGTCGGTGAAGTTCTGATACTCCGCCGTCGGAATGTTATGACGCGCAAGGAAATCTTTGGTGAAGGCTTTGGAGCCTTCCAGCTGCGCGGCGCCTTCCGTTGGGCCGAAGATTTTCAGGCCCGCAGCGCGGAACGCATCAACCACGCCAATTACCAGCGGCGCTTCCGGGCCGACGATGGTCAGATCGATGTTCTCGGTCTGGGCAAAGCTCAGCAGCGCCGGGATATCGGTCACGCCGATAGCCACGTTCTGCAGCGCGGGTTCCAGTGCGGTACCGGCGTTGCCCGGTGCCACGAAGACGGTTTTAACCTGCGGAGACTGCGCCGCTTTCCACGCCAGCGCGTGCTCGCGCCCGCCGTTACCAATCACTAATACTTTCATTTTCTGCTCCGGGAATTAATGGCGGAAGTGGCGCATGTCGGTGAAGATCATTGCGATGCCGTGTTCGTCGGCAGCGGCAATTACCTCGTCGTCGCGGATAGAGCCGCCAGGCTGGATCACACAGGTGATGCCCACCGCAGCCGCAGCGTCGATACCGTCACGGAACGGGAAGAAGGCGTCAGAGGCCATGGCGGAGCCTTTCACTTCCAGGCCTTCGTCACCTGCTTTAATACCCGCGATTTTCGCAGAGTAAACGCGGCTCATCTGGCCTGCGCCTATCCCGATGGTCATGTTCTCTTTTGCGTAGACAATGGCGTTAGACTTCACGAACTTCGCCACTTTCCAGCAGAACAGCGCGTCGCGCAGCTCCTGTTCGGTCGGCTGTCGTTTGGTCACCACGCGCAGGTCGGCTTCTGTCACCATACCCAAATCGCGATCCTGAACCAGCAGACCGCCGTTCACGCGCTTGAAGTCCAGGCCCGGCACGCGCTCCGCCCACTGGCCGCAAACCAGTACGCGCACGTTCTGTTTCGCCGAGGTGATTTTCAGCGCTTCTTCGGACGCGGATGGCGCGATGATCACTTCGACAAACTGGCGGGAGATAATGGCCTGCGCGGTCTCAGCATCCAGCTCGCGGTTGAATGCAATAATACCGCCGAATGCGGAGGTCGGGTCGGTTTTGTAGGCGCGATCGTAGGCATCCAGAATAGAGGAGCTTACCGCAACGCCGCACGGGTTGGCGTGCTTGACGATAACGCAGGCTGGCTCGCTGAACTCTTTCACGCATTCCAGCGCGGCGTCGGTGTCAGCAATGTTGTTATAGGAAAGGGCTTTGCCCTGAACCTGCTGGGCGGTCGCAACGGAGGCTTCCTTTACCTCTTCTTCTATATAGAAGGCAGCCTGCTGGTGGCTGTTCTCGCCGTAACGCATATCCTGCTTCTTAATGAAGTTCAGGTTCAGGGTGCGCGGGAAGCGGCCAGAAGGATCTTTGCTTTCACCGTGGTAGGCAGGAACCAGGCTACCGAAGTAGTTGGCAATCATGCTGTCGTACGCGGCGGTGTGTTCGAAGGCCTTAATCGCAAGGTCGAAGCGGGTTTCGAGAGTGAGGGAGCCGTCGTTAGCATCCATCTCATTAATAATGGCGCTGTAGTCGCTGCTCTTCACCACGATGGCCACATCTTTATGGTTCTTCGCCGCGGAGCGCACCATGGTTGGGCCGCCAATATCAATATTCTCAACCGCATCTTCCAGAGAGCAGCCTTCGCGGGCGACGGTCTGGGCAAACGGGTAGAGGTTAACAACAACCATATCGATAGGCGCGATATCATGCTGTTCCATAATGCCGTCGTCCTGACCGCGACGGCCCAGAATGCCGCCGTGCACTTTCGGATGCAGGGTTTTGACGCGTCCATCCATCATTTCCGGGAAACCGGTGTAGTCGGACACTTCGGTTACCGGCAGACCTTTATCTGCTAACAGGCGAGCGGTACCGCCTGTAGAAAGCAGCTCCACACCGCGTGCGGAAAGTGCCTGAGCGAATTCGACGATACCGGCTTTATCAGAAACACTGAGCAGAGCGCGGCGGACTGGACGACGTTGTTGCATGGTAAATCCCCTGGATTTCACGATTACAGAGAGCGTTAGATGAATTTTCCAGCGAAAAACTCATCTAACACACCTGACGAGGCCTCCTTGTTAAGCGCGAGCATTTTAACGAAAACGTTTGCGCAACGCTCGCATATTTTCACTTTTTCGAAGCGCTGTGGATAACTCTGTGTGTAAAAGGGTATAAGGCGGGGTTTTGCTGGGGAATGCAGCAGTCAGTCATTTTTCTGTCATTTAGCGGTTGCGGGCTGCGGAGAACTCCCTATAATGCGCCTCCATCGACACGGCGGATGTGAATCACTTCACAGTTAACCC
>NZ_JADBQZ010000035.1:0-3116 GCF_014896175.1 Enterobacter cloacae complex sp. I3
CTGGCAGTTCCCTACTCTCACATGGGGAGACCCCACACTACCATCGGCGCTACGGCGTTTCACTTCTGAGTTCGGCATGGGGTCAGGTGGGACCACCGCGCTAAAGCCGCCAGGCAAATTCTGTTAATCTGTATCAGGCTGAAATTTGATTGTCTGTCTCTCACCGCCAAAACAGCTTCGGCGTTGTAAGGTTAAGCCTCACGGTTCATTAGTACCGGTTAGCTCAACGCATCGCTGCGCTTACACACCCGGCCTATCAACGTCGTCGTCTTCAACGTTCCTTCAGGAGACTTATAGTCTCAGGGAGAACTCATCTCGGGGCAAGTTTCGTGCTTAGATGCTTTCAGCACTTATCTCTTCCGCATTTAGCTACCGGGCAGTGCCATTGGCATGACAACCCGAACACCAGTGATGCGTCCACTCCGGTCCTCTCGTACTAGGAGCAGCCCCCCTCAATTCTCCAGCGCCCACGGCAGATAGGGACCGAACTGTCTCACGACGTTCTAAACCCAGCTCGCGTACCACTTTAAATGGCGAACAGCCATACCCTTGGGACCTACTTCAGCCCCAGGATGTGATGAGCCGACATCGAGGTGCCAAACACCGCCGTCGATATGAACTCTTGGGCGGTATCAGCCTGTTATCCCCGGAGTACCTTTTATCCGTTGAGCGATGGCCCTTCCATTCAGAACCACCGGATCACTATGACCTGCTTTCGCACCTGCTCGAGCCGTCACTCTCGCAGTCAAGCTAGCTTATGCCATTGCACTAACCTCCTGATGTCCGACCAGGATTAGCTAACCTTCGTGCTCCTCCGTTACTCTTTGGGAGGAGACCGCCCCAGTCAAACTACCCACCAGACACTGTCCGCAACCCGGATTACGGGTCCACGTTAGAACACCAGCCATTAAAGGGTGGTATTTCAAGGACGGCTCCACGCAGACTGGCGTCCACGCTTCAAAGCCTCCCACCTATCCTACACATCAAGGACCAGTGTTCAGTGTCAAGCTATAGTAAAGGTTCACGGGGTCTTTCCGTCTTGCCGCGGGTACACTGCATCTTCACAGCGAGTTCAATTTCACTGAGTCTCGGGTGGAGACAGCCTGGCCATCATTACGCCATTCGTGCAGGTCGGAACTTACCCGACAAGGAATTTCGCTACCTTAGGACCGTTATAGTTACGGCCGCCGTTTACCGGGGCTTCGATCAAGAGCTTCGCGTTGCCGCTAACCCCATCAATTAACCTTCCGGCACCGGGCAGGCGTCACACCGTATACGTCCACTTTCGTGTTTGCACAGTGCTGTGTTTTTAATAAACAGTTGCAGCCAGCTGGTATCTTCGACTGATTTCAGCTCCGTCCGCAGGGACTTCACCTACATATCAGCGTGCCTTCTCCCGAAGTTACGGCACCATTTTGCCTAGTTCCTTCACCCGAGTTCTCTCAAGCGCCTTGGTATTCTCTACCTGACCACCTGTGTCGGTTTGGGGTACGATTTCGTGTTACCTGATGCTTAGAGGCTTTTCCTGGAAGCAGGGCATTTATCACTTCAGCACCGTAGTGCCTCGTCATCACGCCTCAGTGTTAAAGTGAACCGGATTTGCCTGGAACACACACCTACACGCTTAAACCGGGACAACCGTCGCCCGGCTGACATAGCCTTCTCCGTCCCCCCTTCGCAGTAACACCAAGTACAGGAATATTAACCTGTTTCCCATCGACTACGCCTTTCGGCCTCGCCTTAGGGGTCGACTCACCCTGCCCCGATTAACGTTGGACAGGAACCCTTGGTCTTCCGGCGAGCGGGCTTTTCACCCGCTTTATCGTTACTTATGTCAGCATTCGCACTTCTGATACCTCCAGCATGCCTCACAGCACACCTTCAACGGCTTACAGAACGCTCCCCTACCCAACAACGCATAAGCGTCGCTGCCGCAGCTTCGGTGCATGGTTTAGCCCCGTTACATCTTCCGCGCAGGCCGACTCGACCAGTGAGCTATTACGCTTTCTTTAAATGATGGCTGCTTCTAAGCCAACATCCTGGCTGTCTGTGCCTTCCCACATCGTTTCCCACTTAACCATGACTTTGGGACCTTAGCTGGCGGTCTGGGTTGTTTCCCTCTTCACGACGGACGTTAGCACCCGCCGTGTGTCTCCCGTGATAACATTCTTCGGTATTCGTAGTTTGCATCGGGTTGGTAAGCCGGGATGGCCCCCTAGCCGAAACAGTGCTCTACCCCCGAAGATGAATTCACGAGGCGCTACCTAAATAGCTTTCGGGGAGAACCAGCTATCTCCCGGTTTGATTGGCCTTTCACCCCCAGCCACAGGTCATCCGCTAATTTTTCAACATTAGTCGGTTCGGTCCTCCAGTTAGTGTTACCCAACCTTCAACCTGCCCATGGCTAGATCACCGGGTTTCGGGTCTATACCCTGCAACTTAACGCCCAGTTAAGACTCGGTTTCCCTGCGGCTCCCCTATACGGTTAACCTTGCTACAGAATATAAGTCGCTGACCCATTATACAAAAGGTACGCAGTCACACCCGAAGGTGCTCCCACTGCTTGTACGTACACGGTTTCAGGTTCTTTTTCACTCCCCTCGCCGGGGTTCTTTTCGCCTTTCCCTCACGGTACTGGTTCACTATCGGTCAGTCAGGAGTATTTAGCCTTGGAGGATGGTCCCCCCATATTCAGACAGGATACCACGTGTCCCGCCCTACTCTTCGAGTTCACAACCTGTGCATTTTCGTGTACGGGACTGTCACCCTGTACCGTGCGACTTTCCAGACGCTTCCACTAACACACAAGCTGATTCAGACTCCGGGCTGCTCCCCGTTCGCTCGCCGCTACTGGGGGAATCTCGGTTGATTTCTTTTCCTCGGGGTACTTAGATGTTTCAGTTCCCCCGGTTCGCCTCGTTAACCTATGTATTCAGTTAACGATAGTGTGACGGATCACACTGGGTTTCCCCATTCGGACATCGCCGGGTCAAAGGTTCATATCACCTCGCCGGCGCTTTTCGCAGATTAGCACGTCCTTCATCGCCTCTGACTGCCAGGGCATCCACCGTGTACGCTTAGTCGCTTAACCTCACAACCCGAAGATGTTTCACTTC
>NZ_JADBQZ010000036.1:0-3080 GCF_014896175.1 Enterobacter cloacae complex sp. I3
TTATAAAACTTATATCACCTTTGCTTGTTTAGTTTATTTTGACTTTTTCTTTATAGTATTTATATTTAGCGCTCTTTTTCTCTCGTTTTACATCTGCTGATTGTCTGGATACGGACTTAAATGAATCATTCATTGAACCTTTTCTGAATGAAACTGCATAATTCACTCCGCAATTAAACATTGCTAATTGATTTACGGACAAACATGCTTACGTCCCTGAGGAGGGATGACCCAATGCAAACATGGAAAAAGAAACTGGTTGTATCTCAACTTGCATTAGCTTGTACGCTGGCTATCGCTTCTCAGGCTAATGCGAAAGATATTTCCGGTACGACATATAATACTTTTGGATATGATAATACCGCATCTACGCCGTGGTATTATGGCTACGCAGATTGGGATTACTCGGATGCCACCCATGATGGTGACATTTATCCGGTCATCAATAAATCAACCGTAAACGGTGTTATTTCGACTTACTATCTGGATGATGGGGTCAATGGCCGTGCGAACGCGTTGAGTATTTCTAACAGCACCATTAACGGCATGATCACGTCAGAGTGTATGACCACGACGTGTGCAGATGGCGTGGATACTGACGGCACCAGTCATACCCAGTACGATCGTTTTAGCCTGACCGTTGATAACTCCACCATCAACGATGCCTACGAGCATTACGCGTATGATGTCGTCAATGGCGAGAATACTGAAACGCATTATCTGGACACCTATGGTCTGGGTAACGCAATTACCCTGGACGTTGAATCTGATATCGTTATTCAGAACAACTCCCACGTCGCGGGTATCACGCTGACGCAGGGTTATCAGGAACTGGATAACACACCATACGACGGCGTTGAAGGCGTTGCTAACAGCAGCAATGTCTTTACCGATACGCTGGTGGTGAAAGACTCCGTGCTGACCTCTGGTGCGTACAGCGATCTGGGCACCAACGGGTTCTACGGTCAAACGGCGAAGCCGAGCGACTACGGTGAAACCAACGCCTCGGCTGCGGATGATGCGGCGCTGATCGTTGCGGCCGGCGCGTCTGATAACGCCATGCAGACCACCGCTACCTTCGATCACTCTACCGTAACGGGTGACATTCTTTTCTCCAGCACCTTTGATAACAACTTCTACGAGAATGGCGATCCGGCAACGGATACCACTGAAGATGGTGTCTATAACCCAACCACCAACGGCTGGGACGGTACCGATACACTGGATGTTACGCTGACTAACGGCAGCAAGTGGGTCGGTGCAGCGCAGTCCAGCGTTGAAGCTATCGGCACTGCGCAGATGTATGGCCAGGGCTACAGCAACGTTGACTGGCACGCTCTGTCCCCGAACAGCATCTGGCCTGATTCTACCTTCGACAGCAACGGTCACGTTGCCGGTGAAGAGGTGTACCAAAGCGGCCTGTTCAATGTGGCGCTGGATAACGGTTCCGAGTGGGATACCCGCAAGGTCTCCAACATTGATGCGCTGACGGTGAACAACCAGTCTCAGGTCAATGTTGAAAACTCCGGCCTGCTGGCGGATTCAATCACCCTGACCAATGCTTCAACCATGAATATTGGCGACAGCGGAGCCGTGGCAACCGACAGCCTGTATCTGGACAGCTATAGCCGTGCGGCACTGACTGAAGAGACAGCAGAGCTGTATGCAAACACCATTACCGTAGACAACGGTGCCGAGCTGGCGCTGGGTCTGGGTCAGGTTGATACGCACAATATGGTACTGACCGATGGCGGCGTGCTCAACGTTGCCAGCCGTGATTATGTGCTGAACAGCGATCTGAACAACGCACGCTATATCACTAACGATCGCTACAACGCGGAGTATGACTACGGTGTTGTCGCGCTGAACTCCGACGGCCATCTGGCGGTGAACGGTGACGTTGCCGGTAACTACAAGGTGCGCATCGACGATGCAACCGGCGCTGGTTCAGTTGCCGACTACAAAAACAAAGAGATCATTCGCGTCTACGACAATAACGCAGATACCGCAGCCAGCTTTACTGCTGCAAACAAAGCTGATTTAGGTGCTTATACCTATCAGGCGCAGCAGGAGGGTGACACCGTTGTTCTCCAGCAGAAAGAGCTGACTGACTACGCCAACATGGCGCTGAGCATTCCTTCTGCCAACACCAATATCTGGAATCTCCAGCAGGATACCGTGGGTACGCGTCTGACCAACAGCCGTCATGGCCTGGCAGACAACGGCGGAGCGTGGGTGAGCTATTTCGGCGGCAATTTTGACGCGGATAACGGCACCGTCAGCTACGATCAGGACGTAAGCGGCATTATGGTCGGTCTGGACACGCAGATTGACGGTAATAATGCGAAGTGGATCGTCGGTGGTGCAGCTGGTTTTGCGAAAGGCGATATCAGCGATCGTACGGGTCAGGTCGATCAGGACAGCCAGACTGCGATGATCTACGCGTCTGCGACGTTTGCGAACAACGTCTTCCTCGACAGCTCACTGAACTACACCCGCTTTAACAATGACCTCTCTGCAACCATGAGCAACGGTCAGTATGTTGACGGTGACACCACCTCTGACGCTGTTGGCTTCGGGATGAAGCTGGGCTATGACTGGAAACCAAACCTGTCAGGCTACATCACTCCTTACGCGGCGATTTCCGGCCTGTTCCAGTCAGGCGACGACTACCAGCTGAGCAACGACATGCGTATCGATGGTCAGTCTTACGACAGTATGCGTTATGAACTTGGCCTGGATGCGGGTTATACCTTCAACTACGGCGGCGAACAGGCGCTGACCCCGTACTTCAAGCTGGCTTACGTCTATGACGATGCTGACAATAATGCTGATATCAACTCTGACAGTATTGATAACGGCGTCGAAGGCTCTGCGGTTCGCGTGGGGCTGGGCACCCAGTTCAGCTTCACCAAAAACTTCAGTGCTTACACCGATGCGACTTATCTGGGTGGCGGCGACGTTGACCAGAACTGGGGAGCAAATCTGGGTGTGAAATATACCTGGTAAATAGAAAGCGCGGGGGATATTTTCCCCCGCTTTTTTATATGGTTTAAAAATAATAAAGAACCGACAGATAC
>NZ_JADBQZ010000037.1:0-1664 GCF_014896175.1 Enterobacter cloacae complex sp. I3
ACGGGTACTTATGCCTCAGTTGTAAGTGTCTACCATGTCCCCGAACAAGTGTTCACTATGTCCCCGGACCGTACATAGGGAGAGGGTTAGGATGAGAGGTAAAATTATTTCAACGCCTCCGGCAGCGTCACAATCCACAGCTCGCTCTCTGACTCCGGCTTCTTCAGCGGCTTCACGCTGAGCGTGGTTTCCACCGGTTTATCATCCAGCGTCAGCTTGCCTTCCTCGTTAACCCGATAGTCCTTGAGCTTTTTGCCCTCGACCGGATGCTGCATCGCCACCTTCACGCCAAAGTCGTTATCGTTCGCCACCGCAAGCCGTTTGCCGTCGATCAGCGCCAGCCCTTCGGCCTTCTCCTGTTTCCAGCCCAGCGCGCGCAGATCGACGACCTGCGTTTTTGCTGCAAGGGTAATGTCGCGCTGTGCCAGGGTTTTCTCATCATCAAACTCCGGGTACTCGCCCGGCTTGTCGAAAGCGGTCAGGTCGCTCGCCTTGCTGAGATCCACCTTGTAGATAAGGTTACGCATCGCGTCATTTTTATCCTCACCCTGTTCAATCAGCAGGATGTGCTGGTCGTCCAGCGCCACGATGTCGCCGATTTTGGCGTCGCTGTTTTTGCTGTAGGCCGCGCTGTCGATGGGGTAGCCGTACATCGCCGTTTTCCCGGTCGCCGGGTCGAAGCTGACCAGACGCGTAAACAGCGCCTGCTTTTTACTCTTACCGTCGATATCCAGCGTGCTTTGCACGGCGGCGATAATCCGCCCGTCCGGCATCCGGGTCAGGCCTTCAAAGCCCCGGTTCGGCTGGCGCCATTTGATAACGTTTGGCAGACCGCCCGCGATGGATTTTTCCCCTTCCGCCGCCTGCGGCCCGTGGATCGCCAGAATTTTTCCTTTGCTGTCGACGTTAATCAGGAACGGGCCATACTCGTCGCACAGCCAGAAACCGCCCTTGCCGTCCGGGGTGATGCCTTCCGTGTCCAGCCCGCGGTTGTCACCCTTCAGAATTTTGAGGGTATCGCTGAACGCCACCTCATTGGTGGCTCCAATCACGCCGCTTTGCAGCGGCAGGCCGTTAATCTCGCCTTTATCATCATGCAGCGGGCGGGCATCCGTTGCCTCCGCTTTGCCGTTCTGAACGCGGATGGTCATCAGCTGCGGCGCGAAATCCGGCGTGACAAAAATTTTGGCTTCGTTTTTACCCATTTTGGGCGCATCGGCGTTAGGACCGCGATCGGTTACGGTCGCGAAGGTCAGAGCATCGCCCTGCTTGCCCGTAAACAGCAGGCCGGAGCCAATCCCTACCGGGAGTCCATTCGGAAACGCACCGGCAAACGCGCCGCTGTATTTCACGTGTGAGCCGTCAGGGAAGCTGACAACATAGCGCTCAGCCGTGGGCTGCGCCGCCAGGCCAGAGAAAGAGAGCGTACAGCCGATAAGCACAGGAATGATTTTTCTTTTCATATTGTTAGCATCCGGAAAGTGAAGCCCACAACGTAATGAACAAACGTGTCAGAAAAATGACATGGAAAGGAAACGTGGCCGGACATCTGAACGAATAATGACCATAAAAATGTAAAAATTTGTTTTTTTATGTGATTTTAGAAATGGAATTGGAAATTATTAGAAGCGCAATTAATGCATCTCAAATCACTATCCCTGCCT
>NZ_JADBQZ010000038.1:0-1636 GCF_014896175.1 Enterobacter cloacae complex sp. I3
GACGAAAAATGAATACCAAGTCTCTGAGTGAACATACGTAATTCATTACGAAGTTTAATTCACGAGCATCAAACTTAAATTGAAGAGTTTGATCATGGCTCAGATTGAACGCTGGCGGCAGGCCTAACACATGCAAGTCGAACGGTAGCACAGAGAGCTTGCTCTCGGGTGACGAGTGGCGGACGGGTGAGTAATGTCTGGGAAACTGCCTGATGGAGGGGGATAACTACTGGAAACGGTAGCTAATACCGCATAACGTCGCAAGACCAAAGAGGGGGACCTTCGGGCCTCTTGCCATCAGATGTGCCCAGATGGGATTAGCTAGTAGGTGGGGTAACGGCTCACCTAGGCGACGATCCCTAGCTGGTCTGAGAGGATGACCAGCCACACTGGAACTGAGACACGGTCCAGACTCCTACGGGAGGCAGCAGTGGGGAATATTGCACAATGGGCGCAAGCCTGATGCAGCCATGCCGCGTGTATGAAGAAGGCCTTCGGGTTGTAAAGTACTTTCAGCGGGGAGGAAGGCGGTGAGGTTAATAACCTCATCGATTGACGTTACCCGCAGAAGAAGCACCGGCTAACTCCGTGCCAGCAGCCGCGGTAATACGGAGGGTGCAAGCGTTAATCGGAATTACTGGGCGTAAAGCGCACGCAGGCGGTCTGTCAAGTCGGATGTGAAATCCCCGGGCTCAACCTGGGAACTGCATTCGAAACTGGCAGGCTAGAGTCTTGTAGAGGGGGGTAGAATTCCAGGTGTAGCGGTGAAATGCGTAGAGATCTGGAGGAATACCGGTGGCGAAGGCGGCCCCCTGGACAAAGACTGACGCTCAGGTGCGAAAGCGTGGGGAGCAAACAGGATTAGATACCCTGGTAGTCCACGCCGTAAACGATGTCGACTTGGAGGTTGTGCCCTTGAGGCGTGGCTTCCGGAGCTAACGCGTTAAGTCGACCGCCTGGGGAGTACGGCCGCAAGGTTAAAACTCAAATGAATTGACGGGGGCCCGCACAAGCGGTGGAGCATGTGGTTTAATTCGATGCAACGCGAAGAACCTTACCTACTCTTGACATCCAGAGAACTTAGCAGAGATGCTTTGGTGCCTTCGGGAACTCTGAGACAGGTGCTGCATGGCTGTCGTCAGCTCGTGTTGTGAAATGTTGGGTTAAGTCCCGCAACGAGCGCAACCCTTATCCTTTGTTGCCAGCGGTTAGGCCGGGAACTCAAAGGAGACTGCCAGTGATAAACTGGAGGAAGGTGGGGATGACGTCAAGTCATCATGGCCCTTACGAGTAGGGCTACACACGTGCTACAATGGCGCATACAAAGAGAAGCGACCTCGCGAGAGCAAGCGGACCTCATAAAGTGCGTCGTAGTCCGGATTGGAGTCTGCAACTCGACTCCATGAAGTCGGAATCGCTAGTAATCGTGGATCAGAATGCCACGGTGAATACGTTCCCGGGCCTTGTACACACCGCCCGTCACACCATGGGAGTGGGTTGCAAAAGAAGTAGGTAGCTTAACCTTCGGGAGGGCGCTTACCACTTTGTGATTCATGACTGGGGTGAAGTCGTAACAAGGTAACCGTAGGGGAACCTGCGGTTGGATCACCTCCTTACCTTAAAGAACCTGCCTTTG
>NZ_JADBQZ010000039.1:0-1148 GCF_014896175.1 Enterobacter cloacae complex sp. I3
CTGTTCGCCTCGCAGGACGGGGCGAACATCCGTTTCCTCTGCCGTCAGTTCGGCATTTCTCCTGCCACCGGCTACAAGTGGCTTCAGCGCTGGGCTGAGGAAGGTGCCTCCGGTCTTCAGGACCGCTCCCGCGCACCTCATCATTCCCCGAACCGCTCATCTGACGACATCACGGCCCTGCTGCGCATGGCGCATGACCGTCATCAACGCTGGGGCGCCCGCAAGATTAAGCGCTGGCTTGAAGACCAGGGGCACCGTATGCCCGCCTTCAGCACCGTCCATAATCTGATGGCCCGTCACGGTCTGCTGCCGGGCGCATCACCGGGCGTTCCGGCTACGGGACGCTTCGAACATGACGCGCCGAACCGGCTCTGGCAGATGGATTTTAAGGGCCACTTTCCCTTTGGCGGTGGCCGCTGCCATCCGCTCACCCTGCTGGACGACCACTCCCGTTTTTCCCTGTGCCTGGCGCACTGTACCGATGAACGGCGCGAGACCGTGCAGCAGCAGCTGGTCAGCGCGTTTGAACGCTACGGCCTGCCGGACAGGATGACGATGGACAACGGCTCACCGTGGGGCGACACCACCGGCACCTGGACGGCGCTGGAGCTGTGGCTGATGCGCCACGGTATCCGGGTGGGGCACTCCCGGCCTTATCATCCGCAGACGCAGGGCAAGCTGGAGCGTTTTCACCGCAGCCTGAAGGCGGAAGTGCTGCAGGGAAAATGGTTCGCGGACAGCGGAGAGCTGCAGCGCGCTTTCGATCACTGGCGCACGGTGTACAACCTTGAACGCCCGCACGAGGCGCTGGATATGGCGGTACCGGCCTCGCGTTATCAGCCGTCTGCCCGGCAGTACAGCGGCAGCGTAACGCCACCTGAATACGATGAAGGGGTGAAGGTCAGGAAAGTGGATGTCAGCGGAAAGCTGAGCATACAGGGTGTCAGTCTGAGCGCAGGCAAGGCGTTCAGGGGAGAACGGGTCGGGCTGAGGGAGACGCAGGATGACGGCTGCTATGAAGTGTGGTGGTACAGCACGAAAGTGGGGCTGATCGACCTGAAGAAAAAGTCGATCACCATGGGTAAAGGATGTTAAAAAGTGTTCACCATGTCCCCGAACACCTGTCTACCATGTCCCCGGACTGTACA
>NZ_JADBQZ010000040.1:0-1097 GCF_014896175.1 Enterobacter cloacae complex sp. I3
CTGACCGCTGCAATCACTACCGTTCTGGCTAAAACCTACGGTGGTTCTGCTCGTGCATTCGACCAGATCGATAACGCACCAGAAGAAAAAGCTCGTGGTATCACCATCAACACCTCTCACGTTGAGTACGACACCCCGACTCGCCACTACGCACACGTAGACTGCCCAGGCCACGCCGACTATGTTAAAAACATGATCACCGGTGCTGCGCAGATGGACGGCGCGATCCTGGTTGTTGCTGCGACTGACGGCCCAATGCCTCAGACTCGTGAGCACATCCTGCTGGGTCGTCAGGTAGGCGTTCCTTTCATCATCGTGTTCCTGAACAAATGCGACATGGTTGATGACGAAGAGCTGCTGGAACTGGTAGAGATGGAAGTTCGTGAACTGCTGTCTCAGTACGATTTCCCGGGCGACGACACTCCAATCGTTCGTGGTTCCGCGCTGAAAGCGCTGGAAGGCGACGCTGAGTGGGAAGCTAAAATCATCGAACTGGCTGGCTTCCTGGATTCTTACATCCCAGAACCAGAGCGTGCGATTGACAAGCCATTCCTGCTGCCAATCGAAGACGTATTCTCCATCTCCGGTCGTGGTACCGTTGTTACCGGTCGTGTAGAGCGCGGTATCATCAAAGTTGGTGAAGAAGTTGAAATCGTTGGTATCAAAGAGACTGCGAAGTCTACCTGTACTGGCGTTGAAATGTTCCGCAAACTGCTGGACGAAGGCCGTGCTGGTGAGAACGTTGGTGTTCTGCTGCGTGGTATCAAACGTGAAGAAATCGAACGTGGTCAGGTTCTGGCGAAGCCAGGCTCAATCAAGCCACACACCAAGTTCGAATCTGAAGTGTACATTCTGTCCAAAGACGAAGGCGGCCGTCATACTCCGTTCTTCAAAGGCTACCGTCCACAGTTCTACTTCCGTACAACTGACGTGACCGGTACCATCGAACTGCCAGAAGGCGTAGAGATGGTAATGCCAGGCGACAACATCAAGATGGTTGTGACTCTGATCCACCCAATCGCGATGGACGACGGTCTGCGTTTCGCAATCCGTGAAGGCGGCCGTACCGTTGGCGCGGGCGTTGTTGCTAAAGTTCT
>NZ_JADBQZ010000041.1:0-537 GCF_014896175.1 Enterobacter cloacae complex sp. I3
ATCGCCTCTGACTGCCAGGGCATCCACCGTGTACGCTTAGTCGCTTAACCTCACAACCCGAAGATGTTTCACTTCATGATTGCGAAAATTTGAGAGACTCGAACACACATAACATGTGTGTCGTTTCAATTTTCAGCTTGATCCAGATTTTTAAAGAGCAAAACTTCGCAGTGCACCTTTTCAGGTTCACTCTGAAGTTTTCTTGTGTTCGCAGTAAAAGATGGTGGAGCTATGCGGGATCGAACCGCAGACCTCCTGCGTGCAAAGCAGGCGCTCTCCCAGCTGAGCTATAGCCCCATCGTTTTGCCAACCTCTTCAAATTTGCTTCGCAAATTTGGTAGGCCTGAGTGGACTTGAACCACCGACCTCACCCTTATCAGGGGTGCGCTCTAACCACCTGAGCTACAAGCCTGTAGAGGTTTTTTACTGCTGTTTTTCATCAGACAATCTGTGTGAGCACTACAAAGGCAGGTTCTTTAAGGTAAGGAGGTGATCCAACCGCAGGTTCCCCTACGGTTACCTTGTTACGACTTCACC